>JALHTE010000329.1 GCA_022865595.1 Steroidobacteraceae bacterium | reverse complement strand
GGCATCACGATCCTCGCGAAGAACACCGCGATCCGGTGGAACGACTACCGCATCAACATCGTCGATACGCCGGGGCACGCCGATTTTGGCGGTGAGGTCGAACGCGTGCTCTCGATGGTGGATTCGGTGCTGCTGCTGGTCGATGCGGTCGACGGGCCGATGCCGCAGACCCGCTTCGTCACACAGAAGGCTTTTGCGCACGGACTGCGCCCGATCGTGGTCATCAACAAGATCGACCGCCACGAGGCGCGCCCGAACTGGGTGCTGGACCAGACCTTCGACCTGTTCGATCGCCTGGGCGCGACCGAGGAGCAGCTCGACTTCCCGGTGATCTACACCTCGGCGATCCAGGGCTTCGCGACCTACGATCCCGGCCATCGCGGCGGCGACATGACGACGCTGTTCGAGACCATCGTCAAGCACTGCCCGCCGCCCGACGTCGATCTCGACGGGCCGCTGCAGTTGCAGGTCTCGCAGCTCGACTATTCGAGCTACGTGGGCGCGATCGGCATCGGCCGCATCAAGCGGGGAACCCTGAAGAAAGGCATGCAGGTCACGGTCGTCGACCGACAGGGCCGGGCGCGGAACGAGCGCGTGGTGCAGGTGCTCGGCTTCCACGGCCTCGACCGCATCGAGGTCGATTCAGTGGATGCGGGCGACATCGTCGCATTCGCCGGCATCGAGATCCCGGCGGTCTCCGATACCTTGTGCGACCCGTCCAGGCCCGAGGCCTTGCCGCCGCTGGTGGTGGACGAGCCGACCATCGGCATGACGTTCGAGGTCAACACCTCGCCGTTCGCGGGCAAGGAGGGCAAGTACCTCACCAGTCGGCAGATCCGTGAGCGGCTGCTGCGCGAAGCGCTGACCAATGTGGCGCTGAGGGTCGAGGAGACCGAGGATCCCGACAAGTTCCAGGTCTACGGGCGTGGCGAGCTGCACCTGGGCGTGCTGCTGGAGAACATGCGTCGCGAAGGCTACGAGATCGCGGTTTCACGGCCGCGCGTGGTGATCAAGGAAATCGACGGCGTACCGAACGAGCCGTACGAGATCCTGGCGGTGGACATCGAGGACTCGAGCCAGGGCGGCGTGATGACCGCGCTTGGCAGTCGCGGTGGCCAGCTGCAGGCCATGCACCCGGACGGCAAGGGACGCGTGCGTCTCGACTACGTGATTCCGGCGCGCGGACTGATCGGGTTCCAGACCGAGTTCCGCACGACCACCTCGGGCCTGGGGCTGCTGTTCCACGTGTTCGACCACTACGCGCCCGTGCTGGACAAGGCGATTGCGGCGCGCCAGAACGGCGTGATGATCTCGAACGGCCAGGGCACGGTGCTCGGTTATTCGCTCTTCAACCTGCAGGAGCGCGGGCGCCTGATGGTTGCCCACGGCGATGAGGTCTACGAGGGCCAGATCGTCGGCATCCACAGCCGCGACAACGATCTCGTGGTGAATCCGCTCAAGGGCAAGAAGCTCACGAACGTGCGCGCCTCGGGCCGCGACGAGAACATCGTGCTCACGCCGCCGATCCGCTACACGCTGGAGCAGGCGATGGAGTTCATCGAAGACGACGAGCTCGTGGAGATCACGCCGGCGTCGATCCGCCTGCGCAAGCGGGCGCTGAAGGAACATGACCGCAAGCGCGCCGGGCGAGCCGACGAGGAATAGGGGACATTCTCCTTTTTCCCGCCGTCGCGGGAGAGGAAATAGGGGACATTCCCCTATTTTCTGCTGCCGTTCCGGCGCGGGGCTCCCAACATTGCATCGGTGCTTCTCGGCCGCCCGCGGCCACGCCTGGCGGGTACTGCGCCCAGGGTCCGGGTCGCATCGTCGGCCCAGGCGGCGTCGCCATATGGCTTCTGGCAGTTCACACAGGCCCGCAACGCCTCCAACTCTTTTGGAGTTTGCGGAGCATTGACGTGCCTGGTCCAGTCCGAGGGCAGTGGTACGGGAGGGTCAGTAAGATTGGGACCGCATGCGCGACCCAGTCGCCAGGCGAGGCTGCCCCACGGCCAGTCCTCGGCGCTTTCGGTCAGTCCAGCTCGCAGCGCGTTTCGCTCGACATATCGCATGACCGTCAGCAGGTGGGCGTCGTGCTGGATCAGGAATGCCTTGTAGCGCCCCTGCCAAACGCGGCCCGAGCTGCCGTGCTCGATGTGAAAGTGCTGGCCATGGGTCGTAAGGAGCCAGTGCATCCAGCGGCTGAAGTCACCAGCGGCCCTGGACGCAGCGACCAGGTGGAAGTGATTCGGCAT
>JALHTE010000328.1 GCA_022865595.1 Steroidobacteraceae bacterium | reverse complement strand
GCTTGACCATGCCGTCGCCGAAGTTGTTCAGCACCACCACCTTGACCGGCAGGTCGTAGGTCGTGACCGTCTCGAGCTCGCCCAGGTTCATGCGGATGCTGGCGTCGCCATCGATGTCGATCACCAATCGGTCACGCCGGGCGAACTGCGCGCCGATCGCCGCGGGCAGGCCGAAGCCCATCGTGCCCATGCTGCCGGATGTGAGCCACAGCCTCGGCTCGCGGAAATCAAAGTACTGCGCGGCCCACATCTGGTGCTGGCCGACGCCGGTCGCAATGATCGCCTTGCCCCTGGTCAGGCGGTTGATCTCCTCGATCACGTAGTACGGCTGGATCAGCTCGCTGTCGCGATCGTAGTTCATCGCGTGCCGCTGCCTGAGCGCATCGACGTGCGCCTGCCACGCCGACCAGTCGCGGTTGAAACCCGCCTGCTTCGCGCGCGCTCTCAATGCGCTGAGAGCGGCGGGCAGCAACCCGACGTGGCTCCACTGCACGCGCTTGACCTTGTTGATCTCGGAGGCGTCCACGTCGATGTGGGCGATTTTCTTCGCGTTCGGCGCGAACTGCTCCGGAACGCCGGCGACGCGATCGTCAAAGCGGGCGCCGAGCGCGATCAGGAAATCGCAGTCGTCCACCGCGTAGTTGGCGAATGCAGTCCCGTGCATGCCAAGCATTCGAAGCGCGAGCGGGTGGGTCGTATCGATGGCGCCGATGCCCATCAGTGTAGTGACGACCGGAATGCCCAGTTCCGCCGTGAAGCGCCCAAGCTCCTCCGCGCCGTTGCCGTTGATGACCCCGCCGCCCGCGTAGATCAGCGGCCGCTTCGAGTCACCCAGCATGGCGAGGAATGCGTCCGCCTGCTTGTCCGAGAGAGAATTCTTCTCGAGGGCCTTCATGCGATGGCGATAACCGCGCACATCGAGGTGCCCCTCGCCCTTGAACGGACCCTGCCAGTTCTGCACGTCCTTCGGGACGTCAACCACCACCGGGCCGGGGCGGCCGGTGCGCGCAATCTCGAACGCAGTGCGGATCGTCGCCTCGAGCCGTTCCGGCTCGGTGACCAGGAAGCAGTGCTTTGCCACCGAACCCATGATGTTCGCGACGGGCGCCTCCTGGAATCCGTCACTGCCGATGGCAGCCGTCGGCACCTGGCCGCAGATGACCACGATCGGCACCGAGTCCGCCGCGCTGTCGCGCACCGGCGTGACGGTGTTCGTCGCGCCCGGACCTGACGTGACCATGCACACACCGACGCGGCCGCTGGCCCGCGCATAGCCGGCGGCCATGAACCCTGCGCCCTGCTCGTTGGCCGGGACGATCAGCGGCATCGGCGCACCGGCGCCGTCGGCGTCCGCATGGGCCTGGTTGAAGCGGAACACGGCATCGTAGGTCGGCAGGATCGCGCCGCCGCTGTAGCCGAAGATAGTGTCCACGCCCTCGTCGGCCAGCACCTGCACGATGATGTCCGCACCGGACATGACCTGCCCTGCCCGGGGGTGGACGGCTCGATCCTTCTTGGCGTGGCTCTGGCTCACGAGAAATCCTGCCTTGCGACCCGCGAGTATTCGTGTTGCGGTGCAATGCAGACTAGCAGCCGCATCCGTACCCGTCCATCTAGGCGGACCCTGATCCATACCCTATGCTTGCCCGGAAGCCGGGACGATGGAAACGTCGTTTAGGGCCGCTAAATCATGCACTTAGGAACTTAGCGCGGAGTCGATCCGCAGGCTGGGCCACCGTGAATACCATGCGCCACATCATTTCCGTCACGCTGCAGAACGAGGTCGGCGCGCTGAACCGCGTCGCGGGACTCTTCTCTACCCGTGGCTACAACATCGAGTCGCTGAGCGTCGCGCCGACCGACGATCCCAGGGTGTCGCGCCTGACCGTCGTCACGACCGGCAACGAAGCAGTGATCCAGCAGATCTCGAACCAGCTGCTGAAGCTCGTCGACGTCGTGGACGTCGAGGACGTGACGCGCGAGGAACATTTCGAGCGTGAACTGCTGCTGATCAAGATGAAGGGCAAGGCCGCAATGGTCGGCTCTTTGTGGTCGGCAACCCAGCGGGCGGGCGGTCGCGTGCTGTGGGATGCGGCGGACAGCTTCACGGTCGAGCTGACCAGCAACGAGGCGAAGATCAATAGCTTCATCGCCGAGGTCGCCAACTTCGGCGAGGTACTCGAGGTCGTGCGCTCGGGTGCGCTCGCAATCCAGAAGGGCAAGGAGGTCCTGGAATCCTGACAGACGCCGACAAGCTGCAACCAGCCCGGACTGCAGCGTGAAATTGACAAGAGAGCAGTTGCGCCGCTACGCGGTCGCACGATCGTTGTTTCGACCGACGACGCTCGGTCGAGCAATCAGCAAGCTCGGTTTCGTGCAGGCCGATCCGATTCGCGCGCCGGCGCGCGCACAGGACCTGACGCTGCGTCACCGGGTCCGGGACTACCGGGCGGGCGATCTCGAGCGGCGCTACCCGCGCCTGCAGGTCGAAGAGGACTTCTTCGTCAACTACGGGATCCTGCCGCGCTCGAGCAGTGACTTGATGCACCCGCGGACCGCGCGGACCGCGTGGACGACGCAGCGGAAACGACAAGCAGAGGAAGTGCTGGAGTTCGTGCGGGAATACGGCGCCGTGCATCCGCGCGAGGTCGATGCCCGGTTCGCACACGGCAAGGTGACCAACTGGTTCGGTGGCTCATCGAACGCCACCACGCAGCTGCTCGACGAGATGCACTACCGGGGGCTACTGCGGGTTGTCAGGCGCGAGGGCGGAACACGCGTGTATGCGGCACGCGCGAATCCGGGCGGGTCGCCACTGGACGACGCGACCATCAACGCGAGAATCGACGCGCTCATCGACATCGCCGTGAACAAATACGCGCCCCTGCCCGCCAGTGGTCTTGGCCGCCTGTTGAGCGGGCTGTGTGTCGGCATACCGCAGTGGAGGTCACGACGCGCCGAGTCGCTGGCACGCGCAAAGCGCCGGCTTGGTCACGCGAAGGTGGACTCCGAGGACTGGTACTGGCCTGCAACCGAGAATCCCGCCTCGCGTCGCTGGAGGCCGGACGAGGCCGTGCGCCTGCTCACGCCGTTCGACCCGATCGCTTTCGACCGACAGCGATTCGAGAGCTTCTGGGGATGGCCGTACAGGTTCGAGGCCTATACGCCGGAACCGAAGAGGAAACTTGGTTACTACGCGCTGCCCCTGCTGTGGCACGACCAGGTCATCGGCTGGGGCAATCTTTCGGTCAAAGACGGGACGCTGCGCAGTTCGTTCGGCTACCGCAGCGGAGTACAGCCGCGCGACGTCGCGTTTCGCAGGGAGCTCGCGGCTGAACTCGAGCGAATGCGCTGTTTCCTCGGGCTGGATTGCTGAGGAGCGGGCAACGGCACTACAGCCAGGAGCAGTTTGCTGCGGCAAACGCTCCATCGGAACGGAGGAGGAATCTGATGCAGACGGTGTTCAGCGTTCGGACGTCGGGGCCGGGACTCCACGAGTTCACCGCTGAGGTCGCGCGCTTCGTCCGGGACAGCGGCCTCCGGGAAGGCCTGCTGACACTGTTCGTGCAGCACACCTCGTGCTCACTGCTGGTGCAGGAAAACGCCGATCCCGGCGTACAGCGGGATCTACAGGAGTTTTTCCGACGGCTCGTCCCCTCCTCCGACGACGCGTCCATGCGGTGGCTGACGCATACGACCGAAGGACCGGACGACATGCCTGCGCACATCAAGGCAGCGTTGACCGCGGTCTCGCTGTCGATTCCGGTGACGGATGGCCGACCGGCGCTCGGGACCTGGCAGGGGATCTATCTGTTTGAACACCGCGACCGCGGACACACACGGCGGGTCGTGGGGCAGTTGAGCGGCTAGAGACGACTGGGCATGACGGACCTCGTCGCCCAGCGCCTGAAAGCTGACACCATATGGCTGCAGCTTGCGGCCCAGCGTGCGCCGGTGCATCGCCAGTTCGGCCGCCACCTGGTGCATCGAGGTGCCGCCGCTCAGCACCTGTCTCAGGTCGGCGCCGAAATCGCGCAGCAAGGGCTGTAATGCCAGGATCGATGCGACGCGGTCGTAGCCGCCGGGCACTACACGGGGCGAATCGGCACGGCTGGTCGCTTTGGAAGGTGGGGTGGTCACTGGTAGCGCAACGAACCGATGGGCGCCTTTCGGCACAGACGAACGCCCGCGAGCTGCCTCATTGTCACAAATAGCAAAGTATCGCCGCGCGGGCCAACCTAGACTCACGGAGGTTCGGGTGACGCATACCGGTACGGCGCACTTGATGTATCGCTGGCTGCATGGCGCGCGGAAACGCCGGGCCAGTTTGCCATGCGCTCGCCCTCGCGATTCGCAAATAGAAGGAATTCGAATGAAACAGCCCCTCGGTTCACTGGCGGCCCTGGCGGTCGTCGTCGTG
This sequence comes from Steroidobacteraceae bacterium, assembly GCA_022865595.1. Classification (GTDB taxonomy): domain Bacteria; phylum Pseudomonadota; class Gammaproteobacteria; order Steroidobacterales; family Steroidobacteraceae; genus RPQJ01. The sequence goes on along the minus strand of JALHTE010000328.1, from coordinate 1,397 downwards.
TTGTCCTGGCCCGGCATGCAGGCGGCGCAGGCACAGGTGTCGCCGGAAACCCTGAAGTCGATCTCGACCCCCGACAAAGTACAGACGCCCATCGGCAGGCTGGAGTTCTTCGACGGCGTGCCGACCGACGCCACCGTAGACACGCGTTATGACAACCTCGACCGCATGCGCGGCGTCGAAGTCTTCCTTGACAACGTCGGCGCACTATCCGTCTACAGCGTGATTGCCGGCAATGCAGCAATCGGTCTGAGCCAGCCCAATCAGATTGCCGTGGCTGAGAAGCTGCTCGACTCGCACTCGCTGTACCTGACCGGAAACACATCCACCATGTACTCCATTGGTCATCTCGACCTGGAAGCGTACGGGCCGACCGTGGTGGAAGTACCACCCGGCATGCTCGGCATGCTGGACGATGCATGGATGCGGTATGTCGGTGATTTCGGAGTGGCCGGCCCGGACAGGGGCAAGGGCGGCAAATATCTCGTTCTGCCACCGGGTTATACCGGCGAGGTGCCGGAGGGCTACTTCGTGCTCAAGGCACCCACCTACATCAACTGGTTCTTCATGCGCGGCTCCATTGCCGATGGACTGGCGCCGGCGTTGAAGAACGTCAAGGACCACCTGAAGGTGTACCCGCTCAAGTCGGCAGGCAACCCGCCTGCCACTGAATTCGTGAACATCACCGGCAAGAGCTACAACACGGTGGCCCCCAGCGACTTCAGTTACTTCGAGGCGCTCGACAAGATCATCCAGCGCGAACCCATCGACGCATTGGGCAGTGAATCCAGAGGGGCCCTGGCGGCGATCGGCATCGTCAAAGGCAAACCCTTCAATCCCGACGCGAGGATGAAGCGTCTGCTCACGGAAGCGGCGGCAATCGGCGATGCCACGGCACGGGCCGCGCTGTACAGCCCGCGCGAGAAGGGCTATTTCATCTATCCCGACAGCGATAGCTCCTGGGTCATGGGCTTCGCCAACAAGAATGTGTTTTTCGAAACCGATGGCGCACGCAACCTGGACGCCCGCACCAGCTTCTATTTCGGCTACACGGGTGTGACACCCGCCATGGCCGTCACGCATCCGGGCGCCGGCTCCGACTACGCCATCGCCTTCAGGGATTCCGAGAAAAAGGCGTTCGATGGCTCGAAGACCTACAAGCTGCACCTGCCGCCCGATGTTCCTGTGAACAACTTCTGGGCGGTCACGATCTACGACACGCAGACCCGCTCGATGCTGCAGACCAGCCAGCCGTTTCCCTCGGTCGGGAGTCAAAGCGAGGGATTCCAGAAGAACGCCGACGGCTCATATGACGTTTATTTCGCACCCAAAGCGCCGACAGGAAAGCGGGGCAACTGGTTGCAGACCATTCCGGGCAAGAGCTGGTTTGCGATCCTGCG
>JALHTE010000327.1 GCA_022865595.1 Steroidobacteraceae bacterium | reverse complement strand
GTCTGGTCGGCGCTCAACGCGGGCACCATCGGTTACCGGTCCGGCCCCTTCATGGCCGCTGCGGATCGCTTCACTATCACGGTGAAGGGTGAGCAGACCCACGGCTCGCGTCCGTGGGGCGGTGTCGACCCGATCGTCGCGGCATCGCAGATCGTCATGGGGCTGCAGACACTGGTCAGCCGCCAGATCGATATCACGCGCAATCCTGCGGTCGTGTCGGTGGGCGCGATCAAGGGCGGCATCAGGAACAACATCATTCCCGATAGCGTGGAAATGATCGGTACGTTCCGCACCTTCGACCCGGCGGTTCGCCAGCAGATCATCGACGGCATCACGCGCACTGCCAGGGACATCGCCGCCTCGAGCGGCGCGACAGCGGAGGTCGAGATCGGTGAGGACAACGATCCGGTCACGGTCAACGACCCGAAGCTCACTGCGGAAATGCTGCCGGCCCTCGAGCGTGCGGCCGGCCCGGGCAACGTGATCGAGATGCCATTCGTCACGGGTGCCGAGGACTTCTCGTTCTTTGGCGAGCGCGTGCCCAGCCTGTTCTTCTTCGTCGGCAGCACGCCGGTCGGGCAGGATGCTTCGAAGGCACCGAGCAACCACTCGCCGAAGTTCTTCATCGACGAGAGCGGGCTGGAACTCGGCCTGCGGGCGATGCTCGGCGTGACCGTGGACTACCTGCAGGGCAACAGCGGCCAGAAATAAATCGGTGCCAGGCACCGGTTTTTCGGCACTGCCGTTCAAACCATTCCGCCTTATGCCGCATCTCAGTCAACAAGAGGGTGGCGTTTCCGGCGGAACCGGGCCGGCGTCTGTGTAGGATGGACGGGCGGCCGGGGGCCGGGACAGCCACGAGGTGCGTGTTGTCGGAGGCGCAGGACGAAAGTGAATTCGAGCGGGCGAAACGGGCGGCGGACGAACGCGGCCTGGTCGAGTCGGCCGCCAGGGGTTCGCCTGTCGCGTTCGAGCGGCTCTACCGGCTGCACGCGGGCAAGGTCTATGGGTTGTGCCTGCGGATGACTGGACATCGTGAAACTGCCGAAGACTGTACGCAGGAGGCATTCGTGCAAGCCTGGCGTAGCCTGCCGCGCTTCGAGCGGCGCGCGAGTTTCAGCACCTGGATCCACCGTATTGCCGTCAACGCGGTGCTGGCCCAGGCGCGTCGCCGCAGTGAGCAGACCGGCTCGCGGGCCTCGATCGAAGACGAGCTCGCCGACTCGCTGCCGGACGGTTCGGTCGGCGACACCGGTGCCGGGATGGACGTGGAAGCCGCCATTGCGGGCCTGCCGCCCGGCGCGCGCCACGTGCTGATACTGGCCGGGGTCTACGGTTATTCGCACGAGGAGACGGCGGACATGCTCGGCGTGGCGGTCGGGACCTGCAAGGCGCAGCTTCACCGTGCGCGTCAATTGCTCAGCCAACGGATGCATGAAGAGGAGGGCGATCGATGACACATCCCGAATCGAATCCCCGAATCGATGAATTGCTCGGGTCCCTGTCTCGCGAGATCGAGCCG
>JALHTE010000326.1 GCA_022865595.1 Steroidobacteraceae bacterium | reverse complement strand
TGCTGCACGTGTACTCGGGTTACTTTGAGTCTCTTGATGCGCGACTCAAGTCCACGTTGGATCGCTCCTGGCGGGTCTTTGGGCTCGTCGTCGCGCGGCGGTCGCTGATCGAGATCAGCCGTCACCTCGATGAGATACGCATGGAGCTCTCGCGGTTCACGACGCCAAGCGGCTACGACGAGGCCGACGTAGCAGCCATCGAAGCCCATGAAGCAGCCCTCCAGGGCTCGTTGACAGACAACGCGCGTGCCCTGAAATTCTCCCAGGGCGATGAATGGACCAGACGCAATAGCGACGATGTGCGACAGTTGATTTCGGCGCGGGCCGCGCTGATGAAGGCCGACCAGGAGCAGCGGAGGTCCACGAACCGCTTCCTGGCACAGAACGCCGCGCTGGCAGCGTCAGTCGGCCAGATGATCGCGCCGGGGCAAGGGACCATTGCTGCGCCGATCCCGGTGGCCGTTGCTGGCTCGTTCACTGCAGCGGGGGCGCCGCCGATGGCGCCTCGAACCATCAGCACAACCTCGGAAAGGCAAGATAGACCGGGACAGCGGGTCTTGTTCGCGTGGCTTAGCGGCGGCGTGCTGCTCCTGCTGGTGGCGATCTCCGCGACAATGGTCTGCAGGGTCGTCGGTCCGGTTCGCCGGTTGATGGCGGCATCCCGAAGGATCGCCGAGGGTGACACCGACCTCCGCGTCCCCCGCGGTGGGATCAAGGAGCTCGATTCACTGGCCGAGTCGTTCAACCAGATGGCCGAGCACCTCGCCGCTGCACAGCTAGTGACCCGCGAATACCAGGGGAAACTCGAAGCCAGGGTCGAAGAACGTACCCGCCAGCTGCTGCACCTCGCCGAGCATGATCCGCTGACGGAGCTTCCCAACCGGCGGCAGCTATTTTCGCAATTGACCGCCGCCCTGCGCCGTGCGGCAGCGACCAATGGCGTCGTCGGGGTCTACTTTCTCGACCTCGACAACTTCAAGAATCTCAACGACAGCGTCGGCCATGCCTATGGCGATCGTGTGCTGCAGAGCGTGGCCCAGCGCCTGGAGGAAGTGGCCGCCCCTTACGGCTTTTCCGCAAGACTCGGTGGCGATGAGTTCACGGTGGTCGTCGAACACGCAGTCGCCATCGAAGGGATCCACGATGCAGGTCTTGCGCTCGTTCGCGCGTTTCACGAGCCGCTGCGGGTCGATGGGGGTGACCTCCTGATGAGCATCAGCATCGGGGCAAGCTATTACCCCTTGCATGCCGAGAATGCAGAGGCACTCCTGCGCGCGGCCGACGCCGCCTTGTTTCGCGCAAAAGCCCTGGGGCGAAGTCAGCTCAACGTCTTCACGCCTGATCTACTTGCGGCTGCCACCTCTCGCTTCTCGATCGAGCAGGGTCTGCGTCGAGCCGTGGAGCACGATGAACTCGAGTTGGTGTTTCAACCCGAAGTAAAGGTGGAGACACTCGAGGTCGGGTTGGTCGAGGCGCTCCTGCGCTGGCGCCTGCCCGACGGACGGCTGGCGTCACCGGCCGAGTTCCTGGCCGTCGCCGAAGAGTCCGGCCTCATCATGGAGATCAGCGATTGGGTGCTGCGTTCCGCCATCGAGGCGGCCTCACTCTGGCACCATGGCGAATGGCCACAAGTGCGCGTGGCTATCAATGTGTCCGCTCGCCAGGTCCTCGACAGCGAGTTCATCCGTCGGGTTCAACAGCTGCTCGATGAGCACCGACTGCCGCCGCGGTGCATCGAGATTGAATTGACCGAGAACGTGTTGCAGACCGGTGTCGCGACCGTGGCGGCAGTGCGGCGTCTGCGCGAGAGCGGAATCGGCATCGCACTCGACGATTTCGGTACTGGCTATTCCTCACTTGCGTCGCTTGAGCATCTCCCGTTGACACGCGTAAAACTAGATCAAAGCCTGATTGCGAGCATCGACACTAACGCGCGCTCGCTGGCAATAGCACGGGCGATCGCTGGATTGTGCGAGCATCTTGGGCTCGAGATGACCGCCGAGGGGATCGAACGCCCTGAGCAACTCGCGCTGCTGTTGAATCACCGCTCGATGTATCTGCAGGGATATCTGCTGGCACGCCCGGTGAGTAGCTCGGAAGTTCTTGCGTGCATCAAGGATGTGCCGTCGCGCATGCAGTCACTGCTGGTGTCGAATGCTGCCCTCCGACCCGTAATTGCCGAGAAGCGCGTGAAACCCGCAATTCGCAAACGCATGGGCGCAGCCTAGGGACCCGCAGAACGCATGGCTTTCCGTCCGCCTCAAGATCACGCCTGCCAATCCGCCGGCATTGAGCGGTGTCGGCGACGGGCCGGCCGATCGCTCGTCGATCGCCGACGCGGTTGGGCTCGGAGGCGCGCCCCGATTGATTCGACTGACGCTGCGGGACGAGTGAGCAACGGAGCGCCTTGACGGCGAGAACCATTGACGCCCTGACCCATTCCGATGAGCCTGCCGGTTGGGGTCCTGTGGTATTTCGAGTGGGAATGGGGAGATTTGGCGGTGCCTGCGGCCCAGGGCTTGTGCGGTGCCTGAAGGATTGGGAAGCTGCGACCAGCCTTCAGCTGCACGAGCCCACGGGGATCCAGTGAACGACGGACTTCCGAACCTGCAGACACCTGCCGCGGTGAGATTCCGGTGGGGCAACCCGGTGCTGCGCTGGTACTTCGCGCCGGAGTACCTGCAAATGGAGCGAGCGGCCGCGAAGCGGCCGACGCTGTTCGTCGGCAATCAT
>JALHTE010000325.1 GCA_022865595.1 Steroidobacteraceae bacterium | reverse complement strand
ACGGTGCCGCGCTCTGGGGCGAATCCATCGTCCGCGCCCTCGAGGGCGCCAAGGTCCTGCTGCTGATGGTCACCCCATCGGCCGTCAGCTCGCACAACGTGGCCAAGGAAGTCATGCTGACGAGCGAGCGCAAGGGACACATCCTGCCCGTGCATCTCGAGCCGACCACGATTCCCCTCGGACTCAAGTACCCGCTCGCCGGCATCCAGCACATCGAGTTCTACCACGGCGATCCGGACGACAACCTCCAGGCGATACTTCGCTCGCTCGACTCGCTGGGCGTGAAGATCACACCGCCAAAGGCCGTTTCCGCGCCTGACGTCGATGCGCAGACCGTCGCGGCGGGCGCTGTGCAGGCGGCACACGACGCCACAGCCCTGCCGGAGGGCGGGCCGGTGGCCGTCCTGCCCTTCGACAACATCAGCCCGGACCCGGAGACCGACTATTTCAGCGATGGCCTCACAGAGGAACTGATCGCGAGACTGTCGCTGGTGAGCGAGATCAACCTGATCTCACGCTGGGCCTCGATGCAGCACAAGGGGCGCGACCAGGACATCCACGCGATCGGCAACGCGCTCGGCGCGCGCTACATCGTCGGCGGGGGCGTGCGCAGGTTCCACGATTCGGTGCGGATCACGGTCCAGCTGGTCGACGTCGCGACCAACCTGCAGCTCTGGGGCAATACCTACAAGGGCAAGCTCGACGACATCTTCGACATCCAGGAGCAGGTCGCCCAGCAGATCGTCGAGGCGCTGAAGCTCAAGCTCAGCTTCTCGGAAAAACTGTCGCTGACCAAGCGGCCGACGCTGAACGCCGAGGCGTATGACCTCTATCTTCGAGGCCAGGACCAGCTCTATCGGCTGACCAAGCGCAGCGTGGAGTATGCGATCCAGCTGTTCGAGAAGGCCATCGAACTGGACTCCCGATACGCATCCGCCTACGCGGGATGCTCCAGCGCCTACGGCCAGATGTACCAGCTGATTGCGCGCGAGGAGCGTTACCGGGAAATGGCGCAGGAACTCAGCTTCAAGGCGCTGATGTACGACAACAATCTATCCGAGGCGTACCGGGCGATGGGTTTGTCGTATTTCCTGTGGGGAAAGCTCGAAGAAGCCACGGCCTCGTGCACCAAGGCGGTCGAAATCGACCCGGACGACTTCATCGCTCACTGGACACTTGGGCGGATCTACTTCACAGAGGGCAGGCTCGAGCAGGCGCTGGACCTCTTCCGCCGGGTCGCCGAGATCAAGCCGACATTCTATGCGGGGCACCTGGACGTGGCGCAGACCTGTGTCGGGCTCGGGCGGACCGAGGAAGCGGACGCCGCGTATCGCCGACTGCTCGAGGTCATGCCGAATTACCTGCTGCAGAACCCCGACGATGCGCGCGCGCGACTGATCTACGCGAACCAGCTGGGTCGGGCGGGCCAAAGAAACGAGGCTATTCGCGAAGGCACCAAGGCGCTGGTATTCAGCCCCGGCGACCCGCACATGCTCTACAACGCCGCGTGCATGTACGCGTGTCTCGGCGAGCCCGATCGCGCACTGGATGCGCTGCGCCAGGCCGTTGCGGCGGGCTACAGGAACCTCGGCTGGATGAAGAATGACCCGGACCTGATTCCGTTGCGCGAGCATCCAGAATATGCCGCACTGCTGCAATTGATCGAGTCGCAGTAGCTGCGGACGAATTCAGCCCGTAATTGGCGTTATTCCGCGGGTGAGATCCTGCTCGACGTGGCGGCCGCACGCCGCTGCGGCCGCCTCCACACCCAGCCCGCCGGGCCGTCGTGCCCGGTCAGCACGTGGTCGCGGATGTTCGGGTTGAACAGCATCGGCCGCTGTCGCTCGCGCGCGGCGCTGCGACCGGCGAACAGCAGCCGGTCTCCTGGCTT
>JALHTE010000324.1 GCA_022865595.1 Steroidobacteraceae bacterium | reverse complement strand
ATCCGCATCGAGCTCGTCGAGTCCGTGCTCGGCGGCACCGAGGAGGCGCTCACCGAGGGACGGGCGGACGTCGCGATCGGGGGCGTCATTCCCGGCGGGTTCATGGGCGATCCGCTGATGCAGGTGCGCTTCGTCTGCGCCGCGGCACCGTCGCATCCGCTGCACCAGGCCGGCGACGCGCTGACGCTGGACGACCTGCGCCACCACCGCCATCTGGTCGTGCGCGACTCGGGCGCACTGCGCAGCCGAAGCAGCGGCTGGCTGAACGAGAAACGTTGGACAGTGACCAGCAAGGCGACGTCCATCCGTGCAGCGTGCATGGGACTTGGCTATGCGTGGTATCCGGAGGAGAGCATTCGCGAGGAACTCGATTCCGGCAGGCTGGTTCCAGTGCCGCTGGCGCACGGCGGCGAACGCTACGTCATGCTTTACCTGATACTCGCCGACCTCGACACCGCCGGACCGGGTGTCCGTCGGCTGTCCGGGATCCTGCGCAATCGGGTTGCGGAGACCTGCAGCCCACTCCCATTGCATTCGAGCCCGGCACGACCTGATGATGAACCTCGCCCTACCCCGGAGCAGGAGCCCGCGCCATGACCCACGGTCGATGCCTGTGTGGCGACATTCACTATGAAGTCGACGGCCCGTTCACCATCGCGACACACTGTCACTGCTCGATGTGCCGCAAGCACCATGGCACGCCGTTCGCGACCTGGGCAGCCGCCCCGCTCGCGGGCTTTCGATACACGAAAGGAGAGGACAAGGTCGGGCGATATGCCTCGTCGCCCGGGTTCCACCGGTCGTTCTGCACCAACTGTGGCTCCGCGATGCCGGAGGCCCTCGAGTCTGCCGGCATGGTGACCTGCCCCGCCGGAAGCCTTGAAGGCGATATCGGCGTCGAACCGAGCATGCACATGTTCGTCGGCTCGAAGGCCCCGTGGCACGAGATCACCGACGACCTGCCGCAGTACGAGGAGTTCCCGCCCCAGTTCGGCATGCAGGCGACGCCACGGGCGGAGGCCGAGACCACCGGCAGCGACGTGCAGGGCAGTTGCCTGTGTGGCGAAGTCGCCTACACGATTTCGGGCCCTCCGCTCGTAATGTACTACTGCCACTGCTTGCGATGCAGGCTTGGCCGCAGCGCGGCGCATGCAGCCAACGTCTTTTTCAAGGCGGATGGCCTCACCTGGCTGCGCGGCGCCGAGCTCGTACGTGATTACCAGTTGCCCGAAGCAAAGTTCTTCGGAGCGGCGTTCTGCGGACGCTGCGGCAGCAAGTTGCCGCGCGTGTCGCTGGAGCGCAATGTCGCTACGGTTCCGGCCGGCTCGGTCGACAACGATCCGGGGATGCGCGTGCAGGCTCACATCTTCGTGGACTCGAAGGCCGCCTGGGATCGGATCACGGACCAGGTACCGCAGTTCGCAGGCATGCCGCCGCGTTAGCAGCTTCGCGGCCATTGACGGAGGCCGCCGCCCCGCCTCATTATCTGCCCAGGCAGTTACCGCCTGAGCTACTTATGCCTGAGCAGCATTATCGCCCCGCATCGTACCGGGCACGTGACAGCGTGGGATACCTGCTGCGCCGTGTGTACACGACCATGCACGAGCGCATCGAGATGGCCTTCGCGGGGCACGGCTTCACGTTGATGCAGTGGATCGTGCTGATCTACGTGCGCGACGGGCTGGCGCGAACCGCATCGGACATGGTCCGCGAATTCCGGCATGACAGCGGGGCCATGACGCGCGTCATCGACCAGCTCGAGCGCCGCGGCCTGCTCACTCGCAAGCGCAGCACCCGGGACCGGCGCGTCGTCAACCTCGCGCTTACAGCCAGGGGCCGCCGGACGATCGAGGAACTGCTTCCGGTGGTGGTCGGGCAGATGAACATGGCACTCGAACCGTTCAGCCGCGCCGAGTTCGAGCAACTGCGCGACCT
>JALHTE010000323.1 GCA_022865595.1 Steroidobacteraceae bacterium | reverse complement strand
GTTGATTCAGGCGCAGGCGGCTCAACTCGCCGTACTCGTGGCTCGTGTCGCGGAACTCGAGCGGCGTCTGGGCATGAACTCTTCCAACAGCGGCAAGCCACCTTCGAGCGATGGTTTGAAGAAGCCGCCGCGCGTGAGAACTCTGCGCGAGCGGTTTGGCAGAAAGCCGGGCGGACAGAAAGGCCACAAGGGCGAGACGCTCCGGCAGGCCGCCAGCCCTGACGAAATTATCGATCATTTTCCGCCGCTCTGCTCTGGATGCGGCGGCGAGTTGACCCCTGTCATGTCGCAGGCTCACGCGGCGCGTCAGGTGCACGATCTGCCCGAGCCGCGCCCGCTCGTTGTCACTGAACATCGTGCTCATGTCTGCCAATGCGAGCGCTGTGGCGTGCAAACCCGCGCTTCGTTTCCCGCTGGTGTGAACGCGCCGGTGCAATATGGCGCACGGATCTCTGCCTTAGCGGTCTATCTGCAGCATCAGCAATTGCTGCCGCAAAAGCGCACCATGTCTCTCATGTCCGATCTGTTCGGCGTCAGGATCGCCGCCGCCACGCTGGAGGGCATGAGCCGCGCCTGCGCCACGCGCCTGCAGGGGTTTTCCGAAACAGTGCGTGGTCTCGTGGCCGGCGCGCCGGTCAAGCACATGGACGAGACCGGATTTCGCATCGACGGTACAACGCAATGGTTGCACGTGGCCTGCACGGTTCTGCTGACGTTCTATCGCACGTGCGCCAGACGCGGCTCCCTGCGCCGGCGTCGACGGCATTGTCGTGCACGATCACTGGAAGCCTTACTACACGATGACCGGCGTGCTGCACGCGCTGTGTAACGCGCATCACCTTCGCGAGCTGAAGGCGCTGGTTGAAATCGAGAAAGAGGACTGGGCGCGCCAGATGCAACGATTGCTGCGCCGCGCCTGTCACGCCACAAACTTCGCGGGCGAACGCGGCGTTCCGCTGAAGCCGGGCCTCGTTGCATGCATCGAGCGCAGCTACGACGCGATTGTCGCCGAAGGCCTCGCTTTTCACGAAAAGCAACCGCCGCTGGCGCGCGCCGTGGCCAAATGCGGCGGCAAAACCCGGGGCCGCGCGCCGCGACGAACCGGGCACAATCTGCTGCTGCGATTCCTCGTCCGGCGCGCCGACACGCTGCGCTTTCTTCATGATCCCGCCGTGCCCTTCAGCAACAACGAGGCCGAACGAGACGTGCGCATGATGAAGCTGCGCATGAAAATCTCCGGCGGCTTCCGCTCACCCGAAGGCGCGGAAGACTTCGCGACAATCCGCAGCTTCCTCTCAACCGCCAGAAAACAGGGCTGGAATATCATCCAGGCCCTGCCCCGCGACCCCGGCGAACTCGCAAAAAACCTGCGCACAGCTTAACCTCGCCCAGGTACCTGGGCAGTTACACTGAATCAAAGGAAACGAACAGAACAGTTCTTCACAATTGGAGATATGCGTCCTGATTTTCGCTTTCTTGATGAACCGCAAGTGAGCGCTAT
>JALHTE010000037.1 GCA_022865595.1 Steroidobacteraceae bacterium | reverse complement strand
TCGACTCGCGGTCGCGGATCTCGCCGATCAGGATGACGTCGGGGGCGGCGCGCATCGCGCTCCTGAGCGCGCGGTGGAACGACTTGGTGTCGAGCCCGACCTCGCGCTGGTTCACGATCGATTTCTTGTTCGAGTGCAGGAACTCTATCGGGTCCTCGACCGTCAGGATGTGGTCCGATGAAATCAGGTTGCGGTGGTTGATCATCGCCGCCAGCGAGGTGGACTTGCCCGAGCCGGTGGCACCCACCATCAGTACCAGGCCGCGCCTGATCATCACCAGGTCTTTCATGATGGGCGGCAGCCCGAGTTCCTCGAACGTGGGCATCTCCGCCGTGATGTAGCGCAGCACCATCGCCGGATTGCCGCGCTGGTGGAACACGGCGACCCGGAAGCGGCCAAGCCCGGGTTCGGAGACCGCGAAATCGATTTCCAGCTCCTGCTGGAAGTAATCTATCTGCTCCTGGTTCATCAGGCCGTAGGCTGCCTGCTGCACCTGGTCGGCCGTCAGTACCTGGCGGTTGACCGGGATGATCCGGCCCTCGATCTTGATCTTGATGGGCGAATTCGCGGTGAAGAACAGGTCGGAGGCCTTTTTCTCGACCATCAGCTTGAACAGCGGCCGTGTGTTGAGCACGAAATTCCTGCTCGTGCCAGCGCCAGTCGTCGAGTCGCTCAGCACCTGCTCGTTCGACGCGCTCGTGGTATCGATGTCGGTCTCCGTCATGTGCGGACCCCCTATTCCTCTTCCTCGAGGATCTGGAGAGCGCCCGACGCTTCGAGGTGTGCCTTGTCAGCGCGCTTGCTCTCGAGCTTGATCCGCAGCCGGATCTCGTTCTTGGAGTCAGCGTTGCGGAGCGCTTCCTCGTAACCGATCACGCCGGCCTCGAACAGGTCGTATAGGGCCTGGTCAAAGGTCTTCATGCCGAGCCGGTTGGACTTGGCCATGATCTCCTTGATGGCGCTCACCTCGCCGCGGAAGATCAGGTCGGCGATCAGCGGCGTGTTGAGCATCACTTCCATCGCCGCGATGCGCCCCTTGCCCGCATCCCGCGGGATCAGGCGCTGCGCGATCATGCCGCGGATGTTCAGCGACAGGTCCATCAGCAGCTGCTCGCGCCGGTCCTCGGGGAAGAAATTGATGATGCGGTCCATCGCCTGGTTGGCGCTGTTAGCGTGCAGGGTTGCGAGCACCAGGTGGCCGGTCTCGGCAAACTGGATGCCGTACTCCATCGTGTCGCGGTCGCGGATTTCGCCGATCAGGATCACGTCGGGCGCCTGGCGCAACGTGTTCTTCAGCGCCATGTGCCAGCTCTCGGTGTCCACGCCGACTTCGCGCTGCGTGACCACGCAGTTCTTGTGGGTGTGGACGTATTCGATCGGGTCCTCGATCGTGATGATGTGGCCGCGCGTCTTCTCGTTGCGGTAATCGAGCATCGCCGCAAGCGACGTGGACTTGCCCGAACCGGTGGCGCCCACCAGGATCACGAGGCCGCGCTTCGACATCACGATCTCTTTCAGGATCGGCGGCAGCTCGAGTTCTTCGATCGTCGGAACCTTGATGTTGATGGTGCGCAGCACCGCGCCGGTGAGCCCCATCTGCACGAATGCGCTCACGCGGAACCGGCCGATGCCGGGCGGCGCGATGGCGAAATTGCATTCCTTGGTGGCGTCGAATTCCTTGGTCTGGCGATCGTTCATGATCGCGCGCACCAGCAACTGCGCCTGTTCGGGTGACAGCGGCTGGTTGGTCTGGGGCTTGATCTCGCCGTCGACCTTGATGGCGGGCGGGAAGCCGGCCGTGATGAAAAGGTCCGACCCCTTGCGCTCGACCATGCGGCGCAGAAGGTCCTGCATGAGCTTTATGCCCTGGTCGCGGTCCATATCTACTCCCTCGCCAACCGGCCCCGGCCGGCGGTCAGAAATCGTCCTTGTTCTGCGCCCTGAAGCGCGCTTCTTCCTTGGTGATCAGGCCTTTCTGCAGGTACTCCTTCAGGCACTGGTCGAGCGTCTGCATGCCGGCCTGCTGGCCGGTCTGGATCGCCGAGTACATCTGCGCGATCTTGCCCTCTCGTATCAGGTTCCTGATCGCGGGCGTGCCGATCATGATCTCGTGGGCGGCGATGCGGCCGCCGCCGATGCGCTTGAGAAGCGTCTGAGATATGACCGCGCGCAGCGACTCGGAGAGCATCGCGCGCACCATTTCCTTCTCCGCGGCCGGGAACACGTCGACGACGCGGTCGATGGTCTTGGCGGCCGAACTGGTGTGCAGCGTGCCGAACACCAGGTGGCCGGTCTCGGCGCCGGTGAGCGCGAGGCGGATCGTCTCGAGGTCGCGCATTTCGCCCACCAGGATCACGTCCGGATCCTCGCGCAG
>JALHTE010000322.1 GCA_022865595.1 Steroidobacteraceae bacterium | reverse complement strand
CCTGTTTGCGGGCGTAGCGGGAACGGGGCGCCGAGAGAATCAAGGCAGACGCTCGCTGACGCAAGCTCGCGCGATCGACGATCGCGCTGGGAGTCGTCTGGCAGGGAAGGCCGGTTGCGGGTCTAGCCGAGTTCAGCGTCGGGGACGCGGGCGCAGGTCTGACCGGTAGCGGTGGACCGGGAGTGTGGTGAGGTACGGCGTGTCCTCGAGCTTGCCGGTGCGCTGGCGTGGTGAAGGGGCACTACCCTCTTCCGCTCCGGGGTAGACGATTTCCGGGGTCTCCTTCGAGCGGCCAAGTGGGTAGAGCAGCGGCAGTTCGGCGGCGACCTGTACGCGGCCGCGGTTGCGGCTGTCGAGTCCGTGGAACCAGACGTTGGCTCGGACGTTGGTGTAGTGCTCCTTAACGAGGCCTAGGTGTGTTTCGCGGGCGGGGAGTGCTGCGAGCTTCGCCTGGTCCTCTTCCGCGCCCGGGCGATCGGTGGTGCTAAGCATCGCGGCGATCTCTTCGCGGGTCTTGCGATACACGGCGCGGGTGCAGGCACGCGTGTACACGACGCGTGCCACGCGGCCGGTGAGGATCGGGACCTTGCGGTAGGCGGCGAGCAGGTTGACGTCGCTCCGCTGCAGCTCGCGGAGGATCACGCGCACCAGTGGCAGGGACTTCACCACGCGTCCGCCCCGCCCGTCTTTGACCGGGACGCGAACGCGCAAGTTGCTCAGTGCGGAGCACACGTCGCGGAGCTTGCTCTTGGCGAGGTTCACGGCGGTCGCACGCGCGATCACCGCGGCGTTGGCACCCGCGACACCAAGGCAGACCGGCGAGCGGTTCACCTCGCCCGCCTGCTCGTAGTCGATCGCGGCCCAGGCTTCACAGATCACGCGGCGGGCCTGCTGTTCGGAGCCTGCGTGTTCGGCGCTGGCGGGTCCCGCCTGGTGGCTCATTGCTGCGGTGAGCTGCTCGAGGGCACGCTCGAGCTCGCGGAGCGCCGTGGCAACGGCAAGGGTGTGTTGTTCGTGGTGGGTGGGCATGGTTCGAGGGCGTGTCTGAGCTGAGATGTATACATACTACGTACATCCATCACAAGCACTTGTCTAAACCTCCGCACCAAGACACCTCAACACTCGAAAGAACAGCTTCCAGAGACAGATCCGAGCACCGCGCTGTACGTAGTATGTATACGGTGAGGTGCGATGAGCGGTTCGGGCCGTGAACCGGTATGGTGCGGCCTGCTCCACAACTCGGATCGAGGTGACACTTGGCGCTGGGCGCAACGATGTACGTGTTCGAGGTCCGCCTGGCCAATGCGGATCGTGGCGTCTATGAAACGCTGACGATCCGGGTCGCTCGTCATCCTTCGGAGACTGCCGAGTACCTGGTCACGCGCCTCCTCGCCTACTGTCTCGAGTACACCGAGGGCATTGCGTTCTCGAAAGGCTTGTCCGATCCGAACGAGCCGGCGATCTCCGTGCGCGACCTGACGGGCGCGCTCAAGTCCTGGATCGAGGTCGGTGCGCCGGATGCGGCCCGGCTGCACAAGGCCGCGAAAGCGGCGCCGGATGTCGCCGTGTACGTGCACCGCGATGTGGAGCAGTTGCTCGCACGTCTCGCCGGTGAACGCATACACCGTGCCGGGACCCTGCGAATAGAAGTCGTGGATCGTGAGCTGCTTGCCGCGCTGGTCGCGCGGCTCGAGCGGCGCATGGATTTCGACCTGGCCGTCTCCGAGCGGACGCTCTACCTGTCGCTCGGTGAGGAAACCTTGAGCGGGGTGGTGACGGAACGGCGGATTGAGGGTTGAGGTTGGCGGCGGGCTAAAGGCTTCTGGTCGCGGGCGCGTGCTAGCCAGTTGCCACAGGAGCGGACGTTTGCGAATGTCGCTTAACGGCCAGGAACGGACCTTCGTAACGCGCTGACAAAAAGGACGAAACTCAGCAGCTAGCCGGTATGGAGTACACGCTTTCCTATAACGACCGGCGCAAGGATGTTTGGCGCTGGTACTGGCGTACATGGCGACGAAAGTTGTGGCCTGTCCACATAGCGATCGCCGGACTCTTCGCTTGGCTGGCCGCTCGGTCATCGGGTCAGCCCGTCTAGTCGGCCAGGACCCTGGAACAGACCCTCGCAATCTATGCCGGAGCTG
>JALHTE010000321.1 GCA_022865595.1 Steroidobacteraceae bacterium | reverse complement strand
GTCGTAATCACCTCGCTGGATGCCGCGGCGCTTCGGCAGATCAAGGGAATCGAACCCGACCTCGAGGTCGGGTTGATCGTCACTGCCGCGGTGGGAGACGTTTCAAGGACGCCAGCGGACTTTGTCAGCCTGAATTCGGCGCGCGCAACGCCGTCACTGGTGCGCCGCGCGCACGCGGCCGGCAAGGCTGTTCACGTCTGGACGGTGAACACGCCTGAGGTAATGCTGCGGATGATCGAGCGTGGCGTGGACAACATCATCACGGACGACCCGGCGCTACTTGCCAGGGTGATCCGCGATCGCGAGGCGCTCAGCCCCAGCGAGAAGCGCGCGCTGCGCCTGCGGGTCCTGTTCGCTGATCCGCCGCGGGAAGTCGAGGATCCCGAAGCAGTTGAAGCGCTGTAGCCCGCAACAGGAAGACATCAATCGTCGACCGGGACTCAGTCGCATCGACGACGCACCACTCTGGTATAATTCGCGTACCGATCCGAATCTGCGGATCCTGGTGCTGGCCTCTTCAAGGTCGGCGGCGGTTCCTCGCCATACCTACAAACCAACAGTCTCAGGGGAGCAATCAACATGAAGCATTCCATTACGTCCGTAATCTGTATTGCAGCCGTCGTCTTCGCATCGCAGGTCGCGGTGGCCGGCGAGGACCCTAAGGTCGCCGCCGAGGTCATGGCCATCACGCGCGCGCAGTGGGCTGCCGACATGCAGGGCAAGAGCATGTCCGAGCAGACCGCCAACCTGGCCGACGACTACACCGAATTCAACCCCGGGTTCCCGGTGCGCATCGACGGCAAGGCCATGAACGCCAGCATTTACGAGGCGCAGAATCGATCGGGCGACAAGACGCTGCTGGGCGAGATGGTCAACCCGAAGGTCCAGGTCTACGGTGACGTGGCGATCCTGACCTACAACTATGTCGGCGTGACCCAGGCCAAGGACGGCAAGACGGACAACTCGCTGGCGAAGTCCACGCGCGTTTACGCGAAGATCGGCGGCCAGTGGAAACTGGTGCATGCGAACTTCGCGCCTGTCGAGTCGCCGCAGAACTGAGCCAACTTCCAGTTGTGACTTACTCTGGCAGCGGCGGCATTGGCCGCCGCTGCCAGCGATTCGGGCTGCCAGGCGTCGCGCCTGTGGCTCAAAATTGCTCGACGGAAGGATCGCTGCCGCGGGATCGAACCCTGCATGCGCCTCCAGGATCGGCGTAGTCCATTCAGGACTGGCGATCGGCCGCCGCCGGCACCTCGGGCACGTAGGCAACCCCGCAGCCCCCGAGCCCGCAATAGCCATCCGGGTTCTTGGCAAGGTACTGCTGGTGGTAATCCTCGGCGTAGAAGAACTCCGGTGCCGGCAGGATCTCGGTCGTGATCATGCCGAGGCCCGCCGCAGTGAGCCGCGCCTGGTATGAATCACGGCTGCGCTCGGCGAGTGCCCGCTGTTCGTCGTCGCTGGCATAGATCCCGGATCGATACTGCGTACCGATGTCGCCACCCTGGCGCATTCCCTGTGTCGGGTCGTGCGATTCCCAGAACACCTTGAGCAGGTCCCGGTAGTTGATGCGCAACGGATCGAACACCACGCGCACGACCTCGCCGTGTCCCGTGCGTCCACTGCACACTTCCTCATAGCTGGGGTTCGGTGTCTGCCCGGCCGCATAACCGACCGACGTGCTGTAGACACCGGGGAGCAGCCAGAATTTCTTCTCCGCGCCCCAGAAACATCCCAGCCCGAACAGCGCGAGCTGCATGCCTTCCGGGAACGGCGGCTCGAGCCGGTTGCCATTGACGAAGTGCCGCTCCGGCACCTGCATTTTTGCCGTCCGGCCAGGAAGTGCCTCGCCGGCACCCGGCAACACCGACTTGCTGGTTTTCCAAAGACTCATTTGAATCCTCCGCTCACGAAACCTTCGATCAACCCTGCTGCGTCCGCAGGGCCTTCGCCAGCCCCTCCCACATGGCGGGATCTCCGAGCACGACCGCGAGCCCGTTGATGATGAACTGCACGCCGATGCAGATCATCAGGAATCCCATCAGGCGCGTCAGGGCCAGCATGCCCGTTACGCCAAGGATGCGGTTGAATTTTTCGGCGGCGCGCAGCACGGACCACGAGATCACGGCGACCAGCAGGATGCCGGTCGCGACGCCCAGGAAGTCGGCGATGCGGTCCCAGCCCTGGCGCGCACTTGCCTGCGATGAAAGGCTCATCACCACTGCGAATGTGCCGGGACCGCTGAGGCCCGGCATCGCAAGCGGCGTGAAGGCGATGTCGTGGCGGATCTCGTCGGCCGGCGGTACCTTGCCCCGCCCTGCATCCGCACCCGGAAACAACATCCCGAATCCGAGGAACGCGACGATCATGCCACCGGCAATCCGCATTCCCGGAATCGAGATCCCGAAGAAGCTCATGACCAGGCTGCCGGCGACCAGGAAGCTCGACATCAGCACGAATGTGTAGATGCACGCGCGGCGGATCTGCCGCAGGCGCTCCTGTTCCGGGAGGTGCGATGCGACCGCGATCACCAGCGGAACCGCGCCAAGCGGATTGACGATCGGCAGGATCGCGAGCAGCGCCCCCGCCGCGTAGCCCAGGTACGTGGTAAACCATTGCATCAACTGGACTCCCGCAGCCTTGGCGCCGCGCGCGTTACGACCGGGCGGCCAGGCCCCGCCTAGGCCGTCGGCGGATCGATGCGCTCGAAATCGAGCGAGGGTTCGTCGCCAGGCCGGAAATACAGGTAACGGCCACTCATGCCCGCCAGCGCCCCGTCACGTTCGGCACGCGACGCGAACCAGTGTTCCTGCTGCCAGTCGCCGCCCATCAGGTTGCTGAACGGATCGCTGCTGCGCAGGCGCACCCGGATGCCGTACGGGCGCGCCCCCGGCATCGGCGCACGCAGATTGTGTTCGTGGCAGGTGGCCATGAGTCGTCAGCCGCTCCGTTTCCTGCGGCGATTCTATCGTGAAACCCATCATGTGCCTGCTAGAACGTCTTGCCGAGCAATAGATAGAACGCCGTATCGCCCTCGGCGAAACCCGCCGCAAGGTACAGCGGACCGAACGGCGTCTCCGCGGCCAGGAAAGCGCTACCGCCATACTTCAGATCCCCGAAATCCACGTCCTGTTTCGTCTGCCAGACGTTACCGGCCTCCAACGACGCACCCATGTAGGCCGGGAACTCGAACAGCCCGGTTCCGCCGCGGCTGATCCGCCTGTAGAGGATGGCCCTGACGATGCCGTACTGGGTGCCGATCAGCGCGTCCTGGGGCAGGCCCGACAGGTTAAGAAAGCCGCCCAGCGTGAAGAGCTCCGAGGGCGAGACGACCCGGTTGTCCAGCGCCGACCCGGCCGCAATGGACATCACCAGGCTGTTGCGCTCTCGGCTGCGGGCAAACAGCCAGTTCGCCTCGACGATGTCGGCATTCGCACTCGCGCCAAGCGCCTCGCTGTCCGACTGCCAGCTGGCGCGAAATGCCTGGCCGTGCCTCGGGAAGTAAGCGCTGTCCAGCCTGTCGTAGCCGAACTCGAGATAGGCGGCACCAAGGTCGAAATCACCCTCGGGTGCAACCGGCTCGCCCACCATGACGTGGCTGCTGCCGGTACCGCGCCGCAGCCCCACTCGCAGCTCTCCCCAGTTCGAGAGCTCTGCGCCGACAGCCAGCAGGAACTGCGTGTCGCGGATTCGGTACTGCGCGACGCGATTTCCGTCCTGAACGATCTGCAGCGTTTCAAGGTCGTAGTGGAATGCAGGCGCGACGAAGAACTCGGTGGTCAGCGACAGGGGCTGGAACAGTTCGGCATGGAAATGCGGGTCTTCGCCCAGCTGCGCGTCGAACAGCAGTTCGCCATCGAGCCTGTTCACGCCGGTCATCAGCAGGCGCGCTCCGGCGTTGGCGTACGTCCCCCCTTCGTAGTCGCTTTCGATGCTCATGCCGACTCGCAGGAAGTTAGGCCCCCAGGACTTGCGGCGCAGGTCGATCTCGAGCCCCCGCTCCCCTCCATCGCGCACGACCTTGTAATCGATGGCTTCATAGCGATCGAGCCCGTACTGGCCATAGGCCTTCTGCTTCAGTTCCTGCGTGTCCAGCGGCCTGCCGGCCATGTCGCCAAACACGGCCTCGATACGCGCCGAGTCCTGCTCCGAGTGCGGCGCGGGCCGCACGAAGGCTACCTGCACGTCACGTTCGGCAGCCCTGGTTCTCGAAGCCACGTAGGCCGCATAGTCATGCAGCGGCAGCGCCAGCGCGGCCAGGCGCACCTGCTGCTTCTGCACGGCCGCCTCGCCCGCGACCTGCACCAGTGGCATCCGGGTGAAGTCGATCGACGTCATGCGCCCGAGTTCCGGTTCGACCAGCACATCGCCCGGCTTCAATCCGGCGCGCGACGCCTCGGTGCCACGCCGGACCATGATCGCGATCATCTGGTTGGTCACATCCAGCGGCGTCTCCAGCCCGCTGCGCTTCGCGAGCGGAAAGCTCACGTCCACCGCGATCACGATGTCCACGCCCATCTCGCGCGCCAGGTCGACCGGCAGGTTGTCCACCAGCCCCCCGTCCACCAGCAGCCGCCCGTCGATATCCACGGGGGCGAACACGCCGGGTGCCGACATGCTCGCACGCAGCACGGTGGCGAGGTCTCCGGAACTCAGCACGACCGCATCGCCGCTCTCCAGGTCGGTCGCGAGTCCGCGGAACGGGGTCGGCAGCCTGTCGAAGTCCTGCACGTCCGCCACGCCCATCGTCGCATTGCGCAGCACCTGGGTGATCTTCTGGCCCTGCACCAGGCCAAGTGGCAGCACGACGCCATCGTCGGCACGGATACCGAGTCCTCCTGTGGCGAGGAAGCTGCGGTCGTCCTGCTTGCGGCGGTAGACCAGGTCCTTGCGCGGCGCCCGGTCACGCAGCAGGTCCTGCCAGTCGAGTTCGCGGAACACGCCGGCGATTTCGTCGCCACTGAGGCCGGCAGCATACAGCCCGCCGACGACCGCACCCATGCTGGTTCCGGCAACCGCATCGATGGGCACGTGCATCTGCTCCAGTGCGCGTATGACCCCGATATGGGCTGCCCCGCGCGCACCCCCGCCACTCAGCACCAAGCCGATCTTCTGGCGCCCTGCGCTGGATTCTGCGGGCGCGTCATCCGCCCTGACCGCTGCAGGACCGGCCAGGCATCCGATTGCCACGGCCGCCATCAACACGAGTCGGATCATCATCTGCATCGCTCCGGAGACCTCGCTGTCGATACTAGCAAACGCAGCGTCGACATCCCGTCGCGACCATGGGCGATAATCCTCACCGCATGGCAACCAGCTCTCGATGACGACGCAGGACACAGCCCGCCCCAATCATCGCCCGTGGCGGCGAGTGGCTTGCGGCTGCGTGTGCGCGATCGGCGCGGCACACAGTATCGTCGCAGCAGGCGCGACCGCCGGGCCGCTGGAGGAAATCGTCGTCACCGCGACGCGCAGGCCGGAACCGGTGCTGGACGTGCCGCTCAGCATCGGCCGGGTCGGCCCAGATGCCATCGCGCTGGTCGGCGCCACGCACCACGCCGAGATCCTGAACCGGATTCCCGGCGTGATGATCCAGCAGGGCAGCGGGCAGGAGAGCCTGACGGCCATCCGCTCGCCGGTCCTCACGGGAGCCGGTTCATGCGGCGCATTCCTGTTTCTCGAGAACGGCGTGCCGGTGCGACCAGTGGGCTTCTGCAACGTGAACGTGCTGTTCGAGGTCAACACCGAGCAGGCCCGGGCAGTCGAGGTGCTGCGCGGTCCGGGCAGCGCGCTCTACGGGTCCAATGCGATGCACGGCACGGTCAACGTGCTGCAGCCCTGGCCGCGGGAGCGGCCGCTGCTGGCCGCGAGCCTGGACGGAGGCCCGTCGAACTACTGGCGCGTGAAACTCGAGGGACGACACGAGGGCGAGGACGCGGATGTCGGCGTGGCCGGCTTCTATGCCAACGACGGCGGCTGGCGCGCGCTGTCCGGCTACCAGGAGGGAAAGCTGAACGCGACCCTCGCGGGCAACTGGGCTGGCGCGCCGGCCCGCGCCGATCTCGCCGTCACCAGCCTCGACCAGGACACCGCCGGATTCATCACCGGCAAGGACGCCTACCAGAGCCTGAAGCTTTCCGAGTCGAATCCGACTCCGGGCGCTTATCGGGATGCGAGTTCGGTTCGCCTCACCGGACTCGTGCAGCCATCCGTGCCAGGCAGTGCCGTGCTGGAACTGCGGCCGTACTTCCGCAGTTCGCGCACGGAATTCCAGCAGCACTACCTGCTCGGTAAGCCGGTCGAAAAAAACGGGCAGGAAAGCGGCGGCCTGATGACCAGCCTGGCATTTGGAAACCTGCGCGACTGGTCGATCATCGCAGGCGCCGACGTCGAATTCGGCTACGCAACGCTCGAGGAGTACCAGGAGGACCCGACCACCGGCGGCTCGCCACCGGCCAACGCGATACGGCCAGCCGGCCTGCACTACGACTACGACGTGCACTCGTCCGTGGAGTCGCTGTACCTTCAGGCAGAACGGCGCTTCTGGTCGCGATTCCGGGTCGGCGCGGGCCTGCGCGCGGAATGGGTCACGTACGACTACGACAACCGGATGCTGGACGGCGATACCGACGACCAGGGCACGCCCTGCTTGCCCTCCGGCTGCCTGTACAGCCGCCCTGCCGACCGCACCGACCACTTCTACGACTGGACACCGAAGCTCTCGCTGTCCTACGAAATCACCCCGGATCTCGTCGCATACACGACGGCGGTGCGGGGTTTCCGCCCGCCGGAAATGACCGAGCTTTACCGCCTTCAACGCGGACAGCAGGTCGCGGACCTCAAGCCCGAGGAACTCGACTCGCTCGAACTCGGCCTCAAGGGATCGTGGCCGCGGCTCGAATTCGCGCTGGCTCTCTACGACATGGACCGCAGCGGTGTGATCCTCCGTGAGTCAAACGGCTACTACGTCGCGAACGGCCGAACCACCCATCGCGGCGTCGAATACGAGCTTCGCTGGCGACTCCTGCCGTCGCTGGAACTTGCCGCCGCCGGCACCTACGCGCGCCACCAGTACGACTTCTCACGCCAGGTCGAAGGTGGCGAGACCATCAAGGCGGGCAACGACATGGACACCGCCCCACGCCAGATTGGTCGCTTCGGGGTCCTCTGGCGACCGGACGAGGCTGTCGAGGCCGAGGCCGAGTGGATGATGGTCGGCGACTACTGGCTCGATGCGGCCAATGAACATCGGTACTCGGGCTACGGGCTCCTGAACCTGCGCGGTCTCTGGCGCTTCGCCCCCAGGTGGACGGCCGCATTGCGCATGACGAATGCGCTCGACGTTCGATACGCGGACCGAGCCGACTATGCTTTCGGCACTTACCGATATTTCCCGGGCAGGCCGCGAGCGGTGTTCGCAGAGATAGCCTGGTCCATGTAGCCGGACCGCGTTTCGAGTCAGGCAACTCGCCGCAGCGCCTCCCATTGCCTGGGTTCGGCCCCGTACCAGTGCAGCGCAGCGGCGAACGACGCTACCTCGCCGACGATCACCATCGCGGGCGAGCACAGCCTGCCGCGCGCCGCCAGGTCGTCGAGTTCGGCGAGCCGGGCCAGCGTCACGCGCTGCTCGGGCCGGGAGCCATTCTCGATGACTGCCACTGGCGTGTCCTCACCGCGACCATGGGCGATCAACCTGGCGCCCAGCGACGCGAGTTCGCCCACGCCCATGTAGAAACACAGCGTCTGTCCCGGCGCGGAGAGAGCGTCCCAGTCACGTGCAGGAAGCGACTCTGCACGGTGTGCCGTGACGAACTGCACCGACTGGGCGTGATCGCGGTGCGTGAGCGGAATGCCCGCATAGGCGCCGCAGGCGACGGCCGCCGTGATGCCGGGCACGACCTCGAACGGAATCCCGTGCGCCACGAGGCACTCGAGTTCCTCGCCGCCGCGACCGAACACGAACGGATCGCCGCCCTTGAGACGGACGACGCGACGTCCCGACCCCGCGTGCTCCACCATCAGCGCGTTGATGTGCTGCTGCGTCACGGACTGGCCGCGCGCCTGCTTGCCCACCTCGATGCATTCGGCATCTCGCCGCGCCAGTGCCAGCACCTCTGTTGACACCAGCCGGTCGTGGAGGATCACGTCGGCCGACTGCAGCGCGCGCAGGGCGTTCAAAGTCAGCAGGCCGGGGTCGCCGGGACCTGCGCCCACGATCGCCACAGAGCCCGCACCGGCCACGGCCGGCTTTCCGATTTCCCGCGCGAGCCACTGGTCGGCGTCGTCCGGCCGCCTGCGCCGCATCGCGCCGCCTGCTGCGCTGCGGACGGCAGTCTCGTAGAAGCGCCGCCGGGCTGTGAGTTCCGGAAAAGCCGCCTTGATGCGCGACCGCCAGCGCTCCAGCAGCGACGCCAGCGCGCCGAAGGATTCGTCGAACAGGACCTCGATCTGCTCCCGTACCAGCCGTGCAAGTACCGGGGCCGTGCCGCCGCTCGATATCGCGATCACCAGTGGCGAGCGGTCCACGATGGCCGGGACTATGAAACCGGATAACTCGGCGTCGTCGACCACGTTCGCGAGAATCGACATCGAGTGCGCAGCGGCTGCGACACTGGCGTTTACGCTGCGGTCATCGGTCGCTGCAATGACCAGCACCGCGCCCCGCAGTTGCGCAGCGTCGAAATGCCGCGCCAGCCACCAGCACGGCGCCGGCTCCAGACCGGTTTCGCGGTCCGGGCCTGGACCCGCGACCAGGCGCTTCGACAGCCATTCGTTCAGCGCCGGCGCAACGACGTCCACCTGTGCACCGGCATCGAGGAGCAGCCGTACCTTGCGCTCCGCCACGTCGCCACCGCCGACCACCAGCACCCGGCGACCCTTGAGGTCGGCAAACAGCGGGAAGTACCTCACGACATCAGCCCTCGAGCCCGTGGATGCCGCACTCGCGCTTCAGCCCGAAGAAGCGCGTCGCTTCCGCGTCGCCCGCCTCTGCCAGGGTCCGCGTCGTGTGCCAGTCGCCGATGGAGACGTAACCGCGGTGCCAGAGCGGGTGGTACGGCAGGTCACGATTGGTCAGGTACTGGAATACCTGGCGATCGGTCCAGTCGAGGATCGGGTGAAACTTCCAGCGACCGCTGCGGTACTCGAGCGGCTGGATGCCGCTTCGCGAGCGCGCCTGTTGTCGGCGCAGGCCCGCGAACCAGCTGCCGACATCGAGTTCAGCGAGCGCCCGCTGCATCGGCTCGCCCTTGCGCAACTCGTTGTAGCGATCGATGCCGTCCGCGCCCTGCTCCCACAGCCGGCCATGCCGCGACTCGAGCCAGGCTGGCGACATGGCAGGCTGGTACACCTTCAGGTTCAGCCCCAGCCGGACCACGAGCTCGTCCACGAATCGGTAGGTTTCCGGAAACAGGTATCCCGTATCGACAAGGATGACCGGTATATCGGGCGCCAGGCTGGTCACAAGATGCAGCGATACGGCCGCCTGGGCACCGAAGCTCGAGGTGAGCGCGTGCCGGCCGGGAAGGTGGGCCAGCCCCCACTGCACTCGCTGCCCGGCGTCCATGCGTTCGAGCGACCGATTCACCCGGTCAAGGTACGCGGGGTCAGTCCGCGCCCGGTCGGCGTCGAAAGCCGGCGCAGTCATGCCGTCACCGCCCGCATCGGCGCATTTACGAGGCCGGCGCGCCAGCTGAAGTCGCCGAAGCGCTCGCCCGGCTCACGCTCGGACGCAAATCTCGCGAATGCCGAATCCAGCGCGCCAAGAATCTCGCCCTCGTCGACATTTTCCAGGTGCAACACGTTCAGCCGCTGGCCCCGGCCATCGCCACCGAGGTAGAGGTTGTAACGGCCGGGCGCCTTGCCAACCAGCGCAATCTCAGCAAGGAATGGCCGTGCGCAGCCGTTCGGGCACCCCGTGATGCGCAGCGTGATCGGCTCCTCGCGCAGGCCGTGTACCGCGAGGCGTGCCTCTACCTCGCGCACCAGCGACGGCAGGTAGCGCTCCGCCTCCGCCATCGCAAGGCTGCACGTGGGCAGGGCCACGCAGGCGAGTGCGTCCCGGTGCACGGGCGTCGCGCGAGCATGCGCGTCCAGCCCGTAGCGCACGACAAGTGCGTCGATGAACGCCCGCGCGGATGCCTCGACGTTTGCGATGACCAGGTTCTGGTTCGGCGTCAGGCGGAAGTCCCCGCGGTGCACGCGGGCAATCTCGCGCAAGCCCGTGAGCTTCGCACCGGACGCGGTGTCGGCGATGCGGCCAGACTCGATGCGCAGCGTCAGGTGCCAGCGGCCGTCGAGTCCCTCGGTCCATCCGAAACGATCACCGCTGGTTGTAAATTCGAATGGCCGCGCCGGTTCGAGCGCAAATCCCTGCCGCCGCGTGATTTCCGCGACGAACCAGTCGAGTCCGCGCGCGTCGATGGTGTACTTGAGTCGCGCATGCCTGCGATTCGTGCGGTCGCCGAAATCGCGCTGGGTCGTGACCACCGACTCCGCAACGGCCAGCAGCTGTTCAGGCCGTACGAAACCGACGACGTCGGCGAGTCGCGGGTAGGTCGCGGCCTCGCCGTGCGTGGTACCCATGCCGCCGCCGACGGTGACGTTGAACCCGACCAGTTCCCCGGCCTCGATGATCGCGATGAAGCCGAGGTCGTGGGCGAATACGTCCACGTCGTTCACCGGCGGCACGACGATCGCGGCCTTGAACTTGCGCGGGAGATAGCCTGGACCGTAGATCGGCTCGACTTCCGGGCTGCCCTCGACCTTGGCACCGTCCAGCCAGATCTCGTGGTAAGCACGAGTGCGGGGTAGCAGGTGCTCCGACAGGCGCTTCGCCCATTCGTAGGCCGCAGCATGCGCACCGGACTCCACCGGGTTCGCGCTCGCCAGCACATTGCGGTTCACGTCGCCGCAGGCTGCGATCGTGTCGATCAGGGTCGCGTTTATCGCGGCCATGGTCGTCTTCAGCTCGGTCTTGATCACGCCGTGGAACTGGAATGCCTGGCGCGTGGTGAGCCTGAGCGTGCCATTGCCATGTCGTGTGGCAATCTCGTCCAGCGCCAGCCACTGTGCCGGCGTGCACACGCCGCCGGGAAGGCGCGTACGGATCATGAAGCTGTAGGCAGGTTCGAGTTTCTGGCGACGCCGCTCGTCGCGCAGGTCGCGATCGTCCTGCTGGTAGCTGCCGTGGAACTTGATCAACGCGGTGTCATCCTCGCGGATCGCCCCGGTCAGGGGGTCGGCGAGGCTTTCGACAAGTGTGCCGCGCAGCAACCGGCTCTCGTTCTTGACGCGCTCGATGGGTGTGAGCTCGGCCATGGTCAGTACACGTCCCTGAGGTAGCGGCGTTCATCGGCCAGCGCACGCAGCCACGCTTCGGCGCCTTCGCGGTCGAGGCCACCGTGCGCCGCTGCGACATCCACCAGTGCGACGTGCACGTCCGGCGCCATGCGCTCTGCATCGCCGCAGACGTAGATGCTCGCGCCACCCTTGAGCCAGGCGTAGAGATCGGCGCCTGCCTCGCGCAGCCTGTCCTGCACGTAGCTGCGCCCGCTGCGATCCCTCGAGAACGCAAGGTCTACCCTGTGCAGCAGGCCCTTGCGCATGGCGTCCTGCCAGTCCGCCTGGTAGAGAAATTCGCTGTCGAAATGCCTTGCGCCAAACACGAGCCAGTTGCGGCCAGTGGCAGCCTGCACTTCGCGCTGCTGAAGGAAGCCTCGGTACGGCGCCACGCCGGTCCCGGGACCTATCATTATCACGTCGCGCGAGGGGTCTGCGGGCAGGCGGAAGCGATCGTTCGGTTCGACGAATACGCGCACGGTCGCCTCGTCTCCCGTCAGGCTCGCGAGATGCGTCGACGCAGCGCCGTGGCGGCGCTCGCCGCCGGACTCGTAGTCGATGACCGCCACCGCGACGTGAACCTCGTCACCGACGGATTCCTGGCTCGACGCGATCGAATACAGGCGCGGCGCGATCGGCCGCAGCGCCTGCACGAGTGCCTCAGCCGTCCACGGCGCGGGCCACGACCTGAGCACGTCGGCAACCTGCATATTCTTGAGCAGATCGCGCAGGCGTGTCTCGTGCCCGGGCGACAGGGTCTCGGCGAGTCCGGCGTCTGCCGAGCGTCGCGCATGTTCAATGAGGAAGGGCCGGGTCAGGCGCGTGATCTCGCGGGCCGTCGTGAGCCACTGCCGCAACGGGGCCACTTTCCCGTCGCCGGTAACCATCTGGTCGCCCGGCAGGCCGGCCGCGGAGAGCACGCCATCAACGACCTCCGGCGGATTGTCGTGCCAGACGCCGAGCGCATCGCCCGGCTCGTAGCGCAGCCCCGACTTCTCGAGCGAGATCTCGACATGGCGGACGTCCTTGGTGGCCGTCCTGCCGGTAATGCGCTGGTTCTCAAGTACGCTTGCGGTGAATGGCCGTTCGCGGCTGTACTGCGGCTCGGCCTGCGGCGGACGCAGGCGCGTGACGTTTGCAGGCGGCTGGATTCCCATGCCATCGCGGGCTGCCTCTACCAGCTGTTCGAGCCAGGCACCGGCCGGCCGCTCGTAGTCCAGGTCGCAGTCAACACGCGGCAACAGTCGGCGCGCGCCGAGCGATTCGAGCCTCTCGTCGAGCTGGCGGCCGGTCTCGCAGTACTTCGGGTAGCTCGAGTCGCCGAGGGCCAGCACTGAATAGGCGAGGTTCTCGAGCCGAGGCGCGCGCTTGCCGAGCATGTACTCGTGGAACGAGCGCGCATCGTCCGGTGGATCCCCGTCGCCGTGCGTGCTCATCACGATCGTGAGGAACCGCTCCCTGGCCAGGTCCTTGAGCGGGTAGTCGCGGGCGGCGTATACACGCACCGCGAGGCCAGCCGCCTCGGCCGCACGCCCCAGCCGATCCGCAATACGCTTGCCGTTACCGGTCTGCGATCCATACACCACCGCCAGCCGGGCCGTCGGCTCCTGTCTCGTGGCCTCAGGCACTGCGGGCAACGGGAGTTCCCCGGCCAGCGCGCCCGCCCCCTGCGACCGCGCGTGGGCCACGCCTGCCGCAAATCCGGACAGCCAGTGCAGCGAGGACGGCTCGAGCCCGTCGACTACCCGCTTCAGGAGCCCGCTGCGCTCGCTGTCGAGCGGACCCAGTGGTACGACGGAGGAATTGGCAGCCATGGCATCGCCTCGGAACAGTGTCGAGGGGGATGCTAGGGACTTAAGGTGCCTGTTAGGAAAGGCCGCTTGGTTATCTGGTCATGTCCGTGTCGGCCCGGCGGGCGCCTGCAGGCAGGGCTGACTCGCTACCGGCAGCTTCTATTTGTCAGCCGACTCGGGCGCCATCACCAGCACGGCACGGTCGCACCGCGGGCAGACCTGCACGTGCTCTAGCCGCGGGTTGAACCTGCCAGTTCCACCCCGAGCTGATGCCGGATATCCCGGGCATCGGCGACCGGACGGCACCGCGATATGGGGAACTGAAGCACAACGACGGGGTTCGCCTTCTCGTCCGGCTTCTGTATCATGGCATGCAGGAATGATGGGCCTTGGGGGGGGCACATAGGATTTGTGTTGCCCATTGATTCCTGGGTCTCGAAAGAGATCGCGTCGATTCGGCAGGACATATCCCCCAACCGCAGGCTTGCGAATGCCGCAAATGGATCTGAC
>JALHTE010000320.1 GCA_022865595.1 Steroidobacteraceae bacterium | reverse complement strand
GGATCAAGATCCAATGCCTTGCGGAACAGCGCGCCGGCCTTGTCGAAGTCGCCCAGCGTTCCCGCCGCTCGAAATGCCGAGGCGCCGGCGAGGTAGGCGTCGTAGGCCTCGAGGTTGGCTACGTGCTCGCGCTCCAGGCCGCGCTCCTCTTCCGGCGTCAAGACAACTTCTAGGGCCTCGGTTATTGCGCGGGAGATGCTGTCCTGGATGGCGATGACGTCCGCCCAGTCACGATCGTAGGTTCCGGCCCAGACGTGGTAGCCGGTGACGGCATCGATCAGCTGGACCGTGACACGCAGCTTGTCGTTGTCACGGCGTATGCTGCCTTCGAGCACGTTGCGCACACCGAGCGCCGCGCCAATCTTCCTCACGTCCGCGTTCTTGCCCTTGAACTCGAATGCCGACGTCCGCGCTGCGACACGCAGCCCGGGAATCTGTGCGAGCTGCGCGGAAATCTCCTCCGCGAACCCGTCGCCGATGTAGCCGCTCTCGCCGCCCGAGGTCATGTCCACCAGCGGTAGCACCGCAATCGAGCGCAAGGCGGTCTCGGCAGCCTCGAGCGGCGGCGCGGCTTCCTGGTCCAGGGAACGCCACCAGGCGAATCCCGTCACGCCCGCCATCAGCGCGACGCCGGTCACGAGCCACGGCGCAACAGCCCTGCGAGGCTTCGCAATCGGCCGTCGGCGCCGCTGATCGCCGGGGTCAAGCACGATGCCGGCGGGCGTGATCTCGTAGGCCCATGCCACGACGCCCACGATCGGGATGCCGGTCACTGCGAGGATCGTGAGAGCAGTCATCCACCATCCGGGCAGGCGCAGCGGCTCGAAGGTCATCTCCGCAACCTGCAGCAGGATGAACATGCCGACGAGATAGCTGCCCAGCACCTGGAAAACATGGCGACGGCGGAGCTCGGCAGCGAAGCCCTGGATTTGGGCTACGCCGCGGCCAGTGCTCGCGACAGCGGCTGGATCGATAGCCATTGTTGCGCTACCGCTCTCCTCGAGCTGCTCGAAATGAGCGATCAGCACATATCCGAGCCGGGCCACCCTGACGATGTAGCGCGGTGCTTCCTGCGTATCACCGAGCATGATGTGCAGTTCCCGCATCGCAGTCCGCAACATCTCGTCAGTGGCCGTCTGTCCTGGCCACGCGTGCTCGAGAAGCGTCTGGCGATCCACGACCTCTCCGTGGTTCGCTGCCAGGAGCTGCAGGATGCGGACATGGTGGGAAGCAAGCGGGTGGGAGCGCCCGCCACCGGAGATTCGCCCGAGTAGCGGTTCAACGACCCAGTCGCCCAGCCTATACCCTGCCTCGAGGTCGTTGGCGTCCATGATTATTCGACGCTGACCCATCCATCCCCTGGAAATCGATCATAGCAGAGCCAGCGCCTCGCGGAGATCATCGACCAGGTCGTCCGGGTCCTCAATTCCAACCGACAGACGAACGGTGCCCGGTCCGATGTCGGACCAAGCAAGCTGCTCTGGCGTAAAGCCACGCGGCTGCAGCATGGCCGGCGCCACCACCAGCGACTCCGTTGAGCCCAGGCTCGAGGTGAGCGCGAACAACTTCAGCGCCTCGGAAAAACGCGTACCGGCCTCGACACCCGCGGCGAGGTCAAAGGTGACCATCGTGCCGAAGCTGTCCATCTGGCGCTGCGCGAGTGCGTGGCCGGGATCAGAGGGCAGGCCCGGGTACCGGACCCGCGCGACCGCCGGATGGGTGACAAGGAATTCGGCTATCCTCAGGGCGTTACGGCACTGGCAGTCCCAGCGTACGAAATACGTCTTCAGGCCCCTGAGCAACAGGTACGCGGCATGTGGGTCGAGCGTCGGCCCAAGGTGCGTGAAATCATCGCGCATCGAGTCGATCAGTTCGCCGCGGCCGATGACGGCGCCGCCCATCACGTCGCCGTGGCCCGACACGAACTTGGTCAGGCTGTGCGCATAGAGATCGACGTCGTACTGCCCGTGGTTGTGCGGGCCCGCCAGCGTGTTGTCGAGCAGCGTCAGCGCTCCGTGCCTGCGCGCAATCGCTGTGATCCGCTCGAGGTCGGCAACATTCAGCACCGGATTCGTCGGGCATTCGAACACCACGAGCCGCGTCGGCGTGCCGGCAAGCGTCTGCTCGAGCGTCGCGTAGTCTGTAACCGAGAGCATGGTCGCCGTGACACCAAAACGACCCAGGGTCCTGCGGATGAATGCGCGTGTCGGCGGATACGACTCCGCAAAGTAGACCACGTGGTCCCCGGCTTTCAGCAGCGCCAGCAGCGTGTCCGAGATCGCCGCGATGCCGGACGCGGTTAGCAGGCACGCGTCGCGGTCCTGCAGCCCGGCGAGCGCCTGCTCCAGCTGCTGGAGTGTGGGGTTGGACACCCTCGAGTAATAGAAGCCGTCGCGCTTCTTCGCGAAGTACTTCTGCGTCTCGGCAACGTCGTCGAACGTGAATTTGACCGACTGGTAGATCGGTGCGACCAGCGGGCGGTTGTCGGGCGGCAGGCTGACGCCCGGCAGGTGCGTGACCCTCGTGCGCTTTTTCACGTGATTTCGAATCCGTCGGCGTCGAGATGCGCAGGGAACTCCTCGCGGTAGCTGCGCAGCGACTCCAGGTCCAGCACGGCCGTCTCGACCCGGTCGCCGCCGCCTTCACTGGACAGGGGCCGCCCGAGGAAGTCGAGCGCGACGCTGTCGCCGGCATAACTCACGGCATTGCCGTCCCGGCCGATGCGGTTCACGCCCACGACGTAGCACAGGTTCTCGATCGCGCGCGCGCGGAGCAGCGCGGCCCATGCACGCGCCCGGCGAGCCGGCCAGTTCGCGACGTAGAGCAGCAGGTCGTAGTCGCCGCGGCTGCGGCTCCAGACTGGAAAGCGCAGGTCGTAACAGATGAGCGGACAGACGCGCCAGCCCTTCATCTCGATCGTGAGGCGCGACCCGCCCGCCGTGTAATGGGCATGCTCACTGGCCATCCGGAACAGGTGTCGCTTGTCGTAGTGTTGCAATGACCCGTCCGGGCGGGCCCATACCAGGCGGTTGAAGTAGTGGCCCTGGTCCTGGACGATCAGGCTCCCCGTTATCACGCAGCCCATCGCCGCCGCTTCCTCGCGCATCCAGCCGACCGTCGGCCCGTTCATGGACTCGGCGTGTGTCGCGGCGTCCATGCTGAATCCGGTGGAGAACATCTCCGGGAGAACGATCAGGTCGGTGTGCCCGGCCAGCCCGCGGAAGTGCTCCGCAAGCCTGTGCCGATTGGCAGCCGGGGCCTCCCAGGCGATTTCCGACTGGACCAGCGTGACGCGCAGGTGTGAATTCATCGTCCCAACCTCCTTAGCCTCTGGCCAGCGGCCTCTAGCGTCGATTCGTTCTTGGCGAAACAGAATCGCACGACCCGCTCGGTCGAAGCATGCGTGGAAAACACCGAGACCGGTATCGCTGCGACGCCGATTTCGCGGGTGAGCCAGTGTGCGAAGTCGACATCGGTCGAGTCGCTCACGGCTGAGTAGTCAGCGAGCTGGAAATAGGTGCCGGCCGTTGGCACGAAGCCGAGCGGCGTTTGAGCCAGCAGGCGGCAGAAATGGTCGCGCTTGTCCTCGTAGAAGGCGGACAGCCCGAGGTGGTGCTCCGGGCACTCCACCAGGAAATCCGCGAGTGCCGCCTGGATCGGCGTGGCAACCGCGAACTGAACGAACTGGTGCACCTTGCGGAATTCGGCCGTGAGTTCGGCGGGCGCAACACAGTAGCCGACTTTCCAGCCGGTGGCGTGATACGTCTTGCCGAAGGATGAAACGGCGAAACTTCGCGCGGCCAGCGCGTCGCGACTGAGCACGCTCGCGTGCTCCTGCCCATCGAACACAATGTGCTCGTAGACCTCGTCCGAAAGCACATACGCATCCGTTGGCCCGAGAATGCGTTCCAGTGCGTCCAGGTCGGCCGCGGACCAGACCGCCCCGCTCGGATTGTGCGGCGAATTGACGATAACCATGCGGGTGCGCGATGTCACTGCGCCCGCCACGCGATCCCAGTCAACCGAAAACGCGGGGGACCGCAAGGGCACACGTACAGCGCGTCCACCGGCCAGTTGGACCGCCGGCTCATATGAGTCGTAGGCCGGCTCGAGCAGGATCACCTCGTCGCCGGGCCGCACGACGGCCTGGATCGCGCAGAAGAGCGCCTCCGTTCCGCCCGAGGTGACCGTAACCTCGTCGGTTGCCGATACCTCGCGACCATAGAGGTCGCGAACCTTGCCTGCGATCGCCTCGCGAAGCGCGGGCCAGCCAGCCATCGGCGCGTACTGGTTGTGGCCCGAGCGCATGTGCGCCGCCACCAGGTCCACAAGGCGCGCCGGTGGATCGAAGTCGGGGAACCCCTGCGAAAGGTTGATCGCGCCGCACTCGGCAGCGAGCCGCGACATGACGGTAAAGATAGTGGTGCCGACGCGTGGCAGCTTCGACTCAAGCGGCTTGATCACCGACGCCACCATCGCGGGGCGGCAGCGCAGCAGCCGCCATCGCCGCGCCGATGATGCCCGCCTCGTTGCGGAAGTGCGCCGGCACGATTTCCGCGCGGCTCTCGAGCAGCGGGCCGAACATCTCCCAGTTCTCGGTCACGCCACCGCCGATGACGAATACGTCGGGCCACAGCAGTCGGTGGTAGGCCGCAAGCACTTCATTGACTGCCGCGGCCCATTCATCCCATCCGAGGCCGAGATCGGTCTTGACCTTGGCGGAGGCGCGGTGTTCCGCTTCCATGCCGCGGACCTCGAGGTGCCCGAGTTCCGTGTTCGGGAGCAGGCGGCCGTCGACGAAGATCGCAGTGCCTATACCGGTGCCGAGCGTCAGGACCATCACTGTCCCACTGCGCCCGCTGCCGGCACCGAGCGTCATCTCGGCAAGACCGGCGGCATCGGCGTCGTTGAGAAACGCCACCGGGCGGCCGATACGCGCGCCGAGCAGTCCCTGCGCGTCAGTGCCGATCCAGCGTGTGTCGATGTTGGCCGCCGTCCACGCCCGGCCATGCCTTGTGACCGCCGGGAATGCGACACCGACTGGCCCATCCGACGGCAACTCACCGGCCATTGAGGCCAGCAGGTCGATCACGTCTACAGGGGTGGCCCCCGCCGGTGTCGGTCGACGCAGCACCGCGCCACCGACGGCACCGGAGGCAGGATTCACAAGCCCCGCCTTCACGAATGAGCCCCCGACATCGAATGCGAGGATCGGCGTTTCCTGCATCCCGGGTCAGCCCTTCTTCATGCTTTCGATCATCTGCTGGTTCGCCGCCAGCGCCATCTGCGCATCACGATCCCTGGCCTTCTGCTGCCGGCTCATCATGACACCCGCAACGACCACGCCGATCGAGACGACGGCCACCAGGATGGTCGCCAGCGCGTTGATGTCGGGACTCACGCCGAGCCGCACCTTGGAGAAGATGACCATTGGCAGCGTGCTCGAACCCGGCCCCGCCACGAAGCTGGTGATCACCAGGTCATCGACCGACAGCGTGAACGCGAGCAGCCACCCGGACATCAGCGCCGGGGCGATTATCGGCAGCGTGATCAGGAAGAACACCTTGGCCGGGCGGGCACCCAGGTCCATCGCGGCCTCCTCGAGCGAGTCGTCCATCTGCGCAAGCCGGGACTGCACGACGACCGCAACGAAGGACATCGTGAATGTAATGTGCGCAATGACGATGGTCGTCATGCCGCGTCCGGCCGGCCACCCGATCAATTGCTCCATGGTCACGAACAGCAACAGCATCGACAGGCCGGTGATCACCTCAGGCATGACCAGCGGCGCGGTCGTGAGGCCGGACAACAGCGTGCGGCCCCTGAACGGCCCAAAGCGGGCGAGCACCATGCCGGCGAGCGTGCCGAGAACGACCGCGAGCGTGGCCGACAGCGCGGCGATCTTGAGGCTGAGCCATGCGGCGCCCAGGATCTGCTGGTTATTGAGCAGTTCCCCATACCACTTCGTCGAGAATCCTGCCCACACGGTCACGAGCTTCGATTCGTTGAACGAGTACACGATCAGCGAGAGGATCGGTATGTAGAGGAACGCGTACCCGAAGGCCAGCGCGGACACGCGGAACCACGAGCGGCCCTGCGTCATCGGTGCAGCCCTCCACCCGATTCGGCATCCTGTGCGCGCTGGTAGTACATGATCGGAATGACCAGGAACAGCAGCAGCGCTATCGCGACAGCGCTCGCCACAGGCCAGTCGCGGTTGTTGAAGAACTCTGTCCAGAGCACCTTGCCGATCATCAGCATGCCGGGGGACCCGAGCAGCGACGGGATGACGAATTCGCCGACCGCCGGTATGAACACCAGCAGGCATCCCGCCACGATGCCGGGCACCGACAGCGGCAGCGTGATCTTGTAGAAGGCCTGCCAGGGCCTGCAGCCGAGGTCATAGGCTGCTTCGAGCAGCGTAATGTCCATCTTCTCGAGGTTGGCGTACAGCGGCAGGATCATGAACGGCAGGTACGAGTAGACGATGCCGATGTACACCGCGGTATAGGTCTGCAGGATCTGCAGCGGCTCATGGATCACCCCGAGCCACATCAGGAAATTGTTCAGCAGGCCGTTGCTCTTGAGGATGCCGATCCACGCATATACGCGCAGCAGGAACGAAGTCCAGAACGGCAGCACGATCAACAGCATCAGGATATTGCGTTTCGAGGGATCGCTGCGCGCAATGGAATACGCGATCGGGTATCCGATCAGGAGGCAGAACACCGTCGAGACGAACGCGATCCCGATCGAGGTGAGGTACGCCTTCCAGTAGAGGTTGTCCTGGACCAGGAACAGGAAATTGCCGAAGTCGAGCTGCACCTGGACGACCTTCTCCGACACCCAGTGCAGCAATGGCGCATAGGGTGGCATCGCGATCTGCGCCGTCGAGAAACTGATCTTCAGCACGATCACGAACGGCACCAGGAAGAACAGCAGCAGCCACAGGTAGGGCACCGACGTGACGAGGTTCTTTCCCGTCAGCCCGAGGCGCTGGAAAACCCTGTTCACTTCGTCACCACCACCGGGCTTTCGGGCCGCCAGTGCAGGTACACCTGCTCATCCCAGGTGATGTTGTCGTCTGCATGGCGGTAGACGTTGGGCCGCGTGACGCGCACTACCTTTCCGGAGGCGAGCCGAAGCAGGTAGATGGACATGTCACCCATGTAGGCAATGTCGCTCACCACGGCCGCAGCCCAGTTGTCGGTGGTGTCGGGCTTCTCGCGGGAGATCCGGATCTTCTCCGGCCTGATGGCCGCCCACACAGTCGCGTCCGGGGCAGAACTGACACCGTGGTCCACGTAGATCGGGGCCTCGAGGTCGTCGCATTCGATACGGACATAGGACGGCTCGTCCTCGATCAGGCGGCCCTCGAACGTGTTGACCGAGCCGATGAACTCGGCCACGAACCGCGAGCTCGGGTACTCGTAGATCTCGCTCGGCGTACCCACCTGCACGATGTCGCCGTGGTCCATAAGGCCGATGCGGCTCGACAGCGTCATCGCCTCCTCCTGGTCATGGGTGACCACGATGAAGGTGACACCAAGCGTTTCCTGGAGGTTTATCAGTTCGAACTGCGTATGCTCGCGGAGCTTCTTGTCGAGCGCCGCCAGCGGCTCGTCCAGCAACAGCAGCTTGGGCTTCTTCACCAGCGAGCGCGCGAGCGCGACGCGCTGGCGCTGGCCGCCTGAGAGCTGATGGGGCTTGCGCTTCGCGAACTGCCCCAGTTTCACGAGATCGAGCATTTCGCTGACACGGCGCGCGGTCTCGGACCTGGATATCCCCTCCTGCCGCAGGCCGAACGCCACGTTCTGCTCCACAGACATGTGGGGAAAGATCGCGTAGGACTGGAACATCATGTTGACCGGCCGCTCGTACGGCGGGATCTCGGTCATGTCCACGCCGTCGATGTAGATCCGGCCCGCCGTGGGCCGCTCGAATCCGGCCAGTATGCGCAGCAGCGTCGTCTTGCCACAGCCAGATGCGCCCAGCAGGCAGAAGATCTCCTTCTGGTAGATGTCCAGCGTGATGTCATCGACCGCGACGAATTCACCGAACTTCTTGGTGACTTTCTCGATCCTGACGTAAGGCTGGGCGTCCGGGTCGGTCCACGGTTCAAATTTCTGCTGGGCAGCTCGCGGTGAAATTGCCATTGGATCCTGAGTCGTCCTTAGATGGCCCGCAGGCCGGGTTTCTTCTCAGTGGCACGACGCCATGTGCACACCGCAAACGAATCGGGGCGGGCGGAGACTTTCACTCCGACCGCCCCGCTCGCGATCCATGCCTGTGGGCGCCTACTTGCCGGTCATGAACCGGGTCCAGGTCCGGTTCAGCTCGCGGGTGAATTCCTGGGTATGGGCGAGGTTCGGGAATAGTTTGGCCATCGTCTCGGGCGGCGGATAGACGCTCGGGTCGTCCCGTACCGCAGGGTCGAGCAACGGCAGCGCGCCGGCGTTGCCGCTGGCGTAGCTGATGAAGTTTGAGTTCGCGGCCGCTACTTCCGGCTTACTCATGAAATTGATGAATGCGTGCGCATTGTTCGGATGCGGTGCGTCGGCCGGGATCGCGAACATGTCGAACCAGATGACTGTGCCGTCCTCGGGAACGGTCATGGCGATCTCAAGACCCTGCTCGCCCTCCTCTGCGCGCGTCTTCGCCTGGAGGATGTCGCCGCTCCAGCCCATGACGACACACAGTTCGCCAGTCGCCAGCCCGTTGATGTACTCGGAACTGTTGATGGTCCGTACGTACGGGCGGATCTTCATCAATGCTTCTTCCGCGGCCTTGAGGTCGTCGAGGTTTTCGCTGTTCGGGTTCCTGCCGAGGTACGCGAGCACCACGCTGACGGTTTCATCCGGAGCATCCAGGATCGAGATGCCGCAATCCTTGAATTTCTTCGCCTCGGCGGGATCGAACAGCAGCTTCCAGCTGTTCCCCGGGGCCTTGGGATCGATCGCCATGACCTTCTTCACGTTGTAGCCGATGGCGTCGGTGCCCCACATGAAGTTCACCGCGTACTCGTTGCCCGGATCGTGGCGCCCCACGCGCTCGAGGATGTTCTCGTCGAGGTACTGCCAGTTGGGCAGCTTGGACCGGTCGAGCTTCTGGAACACGCCCGCCTTGATCTGCAGCTCGAGGAACGAGGCGGAGGGCACGACCACGTCGTAACCGGTATTGCCGGCAAGCAGCTTGGTCTGCAGCACCTCGTTGTTGTCGAACACGTCGTAGTTGACCTTGATGCCGGTCTCCGCGGTGAAGGCTTCGAGCATCGCCGGGTCTATGTAGTCCGACCAGTTGTACACGTTGACCACTTTCTCCTCGGCGGGAGCGGCGGCCGGAGCCTGCGTGGCGGAAGCCGGGGCAGAGTCGTCCTTCTTGCCGCAGCCAGCGAGTGCAATCGCTGCAGCCAGGCCCACGAGCCCGGCGCGAATGGTGGAATTCATCGTGCTATTACCTCGCTGTTCAGACTTGCGAATGCATGGCCCGCAGGCCATTCCCCTTGGACGTATGTATAACGCACCGGGCAGGGTCAGGACAAGGAATGTACTCCCTGGAGCCCCCCGGAGCCCCCGGTCAGAGCCGGCCCTCGGAACGGGCCTGCGCGAATGTCAGGTCGAGGCAGCGCCAGGCCTTTTCGACGAGCTCGTCGATCTGCCCGCGGCTGATCACCAGCGGCGGCGCTATGATCATGGTGTCCCGGACGGCCCGCATGATCAGGCCGTTCTGGAAGCAGAAATCGCGGCAGATGTTGCCTACCTCGCCGCGCTTGTCGAAAAACCGCCTGCCGCGCTTTTCCCGTACCAGCTCGATCGCACCGATCAGGCCGATCGAGCGCGCCTCGCCCACCAGCGGGTGCTCGGCGACCTCGCGCCACTTCTCCGCCAGGTAGGGTCCGGTCTCGTCGCGGGTGCGCGACACGAGATTCTCCCGTTGGATCAGGGCGAGGTTCGCGCTCGCAACGGCGCAGGCCACCGGGTGTCCGGAATACGTGTAGCCGTGGGCAAACTCACCGCCCTTGTCGACCAGCACGTCCGCGACGCGGTCGCCGACCCTGACCCCGCCGCTCGGCAGGGAGCCCGACGACATGCCCTTGGCGATCGTCATACGGTCGGGACGGATCCCGTACAGGTTGCTGCCGAACCAGTGCCCGGTGCGGCCAAATCCGCAGATCACCTCGTCGGCAACAAGCAGTATCCCGTGGCGGTCGCAGATGCG
>JALHTE010000319.1 GCA_022865595.1 Steroidobacteraceae bacterium | reverse complement strand
TACGTGCTCGGGCGCACCATTGTCCAGATCCTGAACCGAGCATCGGATGGTTGGGCCGGAGCCCGGTGATTCAAGCCTGGGGTCCGATAGACCCGGCCGGAGCGCTTGGGTTCAATGCGATCTGCGTCACCAGTCGTCCCGCCCTTGGACATTCGGCAAGGCGGAGGAGAGTGATGTACCTGGCCGCCGCCGTGATGCTCGGCTCTATCGTGCTCTACCTGCTCCAGCAGATCGAGGACCTGACGTCCTGACCCGGTGAACGGAGGACCGCTGCGGCCGCGCCTTTTGCGCGGCCTGCACCTGCCCCTCACGCGCGGCGCGCGAATATCGCAGCGAGCGCAGCGTCAATATCCGGGTAGCGGAACTTGAAACCCTCCTTGAGCAGACGCTTCGGCAACATCCGATCGCTGACCAGCAGCAGCTCGGACATTTCACCGAACAGCAGCTTCAGTGCCGCCTGCGGCATGTTCACCATCGTCGGACGAGCGAGTGCCCGCCCCAGCGCCGCCGTGAATTCCGCGTTGGTGACCGGCGCGGGTGCGCTGGCGTTGTAAGCGCCGCGAGCCTTCGGGGTCTCCAGCAGCCACTGGCAGATCGCCGCCATGTCCTCCCGGTGGATCCAGGGAAAGTACTGGCGGCCCGTGCCCAACCGCCCGCCGGCGCCGAGCCGGAAGGCCGGCAGCATCTTCGCCAGCGCCCCACCGTCACGATCGAGGACCACGCCAATGCGCACGACGCACACACGTACGCCCAGCGCGCTGGCCTTTTCCGCTTCCCGCTCCCATGCCGCGCACAGCTCGTGGGTAAAGCCCGGCGTCGGTGGCGTCTGCTCCGTGACCGGCCGGTCACCCTGCTCGCCGTAGTAGCCCACCGCCGAGGCAGACACCAGCGTGTGCGGCGGCTTGCGCGCGCGGCTCATCCATCCGACCAGTTGCGACGTGGTGCTCACCCGCGAATCAAGCAACAGCTTCTTGCGGTGCTCGGTCCATCGCGCATCGCCGATCGGCGCACCCGCGAGATTGATCACCGCACCAAACTCGTCCGGGGCCAGGTCGTCAAGGTGGGTCACGGCCGTCGTGACATCCTCGGGAAGAGTCGGATTCGACTGCCGCGTCAGGATCACGACCTCATGCCCCGCGGCAACCAGCCGCGGGCAAAGTGC
This sequence comes from Steroidobacteraceae bacterium, assembly GCA_022865595.1. Taxonomy (GTDB): domain Bacteria; phylum Pseudomonadota; class Gammaproteobacteria; order Steroidobacterales; family Steroidobacteraceae; genus RPQJ01. The sequence goes on along the minus strand of JALHTE010000319.1, from coordinate 5,004 downwards.
ATGGCCGACAAAGCCCGTGCCGCCCGTGATTAGAACTCGCATCGTGGTCACCCAGGATCGTGAAAGAAACCGCCTCGCGCACCGTCGACGCTATTGTGCGCGTGATCTGGATCTCCGCGCGAAACTGCGCGACGTGTTGTCAGTCCGACTCGCAAACGACGTGCACCCCGTCGACGACGGCAGGGGAGGGCGCTCATGATCGGGCCCGGCTCGGGCCGTGCCGCCAATCGCCGGCATCAGGATTTGCCGTGCAGTCACGACACTTGGCGGGGAGGAGAAGTATCGCCCCGCCGCGCCGTTGAACCAATCCCGACAAAAGGTTAGATGACGACGCGACGAGACGACCGCGAGTGGTTTCCCCCAACGCGTGGCGCGCATTGTGCTGACATCGCGCGATCGAGTCCAGTGGCCGGCGAGGGCGACGTCGAGCGCGATCGAATGCCGCAAGCAACACCCATCACGACCCGCGATACCGTCCGCCGCAATTCAGCACGGCATCGTTCGCGAGTGCGCGATGGCCGGCGCGCTGTCGTCCAGCTCCGCGGCAATCCCCGTCTGCAGCAACGCAAGCGCACTCGCCGGATCGTCGGCGAACTGGAACAGCTTCAGGTCCTCACGTTCAATCATGCCGTGCCGGACCAGCGCCTCGAAATTGATGATCTCGTTCCAGTAACTCGAGCCGTACAGCACGATCGGGACCGGTCGATCCATTCTCCGTGTCTGCATCAGGGTCAGCATTTCCGCCAGCTCGTCGAGCGTGCCGAAGCCGCCCGGAAACACCACCAGCGCGCGCGCCAGGTGAGCAAACCAGAGCTTGCGCATGAAGAAGTAGTGGAACTCGAACCTGAGCGAGTGCGTGACATAGGGATTCGCCTGCTGCTCCTTCGGCAGTCCGATGTTGAGTCCGATGGTCATACCGCCGGCATCGGATGCGCCGCGATTCGCAGCCTCCATGATGCCGCCGCCGCCACCGGTGCACACCACGTAGCGATGGGTGTGGCACGGCAGGTTCTTGGACCACACGGTGACCAGCCGCGCCAGTTCGCGCGCCTCCTCGTAGTAACGGCCGAGCGGTCCCTCGGCCGTCAACCGGGCCGAGCCGAAAAACACGATCGTGTCGCGAATCCCTTCCTGGCTGAAGGCCTGCAGTGGCTCCAGGTACTCGGCGAGGATGCGCAGCGGTCGCCCCGCGTCACTGCCGAGAAACGCCTGATTACTGTAGGCGAGTGGCTTGGGGGGTGGATCGTCGGTGGTCATGGTCGCGCCCTCACCGCAGCGAAGTCTATGAAGCCGCGTGCAACATCGGTGTGTATGAGTTCCACGCGCACGTGCTCACCGACGTCGAGGCCCTGGAATCCGCGCACCACCCGGCCTTCCGCAACCGGCCCGAATATGCGCACCCAGGTCCCCTTCTCCGACGCACCGGTTACGATGGCATCGAACCGCGCCCCGATCCTCGGCGCAAGCAGCAGTGCGGCGGCGGATTTCCGCACCTGCCGTTCCACCTTGGCGGCATTGTCCTCCTGCTCCGTGCAATGCCGCGCGAGTCTTGTGAGCTCGTCAACACTGTACGGGGCGGGCCGACCGGCGAGCGCCGCCTTCAGCAGACGCTGCGTAATGAGGTCCGGAAACCGGCGAGGCGGCGCGGTCGCGTGCGTGTAGTCCCGCACCGCCAGCCCGAAGTGCGCCTCGGTTGGCCGGCCCGGCACCTCGACCGCGTATTCGCCGGAGCCGAGCAGCTTGACGACCGCGAGCGACAGATCGGCGAACTGCTCCGGATCCACCTGGCGGCGTCGGGTAAGGAACGCATCGAGCGCCGCGGAATCCGGCGCGACCGGCAATCGCTCACCGGTCTCCGCAGCCAGCGCGACGATCCGTTCCCAGCGCTTGGGCACGCGCAGCACCCGGCGCAGCGACGGCAGGCCCTTCTTATCCAGGAATCGCGCGGTCACCCCGTTGGCCGCGATCATGAAGTCCTCGATCAGTTCCTTCGCCCGGTTCTTCTCATCGGGCAGCAGCTCGACCAGCGCGCCGCCATCGAACACGGCACGGACCTCCTGCGTCTCGAGCCTGAGCGCGCCATGCGCGTGACGCACCCGCTTCAGCGCCTGTGCGGCCCCATCCTGGATTCGCAGCTGCTCATCGAGTCCCGGCACAGCCGCCAGCTCCGCCGGTGCCGCGGCCGTGCCATCGAGCCACGCCGCCACGCTGTTGTAGGCGAGCTTGGCGCGATTCACGACCACCGCCCGGTAGAGATCCGAACTCGCCAGTGTTCCGTCGACGGCGATCACCATTTCCATGACCACCGCGAGCCGTTCCTGACCTGCGCCCAGCGACGTGAGGTCGGTCGACAGCTTCTCCGGGAGCAAGGGAAAGATCTGTGCCGCCGTATACACGGAGGTCGTGTTGATCGACGCGTGACCGTCGATCGCCGACGTCTGGGCGACCAGTGCATCGACGTCGGCAATGGCGATGAACACTTTTACCGCACCCGCCGCCATCGGCTCAGCGACGGACAGCTGATCTAGATCGCGCGAATCGTCGTTGTCGATCGACGCCCAGAGCAGGCCGCGCAGGTCGCGAATCGCGGCGTCCGAAGCCACGGCGGCCCGGGTGATCCGCTCCGTCTCGGCGATGACCTCGGGCGAAAAATCCGGCTGCAGCCCGCGTTGCAGCATCGCCTGGTGCGCGATGCTGCGGAGCTCATTCCTGCCAGGTCGGCGTGCTTGTTCCATCGGCTCGGGGCTCGGGACCAGAGGCAGGACATACATTACAGCAACTGCAGCGAATCGCGCAGCGCCCGGTCCGGCGTTACGAAAGCGCGAGAGGCCGCCCGAAAACAGACGTGTGACGCAGAGCAGCGCCGGTGAGTCAATTGAGCTTGCCGCATGTTTCACCGCGCACCGAGTAACACGACTGTGTTGCAGATGGAGGCTACGCACTGGCGCTTGTGATCTTCAGGCAGGTATCTCCTGGTCCCCACCGCACCCTTGCGCATGTGTTCGTCAGGGCGATGCTTCTTTCTGTTCACTACACACTGAGCCCCGGTGTAGCGTATCGTCAGAAGTCGATTTTCGAGACGCACCTGACGTCCATCGCATTCCTGGAGCCGCTGCCATGACCGCACCCACGACCAATCACCAGTTCAAGCTCGCCAGGCGCCCGGTTGGCATGGTGAAGCGCAGCGACTTCGATTACACGCAGTCCCCGGTCGCGCAGCCTGGCGACGGCGAGGTACTGGTCAAGATTCTCTACATTTCGCTCGACCCGGCGATGCGCGGCTGGATGAACGAAGGAAAATCCTACATTCCGCCCGTCGGCATCGGTGAAGTGATGCGCGCAGGCGCCGTGGGACGCGTCATTGTGTCCAATGATCCAAAGATCGCCGTTGGCGACCATGTCGTCGGCACCCTCGGCGTGCAGGAATACGCCGTCGCGAAGGGCAAGCAGCTGACCAAAGTCGATCCCAGGTTGGCGCCGCTGCCCGTGTACCTTGGCACGCTCGGCATGCCCGGCATGACCGCCTATTTCGGACTGCTGGACGTCGGCAAGCCGCAGGCGGGCGAGACGGTGGTTGTCTCAGGCGCCGCCGGCGCAGTGGGGCAGGTGGTCGGTCAGATTGCGAAGATCAAGGGCTGCCGCGTGGTCGGCATCGCCGGCGGCCAGGACAAGTGCGACTACCTGCGCTCGATCGGCTTCGACGCTGCGATCGACTACAAGCACCAGGACGTGCAGGCCGCGCTGAAGGAGCGCTGCCCGAACGGCGTCGACGTGTACTTTGACAATGTCGGTGGCGAAATCCTTGAAGCCGTCCTGACCCGGCTCGCCATGCACGCCCGCATCGTGATCTGCGGCGCCATCTCGCAATACAACGAGGCGAAGATGCGGGGCCCGAGCAATTACATGATGCTGTTAGTCACTCGATCGTCGATGACCGGTATGGTCGTGTTCGACTACGCCAGCCGCTACGCGGAAGCGGCGAAGGAGATGGCCGGCTGGATGGCGACGGGGCAGCTCAAGACCCGCGAGGATATCGTCGCGGGTCTCGAAACCTTTCCGGACACGCTGCAGAAGCTCTTCAAGGGCGGGAACACCGGCAAACTGGTCCTGCAGGTGGCCGACGCATAGCGGCCGGGCCGCGCAGGCGCGGTGGACCGGAATATGGCCATGAAGCTCACAAGCACCAGTGCGCCGACAGGAATATTGCCAAGACGTTCACCTGCGCCAGTGCGGGGTGGGGACCGGAATATCACCACAGGGTGCATGAGCCGCAGTCGGCGGTGTTAAGTGCGGCAGAGTCGGGTTACTGAGCGCAAGTGCGGGGACCCGGCGGGCAACCTGACCCAGCGGGTCGACCTCAAGCAGAACGTCACCGAGACGATCTACTACGACGCCTTGAACCGGTTCGACTATTCGCAGCGCAATGGCACGACCAACGCCGACGTGACGCTCGATGCCATCGGCAACATCAGCTGGAAGCAGGGGATCGGCAGTTACACCTACCATGCGACCAAGCGGCGCGCGGTGATCAGCGCCGGCGGCAACAGCTATGGCTACGACGCCGACGGCAACATGACCACCCGCAACGGCAGTTCGATCAGCTACACCAGCTATGATCTGCCGAGCATGATCAACGCCGGCAGTAACTCCAGCACGCTCTACTACGGGGCCAACCGCAATCGCTACAAGCAGGTGGCGATCACGGCCGGGGCCAACGAGACCACGATCTACGTGGGCGGGATCCTGGAGAAGGTGACGCGCGGCTCGCTGACCGAGTATCGGCACCTGATTGCTGGCGGTAAGGGAATCGCAGCGATCTACACTCGCCCGAGCACGGGTTCCCCCGCGACCTATTACGTGCACACCGACCATCTCGGCAGCCCGGAGCTGATCACCAACAGCGCCGGGGCACAGGTGGTGAAGCTGAGCTTCGGGGCGTATGGGGAGCGGCGGGGGAGCAACTGGACTGGGACGCCGTCGACAGGGGATTGGACGGCGATTGGG
>JALHTE010000318.1 GCA_022865595.1 Steroidobacteraceae bacterium | reverse complement strand
CCTGGCGGAAGTTGAACGCGGTGGCGGCCTTTGCCACGCAGTCGCCTTCGGACGTGCTGATGAGTCCGATCGCGCGGACGCTGGTGGAACAGACGCCGACCAAGGTGTTCTTTCCGAACGTCGAAGCACAGCGGCTCGAGTACGTGGACGGGTTCGGGCTCTCCGAGCGGGAGTACGAACTGGTCGGTCGTGAGCTCACGCCGGGATCGCGGCGGTTCCTGTTGAAGCAGGGGTTCCAGGGTGTCGTGTGCGAGCTCGACCTCAAGGGTTTCGATTTCGAACTCGACGTGATCTCGGGACGGGCGGAGAGCGTGCAGCTGGTGGAGCGGCTTATCGGGGACTTGGGGGAGGAGCCGGAGGATTGGCTGCCGGCGTTTCGGGACGAGAGGGCCGGAAGAAAGCGGGAGTAGGGCAGACGGCTGCCGCGCAGGCTACTCGGCCCGTCCTGGACCTCGCCCTTCGGGCCCGCCTACGGCGGTTCAGAAATCGTTCCCGCGATTTCTGTCGCGTCGCGCTGGCGCGACGCCGAAGAGCGGTTTAGCAGCGCGGAGTGTTTGTCGGGGTGATCAAACAGGCTTATCGGCCATGACGGGCCGGAAGGGAGAAACCATGAAAAAGCGAACGGGAATGGTGTCGGCCGCGAGTGTGGCGGTGGTGCTGGCGCTCGCGGCGCCGCAGGCGCAGGCGACGTATCCGGTGATCGACGTAGCGGCGATTACCCAGCTGATTCAACAGATCAGTTACTGGCGAGAGCAGATAAGCGCGATGTCGAACCAGTTGAATCAGTTGCGGCAGACACACGCGACGCTCACCGGGCCGCGTGGGATGCAGTCGCTGCTGAACTTCACTGACCAGCAACGCAACTATCTGCCGCGGGACTGGGCGGAGGTGGCGCGGGTGCTGGACGGGCAGAGCGCGCAATACGGGCAGCTCGCGAACGCGACGACTGCGCTCGTCAACTCTCGTGCGGTGCTGACAACAGCGGAGCTCGGACGGCTGGCGCCTGGGGAGCGTGAGAGCATCGTCGCGGCGCGTCAGTCGGCGGCCGGGCTCGCGGTCATGTCGCGGGAGGCGTATGCGCAGGCGAGTGCGCGGTTCGCGTCGCTCTCGCAGCTGGTGCAGGCGCTCGGCAGTGCCACGGATGCCAAGGCGGCGCTCGACCTGCAGGGGCGAATCGCCGCGGAGCAGGCGATGCTCGAGAACGAGCAGGCGAAGCTCGAGCTGCTGTCCTCCGCCGCCGAGGCGGACCAGCGACTGCAGCAGCAGAGGCTGCACGAGCTCGCGATGGCGGGGCACGGGGATTTCAGCACCCGGTTTCATCCACGTCCCTGAGTGGCGACCGCCGCGATGCTGTTCACCACCTTCTGGCAGTGGCTCACCGTGACGCTGAACGCGTACGTCGCGCAGAACGTGGTGGCGATGGCGCAGGCGATCGAGCCTACCGCGGTAACGCTCGCGGTCGTCTACGTGATGGTGTGGGGCTTCCTGCAGATGAAGGGTTCGGTGCAGGAGCCGGTGCTGTCGGGGGTGCTAAGGATCGTGCGGCTGGCGGTGGTGTTCGGGATCGGGTTGCGGCTGTGGCAGTACAACGCGCTGCTCGTCGACACGTTTATGGATGCGCCGGT
>JALHTE010000317.1 GCA_022865595.1 Steroidobacteraceae bacterium | reverse complement strand
GGAGGTCCGTGTGCTTGGCGGCCCCGGTGTCCGATTTGGAGAACTTGTAGGCGCCCCAGCGAAGCAGCACAGCCGCTACCGACAGGACGAGTACCGAGAGTGTCGCCACCACCACTCGCGACTCACTCAAGTCCTCGAAGCTCACAAGCGTCCGGGTAATGACCGTAATGGCAATGTAGAGCAGGAACTCCACTGGCAGTTGCTCAGTGTAAAAGTAAATTCCGACCATTGCCCCGAGTTCGATGTAGATGAACAGCAGCAGGATGTCGTGCAGGCTGGCGTGGCCTGCCGCTATCAAGTCGATGTAGAAGGTGACAGCGGACCAGAAGATGGTGGCGCCGATCACGAAGAGCCCCAGCAGGTGGAAGAAGCGTACCAGCCGACCACCCATCCGTTCGATGAAGTCTTCAGTCTTCGTGCCGGTAGTCCGCAGCCATTTGGATACGCCCATTCCAGATCTCCTCGAAGCCGCTGCCAGGCCAGCCTAGTCGACTCTGACACATCCTGCCACATGGGCGGCCCCGAACCGCAAGCTTGCCGGCGGGTGTGCGCTAGGACACGAGGGCGGGATAGTCGCTATAGCCCTCCGGGCCTGCTGTGTAGAACAGATCCTCGCGGGGAGTCGCTAGGGTCGCGCCGGTCTTCATGCGCTCGACGAGATCCGGGTTGGCGATGAATGGACGCCCAAACACCGCAAGCTGGAGGAGGCCGGAGTCCAGCATCGCCTGTGCGCTCGCGGCGGTGAGTTTGCCCGCTGCGATCAGCGCTCCTTTGACGTACGGCCGCAGTGCGGGGAGCAACGCCTGCGGGTCACCGGCGTTGTTCAATTGCGGGCTGAAGGCGTCCGGCAGCATCACGTGAACGTAGGCCATTTTCGCGGTCGGCAGCGCGTCGAGCAGTGAAAAATGTGTCTCGAGCGGGTTGGCGTCGACGAGATCGTTGAACATGTGACCGGGGGAGACACGAATGCCGGTGCGCGACGCACCGATTGCTGAGGCAACGGCTTCGAATGTCTCCACCACGAACCGAATCCGGCCGCTCAGCGTGGTGCCGTAGCCGTCGGTGCGCTGGTTTGTGTTCGAGGCGAGGAACTGGTTCAGCAGGTAGCCGTTCGCGGCGTGCAATTCGACGCCGTCGAAGCCAGCCTCGATCGCATTGCGCGCCGCAACGACGAACTCGTTGATCACACCGGGCAGCGCGGCGGTCGCGAGCGCATGCGGCGTCGGAAAGTCCTGCATTTGCTGCTGGTCGGTCCACATCTGGCCCGCTGGCTTCACGGCAGAGGGCGCCACCGGCGCGTCCTTGATCTGCCTGTTCAGCGGGTGCGCGATGCGGCCGCAGTGCATGAACTGCATGAACATTTTCGCGCCCCTGGCATGGACCGCATCGGTCACTCCCTTCCAGGCGGCCATCTGGTCAGGTGTGTGCATTCCGGGCGTCCGGCAATAGCCCTGTCCGGCGAAGCTCGGCTGCGTGCCCTCGGAAATGATCAGGCCCGCGCTGGCGCGCTGCGAGTAGTAATCGCGCACGCAGGGCTGCGGCACGCCCATCACGTCAGCCCGGCTCCGGGTGAGCGGCGCCATGACGATGCGATTCTGCAACGGTAGGCCGGCCAGCGTCGTCGGTTCAAAGAGGCTTTTCATGGAAATGATCTCGGTGATGCGTCGACACGCGGGTGTTCCGGTCCAGCCAGCCTACGGCTTTCGCGATGACGAATCCATTCGCGCGGCGTCCCGAGAGTAGTCTGGCAAGGCGATAGTGCGGCGGGCCTGCCAACACTACGGATGCGGGCGGGTGTCCCACGGTTGGATATTGAGCTTCCCGGGCGTACCGGGCCGAGGGCGCAGGGTGATCGAGCGGAGCGGAATGAAGCGGCTGCTGAACGTGGCATTGCATGCTGCGACTGCACTCGATCGGGCATGAACCATGTACTCCTTGCAGGTGAGAAGATGCGCTGATGGCTGCAACACCTAAACGTAAACGCAGCGCAGTCCCCGCCTCGCGGATGGGACGCATGCTGCGATTCGGCCTGCTGGGAGGCGAGATTGCGCTGTCAGCCGCACTCGGCACGGCGCGCCAGTTGTCCGCAGGACGGAAGCCTGACCTGGCGGCAGCAGTCCTGACGCCACGCAACGCCGAGCTGCTCGCCCACCGGCTTGCTGCCTTGCGCGGCCCCGCGATGAAGCTGGGGCAGATCCTGTCACTGCAGAGCGAGGAGATTCTCCCGGAGGCGCTCAGCAACGCGTTCGCGGTGCTGAGTGCGCAGGGGTACTCGATGCCAGACAGCCAGCTCAGGCGCGTGCTGGGCCGGGAATACGGCAAGGGCTGGCAGAACAGGTTTGCTCACTTCGATTTCGAGCCGGTCGCAGCGGCTTCGATCGGGCAGGTGCACCGCGCCCGCAAGCACGGTGGCCACGAGCTGGCCCTCAAGATCCAGTATCCAGGCGTGGCGCGCAGCGTGGACAGCGATATCGACAACCTGGCGAGCCTGCTGGGGCGGCTCGGTTTCGTGACTGCGAAGCTGGACATCCCGGCGCTGGCCGAGGAGGCGAAGCGCCAGCTCAAGCTCGAGACTGACTACGAGACGGAGGCCCGCTGGCTGGAGCGCTATCGACGGCTCGTGGCGGACATGCCGGGCCTCGTCGTGCCGCACGTCGACAGAAGCCTTACCACGCGCCACATTCTCGCCATGGAGTGGATCGAGGGCGAGCCACTGGAACGGCTCGCGAGCGAGGCGGTGCCGCAGCCGCGGCGCAACGCGGTTGGCCGACAGTTGTTCGAACTGCTGTTTCGCGAGCTGTTCGAGTTCCGCTTCATGCAGACGGATCCTAACTTCGCCAATTACCTTTACCTTCCTGCGACCCAGCAGGTTGCACTGCTCGACCTTGGCTCGGTGGGTGAGTACCGGACGGCTTTCGTGGAGTCGTACCGACGGGCGTGCAGTGGTGTGGTATCCGGAAATGAGGACATGATCCGCGAGGCAGCTTTCGAGATCGGGTATGCGCACCCGGGCGACCCGGAGCCCGTGATCCGCAACTCGGTGACTGTCCTGCAGCTAGTCTGCGAGCCGCTGGCGCATCGCGGTCCATACGATTTCGCTGCCTCGGGCCTGGTGCGCCGCGCCGGCGGGCTCAGCATCGAAAACGTGATGGGGCAGGGCATGAGGTTGCCGCCGCCCGAGACCCTGTTCCTGCACCGCAAGCTGCTGGGCACATTCCTGATCTGCACCCGCCTGCGAGCCAGCGTCAACGTGCACGCACTGGTTGATCGGTTTCTCTGACGCACGCCAGGGGTGAGCGGTTCAACCAGGGGCACTCGGCGCTACGGACGGCGAGGCTAAGCCTATGATATTTATAATGTTGTTTACCGTTGGCTGGCATGGAGGGTAAATCCGCGCGCCGACGATCCGACGGGCTCGGGCCACCACGGTCCCCGAAGCCTCGCCGCTGTCAGTGTGGCCCAGCATCGCGTTTGGCGACCGTCTGACCTGATATTGACCCGAACCGTGAACAGTAGTGTTCCGGATTACGGTCGATTCGCATCTGGGGCAGGGTGCCGGTCGCTGCTTTATCGAGGCGGACACAGCGAATGACTGCAAGGTTTCCGGGAATCCCGAGCGTAATCCATGGCAACGGTGCCGTGGCCGATGTGATGGGCCACGTCTGTGGCGGTGTCATCGGCTACCCGATCACACCGTCCACCGAGATCTCCGAACTGTATGAAGCGTTC
>JALHTE010000316.1 GCA_022865595.1 Steroidobacteraceae bacterium | reverse complement strand
CCGCGACGTCCTGCTTGCCCTGCGCCTGGAACACAGACGCGCGGGCCTGCATGACCCGCTCGAGCGTCTCGCGCTCGTATGACATGTAGCGCTTGCAGGTCTCGACCAGCTTCGGCAGCTCGTCGTGCCGCTGCGTCAGCAGCACGTCGATGTTCGCCCATGCCTTGCGCACGTTCTCGCGCAGGACAACGAGCCCGTTGTAGATGCGCACGAAGTAGGTCGATGCAACGACGACGAGCGCGACGAAAAGCAGCAGGGCGATGATCATTCCAGGTACTCCCGGGCGGCAGGCGGGCCGCCGTTTGACAAGATTGCAGGCCTGGGGCCCCCGGCGTCTAGACTACACGTCCCAATTCCGTGAGTGCGCCCGCATGCCGATACAGCCCTATCTCGGAACGCACCCCAGGCTCGGCCCCGGAGTGTACGTGGACCCTGCGGCGCTGGTAATTGGTGACGTGGAGCTGGGCCAGGATGTCTCGATCTGGCCGATGGCGGTGGTGCGTGGTGACGTGAACCACATCCGCATCGGTGCCCGCAGCAACGTGCAGGATGCAAGCGTGCTGCACGTCTCGCGCCCGTATCCCGGTTGCGACACCGGCTGGCCGCTGGTCCTGGGCGAGGATGTCGTGATCGCACACAAGGTGGCGTTGCACGGCTGCACGATCGGAAACCGGGTGCTGGTTGGCATCGGGGCGATCGTGCTCGACGGGGTCGTGGTCGAGGACGACGTGACCATCGGCGCGGGTGCGGTCGTGTCGCCCGGCAAGCGCCTCGAGTCGGGCGGGCTCTACCTCGGCAACCCTGCCCGCCGCGTGCGCGACCTCACGCCCGCCGAGATCGCGCGGGTGCCGATCATGGCATCCTGGTACGTCAATCTGAAGAAGGACTATCAGTGACCCGCGCGGCGCGTGCCTGCAGCACCTGCAGTACGGGTGCCGTGTCCGGACGCACGCCCCGCCACAATTCGAATGCCTCGGCCGCCTGCTCGACCAGCATGCCCCAGCCCTGCTCGGCGCGGCCGGCACCGAGCCGCTTCGCCCAGGCCACGAAAGCCGTGTCGCCCACGCCGTAAGCCATGTCGTAGCACGTCGTGCCTGAGTCCACGACGCCGATCGGGATCAACGGCACCTCGCCGCGCAGGCTCGCCGACGTGGCGTTCACGATCAGGTCGAAGCTGCGGTCCGGCAGCCCGGAGAATTCGCAGCCACTCACCCAGCCCAGGTCCTGGAATTCCGCGGCGAGCTTGCTGGCCTTTGTCACCGTGCGGTTCGCAATCACGAGTTTGACGGGTTTCAGCGACAGCAGCGGCTCGATCGCGCCGCGCGCGGCACCGCCCGCCCCGAGCAGCAGGATCCGCGGCGCTGACCACTTAAGGCCCAGGTTCGAAGTCAGGTCCGTCAGCAGTCCCGCGCCATCTGTATTGTCACCGATCAGGCTGCCGTCGCGACGCACGATGGTATTGACCGCGTCCGCCATCTGCGCGCGCGGCGTGAGTTCATTCACGAGTTCCGTGGCGGCCTGCTTGTGAGGCAGCGTGATGTTCGCGCCCTGGCCCTCGCTGCCCAGGAAGGTCAGCACTTCGCTGCGGAATCGCGCCGGCGGCGACTCGAACAGGCGGTAGATCATGTCCTGCCCGGTCTGCTTCGCGAACATCCCGTGGATGAACGGCGACCAGCTGTGGTGGACGGGATGACCGAAGAGGCCGTAAACGGACGGCGCAGAGCGCGGCAAATCAGCGGATGGATCGGAGCCGGACAACGGGTTCACCAGCCTTTATTCCTTGAGCCAACGCGCAGCCTTGCGCGCGAAATAGGTCAGGATCCCGTCGGCACCGGCGCGCCTGATCGAGGTCAGCGCCTCGAGCACCACGGCGCGCTCATCGAGCCAGCCATTCTGGGACGCGGCCATCAGCATCGCGTACTCGCCGCTCACCTGGTAGACGTAGGTCGGCACGCCGAAACGGTCCTTCACCCGTCGCACGATGTCGAGGTATGGCAGGCCCGGCTTGATCATCACCATGTCCGCGCCCTCGTCGAGGTCGAGCGCGACTTCGCGCAGCGCCTCGTCGGAATTCGCCGGGTCCATCTGGTAGTTGTACTTGTTTCCCTTGCCGAGGTTGCCTGCCGAGCCTACCGCGTCGCGGAATGGCCCGTAGAAACTGGAGGCGTACTTGGCGGAATAGGCGAGGATGCGCGTGTGGATGTGGCCCGCGGCCTCCAGCGCATCGCGGACGGCGCCGATGCGACCGTCCATCATGTCGGACGGCGCCACGACGTCGGCGCCGGCGGCAGCGTGCGAAACCGCCTGCTTCACCAGCGCCTCGACCGTCACGTCGTTCATCACGTATCCGGACTCGTCGATGATGCCGTCCTGGCCGTGGGTCGTGAACGGGTCCAGTGCGACATCCGTGACGACACCAAGCGTGGGCACGGCCTGCTTCAGCGCGCGCACCGCGCGTTGCGCGAGGCCATCGGGGTTCCACGCCTCGCGACCATCGAGTGACTTGGCCTCGGGCGGCGTGACCGGAAAGAGCGCAATCGCCGGGATCCCGAGCCTTGCCGCGTCCTCGGCGTCGCGGACCAGTTCGTCCACCGTCACGCGGTCCACGCCAGGCATCGACGGAACCGGCACGCGCTGCTTCGAGCCCTCCATCACGAACACCGGGTAGATGAAGTCGCCGGGCGTGAGCGTCGTCTCCCGCATCAGGCGGCGGGAGAAGTCGTCGCGCCGCATGCGCCGCATGCGAACTCGCGGGAACTGCGAGGGGGTGTGGTGATGGGTCATCAGCGAACTCCGGGCTGTGCGGCCGCCGTTTGCTCCGGCGCGACGCCAAGGCTATCGTGCGGGCCTGCCGGTTTCAGGGTCGGGCCGGCGGCCGGCTGCCATGGCCGGGCTGAAACAACGACGTTAATTGCCCGGTCTTTATACATGAACGCGCCGTTTGCCGGAAAGCGAGGGGAAGCCGCATTCGCGCAGCTCTGCGACAAGCTGCGGCCGGACCTGTTCCGTTTCGCATTCTGGCTGGCGCGGGACCGTGACGTGGCGGAGGACGTGGTCCAGGAAGCGTTGCTGCGGGCCTGGCGCTCGCGCGAGGCCCTGGCGGAGGGGGCGGCGGCCAAGCCGTGGCTGCTCACGATCGTGCGCCGGGAGCACGCACGCCTGTATGAGCGCAAGAGGTTCAAGACGGTGCAGGTAGACGAACTCATTGCCAGCGAATCAGTGGAACTGGGCGCCGCCGTGGACCAGGAAGTGCTGAATGTTCGCCGGGCGATTTTCGCGCTGGACGAGGACTACCGTGAGCCGCTGGTGATGCAGGTGCTGCTCGGGCATTCGACCGAGGAGATCGCGACCGAGCTCGGCCTCACACGGGGTGCGGTGCTGACGCGGCTGTTCCGGGCGCGCCAGAAGCTGCGCAAGGTGCTCGGCGAGGCCGGGGGCGAGGAGGAATGACCATGGAATGCCTCGAATTCAGGCGTGAGGCGGGCGCAGATCCTCACCATCTTGGCGCCGAGGCTGCGGCGCATCGTGACGGCTGCGCCGCGTGCGCCGAGTCGCTGCGCCGCACCCTCGCGCTGGACGAGAAGATCTTCGCTGCGCTCAAGGTGCCGGTGCCGGACGCCATGCGCAGCGGCGCCACTGCGGTCGCGCTCGGCTCCGGCCAGAATCGCGGCCGTCGCGGCGGCTCGGCAGGCCATGTCGCCCGTTTCCCCGGGATCGAGCCGCGGCGGTGGATGGCGCTGGCCGCCAGCATCGTGGGCGGCGTTGCGATCGGGTCGCTGCTGTGGCTCGGCGGCCCACGGGCGTCGCTGGCCGAAGACGTCGTGAAGCACATGAGCCACGAGCCGGAAGCAATGGTCGTGACTTCGCACGAGGCCGATCCTGCCGAGGTCGCGGCAGTGCTCGCGCGGGCCGGCGTGCACCTGCAGCCTGGGGTTGGCACGGTGAGCTACGCGAACACCTGCCCGTTCCGCGGCGAGAAGGTGCCGCACCTCGTGGTCCAGACCGCCGCAGGCCCAATGACCGTGATGGTGCTGCGGGACGAAAAGGTGGCCGCGCCCGTGGACTTCGACGAGGGCGGCTACGCAGGCACGATCGTGCCGGCCGGCCCGGGCAGCATCGCCGTCCTCGGGCACGCGCCGACGGCAGACCTCGACCGGGTCGCCGAGCTGGTCCGCGAAGCCATCCAGTGGGAGTAGGGGAAATAGGGGACATTCCCCTTTTTCTCCGAAGCGGAAAAGGGGAATGTCCCCTATTTCCCTTTTTGAGGATCCATCCTTGGCTGACAAGCACCCGTTTGCGCCGGACGACCGTCCACGCTGCCAGTGGACCTTTGGTGGCATGAGCGAAGCCTACGTGCGCTACCACGACGAGGAGTGGGGTGTTCCCGTCCATGACGATCGCACCCAGTTCGAGTTCCTGGTCCTCGAGGGTGCGCAGGCAGGCCTCTCCTGGTCCACGATTCTTAACAAGCGCGACGGTTACCGCGAGGCGTTCGCAAACTTCGACATTGAGAAGGTCGCGCGCTTCGACCGGCGCAAGGTCGAGCGCCTGCTACAGAATCCCGGCATCGTTCGCAACCGGCTAAAGGTCGAGTCCGCGATCGGGAACGCGAAGGCCGTGCTGAAACTGCAGGACGAGGTGGGCTCGTTGTCCAGTCACCTATGGTCGTTCGTCGGCGGCAGGCCGATCGTGAACAAGTGGACGTCGATGAAGCAGGTGCCGGCGACCAGCGCCGAGTCCGACGCGTTGAGCAAGGACCTGAAGAAGCGAGGCTTCAAGTTCGTCGGCTCGACGATCATCTACGCCCACATGCAGGCGACGGGGATGGTCAACGACCATGCGGTCGGGTGCTTCCGGCACGCGGAGTGCGCGAAGCTGCGCTGACGGGGCGATTGCCCCGGAATCTTCCCGCGTACCCGCGAGTGCATGAGCCGCGCCCGGGTCAGCGCATTTCTGGAGGTTGCCGCACTATTCTGCCGTTCCCGACAGGCAGGGTGTCCTGCTACCATTAGGTGGTATTACGACAAATCGATCGATAGGCAAATCGTATGACGACCACCGTGACCGTATCCCCGAAGTTCCAGGTAGTCATCCCGCTTGCGATCCGCGAAGCGCTCGGCATTCGGGCCGGCCAGAAGATCCAGGCAATTCAGTACCACGACCGAATCGAACTCATCCCGGTTCGCCCCATGCGCCGGGCTCGCGGCATGCTGAAGGGAATCGAGACGTCGGTTCCCCGTGAGAGCGATCGGATGTGAACGTCGTAGACTCCTCGGGCTGGCTCGAGTATCTCGCTGACGGCCCGAACGCCGGGTTCTTTGCGCCGGCCATCGAGCGTACTGCAGCCTTGCTCGTCCCGACGCTCTCGATCTTCGAAGTGTTCAAGCGTGTCCTGGTTCAACGTGACGAGTCCCACGCACTGCAGGCCGTAGCCCTCATGCACCAGGGCCAGGTCGTCGACCTGTCGGCACCGCTGGCTATCGACGCCGCAAGACTTTCGCGGAGCGTGCCCTTGCCCATGGCGGACAGCATCATGCTGGCCACGGCGCGGGCCAACGGGGCCACCCTCTGGACTCAGGACGGCGATTTCGCGGGTGTCGAAGGCGTTCGATACAAGCCGGCACCAAAGCGTTGATTATTCCGGAACGACCCAGCTCACGCCGTACTCCCCAAGCCCCTCCGGCGACAACAGGTGATGCAGTTGCGGCATCAGTTCCCGGAGATTCTCGTCCAGCATCCACGGCGGATTCACGATCGTGAGCCCCGCGCCGCTCATGCCGACCTGCGCATCGGGCGGCAGGATACGGAGCGACACGTCGAGCACGCTGCGGATTCCGGAGCGTTCCAGCCCGCGGTGGAAACGCGTGGGCCCGGCACGGTCGGTGAGCGGATACCAGATGCAGTACGTGCCGGTCGGCCAGCGCTCGTGGGCGAGCTCCAGGCCCGCAAGCACGCGGTCGAACTCGAGGTCGGACTCGTAGGGCGGATCGATCAGCACCAGGCCCCGGTTCTCGCGTGGCGGCAGCTGGGCCTTGAGCGCTGCGTAACCGTCGCCGTCGATGACCGAGAGCAGCCGCTGGCGCCCCAGGGCCGCGCGGAGCGCATCGGCTTCCTTCGGCAGCTTCTCGACCAGCACCATCCGGTCGGTGGCGCGCCTCATGCGCGAGACGATGACGGGCGATCCGGGGTAGGCCGTGATGGCGCTGTTCCCCTTGCCAGCTTCATCGCGCACCAGCCGGACATAGGCGGCGATTTCCGCAGGCAGCGATGCCTCGCGCAGCTCGAGCAGCCGCCCGATGCCGTTCCGGTACTCGCCGCTG
>JALHTE010000315.1 GCA_022865595.1 Steroidobacteraceae bacterium | reverse complement strand
GATCGTGGTGCTGTCGGTGATGAATGGCTTCGAGACCGAATTGCGCAGCCGGATACTGAGCATCACCTCGCACGCGACGCTGGCCGCGTTTGGCGCAGGCGCCCCGGACTGGCCCGCGATGCGTGCGACGGCGCTCGCCGACCCGCGTGTCGAGGCTGCGGCCCCGTATGTGGAAGGCGAGGCGCTCCTGATCGCGGACAAGCCGAAAGGCAAATCCGCCCCGGCCAGCGTTCGCGGCGTCGACCCGGCGGTCGAGACGACGGTCTCGGCGATCGCCGACCGCCTGCAGAGCGGCTCGCTGGCTGCACTGGAGCCTGGGTCCTACCGCATGCTGCTCGGCTCGGAGCTTGCAGCCCGCCTCGGTGTCGTGCCGGGCGACAGTGTCGTAATGGCGATCGCACAGGGATCGGTCACGCCCGCCGGTGTCGTGCCACGCATGCGGCGGTTCACGGTGATCGGCACTTTCTATTCGGGCATGTACGAGATCGACAACGGGCTCGCGCTCACCAGCCTCGCGGACGCGCAGCGGGTATTCCGGCTTGGCGACAACGTGAGCGGGATCCGGCTGGCGTTCCGCGATCCCTACCAGGCGCCGCAGGCGGCGCGTGACGTAGCCCTCGAACTCGGCGGCGGGCTTTGGGTCGAGGACTGGACCCAGCGGCAGGCGAACTTCTTCCGGTCGATCGAGCTGACCAAGCGGATGATGTTCTTCATCCTGCTGCTGGTGGTGGCGGTGGCCGCTTTCAACATCGTCTCCACGCTGGTGATGGCAGTGAAGGACAAACAACCAGACATCGCGATACTGCGCACGCTCGGCGCCCGTCCTTCCAGCGTGCTGGCCATCTTCGCGACCCAGGGCACGGTGATCGGGCTGGTCGGTACGCTGGGCGGTGTCGCGCTGGGAATCGTATTGTCACTGAACCTCGAATCACTGGTGCACGGCCTCGAGCGGGTCCTGGGCACGCACTTCATGGATGCGAGCGTGTACCTGATGAGCGACCTCCCCGCGCGTCGAGCCCGGCGACATCCTGCTGATCGCGAGCACGGCATTCGCGCTGTGCTGCCTTTCCACACTCTATCCCGCCTGGCGCGCGGCGCGTACCAACCCGGCGAGGGCATTGCGACATGACTGACAGCGAAATCCTCAGTTGCGTGGACGTGCGCAAGCACTTCGATGAGGCCGGCCAGCGACTCAAGGTGCTCGCCGGCGTGGAGCTTGCGATCGGACAGGGCGAGACGATCGCGATCGTCGGTGCCTCCGGGTCCGGCAAGACCACGCTGCTGCAGATTCTCGGCGGGCTCGACCTGCCTTCGTCCGGAATCGTGCGCATCGCGGGGCAGTCGCTCGCCGATATTTCCGACGCAGAGCGGGGCGTGCTGCGCAATCGCGCGCTAGGCTTCGTCTACCAGTTCCACCACCTGCTGCCCGAGTTCACTGCGCTGGAGAATGTCGCGATGCCACTGCTGGTGCGGCGCGACTCCGTCGCGACAGCGCAGGCCGAGGCGCGAGCCCTGCTCGAGCGCGTGGGCCTCGGCGGTCGGCTCGGTCATCGTCCGGGACAGCTCTCGGGAGGCGAGCGCCAGCGCGCGGCCGTCGCACGGGCACTGGTGACGCGCCCGCAGCTGGTGCTGGCCGACGAGCCCACTGGCAACCTCGACGGTACCAATGCCCGCGCCGTGCTGGACCTGATGCTGGAACTCAATCGCGAGCTCGGCACCAGCCTGGTGATCGTCACGCACGCGGCCGAGATTGCCGCGCGCATGCAGCGCGTGCTGACGCTGCGCGACGGCAGGCTGGTGACCGGCGGAGACGTTGTGGCGGCTGGCTGATACTGCGTAAACGCGTAGCGGCATGACGGCATCCGGCTGAATCTGCGCGAACGCGCCTGATTCGCGCGGCGCTCGCCGCTGCTGCCCGACGCATGCTGCCAGCCCGGATCGGCGGAGCGCAGCCAGCCATGGTTACCACGGCCCTCGGTTTCCTCGGCGGCACCTGCCTGCTGTTGTCACTGCCGGCATTGCCTGCCGAGTGGATCGTGGCGGCCGGCGTGCTGGTCGCGGCGTCGCTGGCGCTGGTAGCGCGCCAACCTGCGCCACTGGCGTTCGCAGTCGGGTTTGCCTGGTGCTGGATCGCGGTCTCGGGACGGCTCGAGCAACGACTCGACCCTGCGCTTGAGGGCAGCTATGTCGAGTTGCGCGGCAGCGTGGCATCGGTGCCGCAACTGCTGGAGGCAGGGACGCGCTTCCGGTTCGCCACCGCGCCGGCGCCCGGCGTGCCGCCGCTGGTGGAGCTCACGTGGTACGACGAGGTTGCGGCGCCGAAGGCTGCCGAGCGCATGGTGCTCATCGCAAAGCTTCGCCGACCGCGCGGGTTTTCCAATCCCGGCGGCTACGACCAGGAAGCGCGGCTGCTGCGGGAAGGCATCGGCGCCTCGGGCTACGTGAAATCGGCCGTCGTTCAAGGACGCGACTGGAGCGACATTGCGCGGAGCCCCGTGCTCACGGCGCGCGGTGCGATCGCCGATGCCATCCGTGACGCGCTGGGAACACGCCCGGCGACCGGCATCGTGGCCGGCCTCGCGGTCGGCCTCCAGGATGCACTCAGTCGCGAGCAATGGCGGGAACTCGCACGCAGCGGCACGAGTCACCTGATGGCGATCTCCGGAATGCACATCGGGATGTTCGCGACGGTGACCGCATGGCTCACGCTGCGCGTGCAGCGCTGGCGCCAGCGGCGCGGCTCACTCGGTGCGCGGCGCGACCCGGCGGTGCTGGCGGGAACGCTGGCCGCATTCGGTTACTCGCTGCTGGCCGGCTGGTCGGTGCCCACACAGCGGACGATGATAATGATCGCGATGGTCGCGGTCGCGTTGTTGCTGCGGCGAAGGGTCGGCGTGGCGGACGCACTGGCACTTGGTGCAATCGCGGTGCTGCTACTCGACCCGCTGGCGCCACTGGCGGTTGGATTCTGGCTGTCGTTCGGAGCGGTGGCAGCGATCCTGCTCGCCAGTACCGGTGGGTTGGCGAATACCGGGATCGTGGCCGGTTTCGCCCAGGCGCAGCTCGCGGTCACCGTCGGTCTCGTCCCAGTGCTTGCTGCCTGCTTCGGCAACGTGTCGCTGGTTTCAGCACTGGTCAACATTGCCGCGATTCCGCTCTACACGCTGATCATTGTGCCCGCGATCCTGGTTGCCACGGCACTTGCGCTTGCAATGCCTTCTGTTGGGACAGTGGCGCTCGGCGGCATCGCGTGGGTGATCGAATTCACGTGGCCGTTGATATCGGCGCCAGCTGCATGGCCGCTGGCGACCTGGGGCGTCGCGTCACTTCCGGCCTGGGGGTGGATCGCCCTGGTCGCAGGTGCAGTTGCGGCGATGTTGCCCCTGCCGGCGCCTGGGCGCGTCGCGGGCGCACTGGTGGTCGCGGCCTTTTGCGCATGGCGAGCCGCGCCGCCTGCGCCCGGATCCGCGCACTTCGCGCTGCTGGACGTTGGGCAGGGGCTTGCCGCTGTGGTCGAGACCAGGCGCCACGTGCTGGTGTACGACTCGGGGCCCGCGTTCCGCAGCGGAACCGACACGGGTGTACTGGTTGTCGAGCCTTATCTCCGCAGCCGGGGAAGCCGGCAGGTCGACCTGCTGGTCGCGAGCCATGACGATGGCGACCACACGGGCGGCTCAGCCTCCCTGGCGGGACTGATGACGGTGCGCCGCTTCGCGGCGAGCGGCGGGGCGCTCGACGGCCTCGGTGCCGGTTCTGCGGAGCGCTGCGGCGCAGGCACGCGCTGGACCTGGGACGGCGTCGACTTCGAATGGCTGCATCCGGCACCGCCGCTGCTGCCGAAGGACAATGATCGCTCCTGCGTCCTGCTCGTGCGTGCCGGGAACCAGGCTCTGCTATTGACCGGCGATATCCAGCGCGACGCCGAAGCCGAGTTGCTTGCTCGCGGACTGCCTGCGGACATCAAGGTGGTCGTCGTGCCGCATCACGGCAGTCGTACCTCGTCGGGGCAGAGCCTGGTCGATGCGACAAGACCCCGTTGGGCGCTGGTGCCGGCCGGGTACCGAAATCGCTGGGGATTTCCAGCGTCCAGCGTCCTGGAGCGATGGTCACTGTCCGGTGCGCAAGTGCTCAATACGGCTACCTCCGGCGCCATCGAATTCGACCTTGGACCCGAGGAGGCAATGTCCGCACCGGCCGAATGGCGGCGGACGGCGCAGCGACCCTGGCGCGACCCGTGACGGCATCGGGTCGCGGCGCGCGCCCGCGATCAAGTATCATCCCCGGGCTCAGCGGCAAAGGGCCAGTACCAGGACATGTTCGAGATCGTGAAGGCCGGCGGCATCGTGATGGTGCCGATCATCATGTGCTCCATCCTGGCGGTGGCCATCACGCTCGAGCGGCTCTGGACCTTGCTCCAGGGTGCTTTTCTCGGACCGGCCGAGCGGGACCGAATCCCCCACGACTTCCTGATGAGTGTAGGGGAAGCGCAGGGAATGTACAAACAAGGCAACATACCCACCATGCAGGCCCACTTG
>JALHTE010000314.1 GCA_022865595.1 Steroidobacteraceae bacterium | reverse complement strand
GCATCTTTTCTGCAATACGCAGTTCGGCTCGCTGCGCTTCTCGCCGCGCGGCACGGCGATCGTCTGCGAGTTGCTGCTGCGCGGGCCGCAGACCCCGGGCGAGCTGCGTACACATGCCGCGCGGCTCGCGCCGTTTGGCGACGTGAGCGAGGTGGAGGCTGAACTCGAGGAATTGATGACGCGGCCCGACGGTCCGTTCGTCGTGAAACTGCAGCGTGAGCCCGGACGCCGGGAATCGCGCTACATGCACCTCTTCGGCGGCGAGTCGACGGAGATCGCGGCCGACGACCAGGCGCTCGATGAACCTTCCGCCGACACCGCGACCACGGCTGCGCGGCCGGTGGAACGCATCGCGGCGCTGGAAGCCGCGGTCGCCGGACTGCGCGCCGAGATCGAATCGCTGAAGGCGCGTCTCGACCCGTCGGTTCATCATCCGGACGTCAGCGGGTGACGGCCTGCTGCTTGTCGACCTGCGGGACGAACACGATGTACGGCGTATTGACCTTGCCGCCTGGCGCCACGTAGGCAGGCGCCGCGACGCCTGCCGGCCCCAGGCTGCGCACGAACGCGTAGACGGCCTTCAGGTCGTCGTCGGTCATCGCCTTCAGGTTGAACCAGGGCATTGGCGGCAAGCGCTCCTGGCGCGCGTGCGCGAGCCATTGCGACTCGCTCATCGAGTTGATGACCAGCCGCAGGTTGGATGCATACGACGTGCCCCACGGCCCCTGGAACCCCACCGGCACGCCGATGAGCAAGTCCTTTTCCGGAATGGCCGCTGCCACCTGCCTGCCGCCCGGCGTGTGGCAGTCGTTGCAGCCGCTGATGGTCACGAGGTAACGGCCGCGCTCCACCTGGGCCGATTGGTCAGCCGCGGATACGGCCGTCGATGCGAGCGCCGCGAGGCCGGCCAGGACCAGCATGCCGGTACGAGTCGTCATGATTGGGAACTCCAGTTATGCACCACGCGGATCCTCGGCCCCATCCGACCCCCGGATCGACCGGGTCCGCGTGGAGCGAGAGTATGCGCGGGACCAGCCGCCCGCGATCCTGAATGCTCGCTACTGGAATCCCAGGAATTTTCCAAGCCGCGTTCAGCTGAGCCCGGTCCGCACCATTTTCCGACGCAGGAACGCGATCTGCGTCTGCAGCGGCAGTTCCTTCGGGCACACGTCCTGGCAGCCGAGCAGCGTCATGCAGCCGAAGACTCCGTCGTCCGTGCCCACCAGCTCGTAGAAATCCTCGTCGCTGCGGGAGTCGCGCGGGTCCAGGCGGAAGCGCGCGATCTTGTTCAGGCCCACCGCGCCCACGAAATCCTCGCGCATGCGCGCAGTACCGCAGGCGGCGACGCAGCAACCACCTTCGATGCAGCGGTCCAGCTCATAGATGCGGTCCGCAAGCTCCGGCTCCATGCGCTCCTCGAGGCGGTCGAGGTCCGCATCCTGGCCGAGCGAGTGCACCCAGGTTTCCAGCCGCTCGCTCATGCCGCGCATCCACTTGCCGGTGTTCACGGATAGATCGGCGATAAGCTCAAAGGCAGGCAACGGCGCGAGCGTGATGTCTGCAGGCAAATCCTTGGTCAAAGTCCTGCACGCAAGGCCCGGGCGGCCGTTGACCACCATGCCGCAACTGCCGCAGATGCCGGCTCGGCAGACGAAGTCGAAGGCCAGTGACGAATCGAGACGCTCGCGGATCTCGTTCAAGGCGATGAACAGCGTCATTCCCGCAGCTTCCTCGAGCTCGAACGTCTCGACGTGGGGCTCGCTGGCTTTGTCACGCGGGTCGTGGCGCAGCACGTGGAAGCGGAGCTTGCGCGGGGTGGATGTCGCGGCTGACTCGGTCATTTGAACTTCTCGTCGATGCGTTCGTTGCGGCCACGGAATCGCTCGGGCAACAGGTGCTCGTACGGCATCAGCGCCGACTGGACCTGGCGACGGTCCGCGTCCTTCAGTTGCTCGCGCAGGCTCGCCACCTCTGCGGCGCGCCGCTCGGTATCCGGATGGTCGATGTAGTTCTTCGCGCCGTACCCGCGCCAGCCCGGCGGAAGTTCCATGGTGCTCACGTCGAGCGGCTCGTAGGCGAACTTCGGCAGCGTGGCATCGGAGTCTGCCCAGGTCGCCAGTGTCCGGCGCAGCCAGGTCGCGTCGTCGCGCTGCGGGTAGTCTTCGCGGAAGTGCGCGCCGCGGCTCTCGGTCCGCGCCAGCGCGCCCGAAGCCACGCACAACGCGACCTTCAGCATCTTCTGGGTCCTGTACGCGGTGACCAGCTCGGGGTTGGGCCCATCGACCTTGTAGCGAAGTCCGATTCGCCGACTGCGAACCAGCAGGCCCTGCAACCGGTGCACGGCCTCTTCGAGGTCCGCCCCGGTGCGGAATATGCCGACCTTGTCGGTCATGATCTGCTGCATCTCGATCTTGAGCGCATCGGCCCGTTCAGGTCCATCGCCGTTCAACAGGTTGTCGAGCTTGCCGCGTTCGGCCTCGACCGCCTCACGTACCAGCGCGGTCGGGATGTCGATCTCACCGTCCGGGCTCTCGCAGAAATCGGCGATGAATTCGCCCACGATCATCCCGGCCACGACGGTCTCGGCCACGGAATTCCCGCCGAGCCGGTTGAAGCCATGCATGTCCCAGCAGGCCGCTTCGCCGGCCGCGAACAGGCCCTTCAGCGTGCGGCTCTCGCCCGTGTGCCAGGTGCGGATGCCGCCCATCGTGTAGTGCTGCGCGGGTCGCACCGGGATCCACTGCTCCACTGGGTCCACGCCCAGGAAGTAGTGACAGATCTCCTTGACCTCGCGCAGGTTGTGCTCGATGTGCGCGCGCCCGAGCAGCGTGATGTCGAGCCAGAGGTGCTGGCCGAAGCGCGAGGTGGCGGCATTGCCCTTGCGGATGTGTTCTTCCATGCGCCGCGAGACCACGTCGCGCGAGGCCAGTTCCTTTTTCTCCGGCTCGTAGTCCGGCATGAAGCGATGGCCGTTGCCGTCGCGGAGCAGGCCGCCGTCGCCGCGACAGCCCTCGGTCACCAGGATTCCCGCCGGGAAGATTCCGGTCGGATGGAACTGCACGGCCTCCATGTTGCCGAGCGCCGCGACGCCTGTTTCGAGCGCGAGCGCAGCTCCGATGCCCTCGCAGATGACTGCATTGGTGGTGACGCGGTAGACGCGACCGGCGCCGCCGGTCGCGATCGCGGTCGCCTTGGCCACGTAGGCGATGAGCTCGCCGGTGATCAGGTCGCGCACCACCGCGCCATAGCAGCGCGAGCCGTCGTGGATCAGCGCGATTGCCTCCTTGCGCTCGTGGACCGGAACGCCCTGCGCGATCGCCTGGTCGCCGACCGCGAACAGCATCGCGTGTCCGGTGCCGTCCGACACGTAGCAGGTACGCCACTTCTTGGTTCCGCCGAAGTCACGCTGTGCCACGAGGCCGTGCGCCTCGTCGCGTTCGGTGAGCGTGACCTTCTGCCCGTTGATGATGACTTCGCGATCGCCGCGCTGAACGCGGCTCCACGGCACGCCCCAGGCCGCCAGCTCGCGCACGGCCTTCGGGGCCGTATTCACGAACATGCGCACGACCTGCTGGTCGGCGCCCCAGTCGCTGCCCTTGACCGTGTCCTCGAAGTGCACGTCCTCGTTGTCGCCCTGGCCCTTCGCTACATTGCCGAGGCTCGCCTGCATGCCGCCCTGCGCGGCGGCCGAATGCGAGCGCTTGGCCGGCACCAGCGACAGCACGATGGCTTCCTGGCCGCGTCGACGCGCGCCGATTGCCACGCGCAGGCCCGCGAGGCCGCCTCCGATCACCAGGACATCGGTGTAGACGACTTTCATGGCGTGTGCACCGCAGTAATCCCGGTTGGAACATAGGGCTGGCCGTAGTCCGGCGCGTGCTCGATGCCGATCTTGACGTACGCGGCGAGCGTCGCGAGGCCGAGCGCCAGGAAAAACACCGTGATCACCCACTTGAAGGCCTTGAGCCTGCGGCGGGTCACGGACGGATTCGATCCCTCGAACCAGCCCCACTTGAGCGCGAGGCGGTACAGGCCGATGCCGCCGTGGAACTCGACGGCGAACAGCATCACCAGGTACAGCGGCCACATCAGGTCGGTCCAGACGCGGTCGGCCGACTCGAAGGGCCCGATCCGGGACGGGTGGGTCATCATGATGTAGAGGTGCACCGAGGCCATGAAGAAGAGCCCGAAGCCCGTCACGACCTGCCAGTACCACAGCGACGTGTCGGAGTGCTTCATTGCGTCCATGTGGTCGCGGAATTCCCGGTACTGGCGGTAGCTGGACGGGAATTTCCGGAGCGCGAGCGCCGCGTGCGCGATGACGAGCGCGAAGACGCAGCCGACGAGCAATGAGACGAGCCAGGGCAGGCTGCGTCCGAAGAAGTAGTAGCCCTCGAAGAACCGCGCCACGGTCCACATGGCGTCGTTACCCAGCAGGATGCTGGAGACGAACATCATGTGCACCCACATGAAAAGACCCAGCAGCAGTCCGGTCCCGCTCTGCAGCAAATCAAGCCGCGCTGGCCATCTTGCAGCCGGCGCCAGTGGCGCCACCGGGGAGTCAGTCATGTTCTCGGTTCCGCTCTTCACCTGCGTTACACTCTCGGCCATTGTTGCGGACCCGATTTCGAGTCATTGACCCATGGCAAGGCCATAAGTGTTTACCGTAGACACTGTGACCGCAACCATCTCGCTGCGTATAGTCCGCCACCGGGGAATCACGACGCCACAATGAACGCCTACCTGGACTTCTTCGTCTACCTTGTCGCGATACTCGGCTTCGTCGCAGTTACGCTGTGGATGAACCGTGTGCTCGGCCCGAAGCCCGTAGCCTCGGAGATGAAACTCGAGCCGTTCGAGTGTGGCGCCACGGCTATCCAGCAGGTCAACGTCAGGGCGGTGCCGGTCAAGTACTACGCCATCGCCGTGATCTTCATCCTGTTCGACTTGGAAACCGTCTTTCTGTACGTCTGGGCACTGGCGGCACAGCCGCTCACCGGCCCGCTGGTGGTGGCATTTGCCGCCTTCACCGTGCTGCTGGTGGTCATCATGCTGTACATCTGGCGCACCGGGCTGCTCGAAGAGGTGACGAGGTGACCGCCGGGGCGCAGGAACGCCGCCCGAGCGCGGCATTCGAGTACCTGACTACCCGCAAGGACGAATTCGTCGGCTGGGCACGCAAGTTCTCGCTGTTCCCCTACCCGTTCGTGACCGCCTGCTGCGCGATGGAATTCATGTCGGTGAGTTCGACTCTCTACGACACAGACCGCTTCGGCGCGGCGCTGCCCCGCTTCACGCCCCGGCAGTCCGACCTGCTGATGGTGGTCGGCACGGTCACGCACAAGCAGGCGCCGATCCTGCTCAAGGTCTACGAGCAGATGTGCGAGCCAAAGTGGGTGATTGCCTTCGGTGTATGCGCGTCGAGCGGCGGTTTCTACCAGAACTACGCAGCGCTGCCGGGCATCGACAAGATCATCCCGGTAGACCTCTACATCCCGGGCTGCCCGCCCCGGCCGGAGATGGTCATCGACGGGATCATGAAGCTCCAGGACCGCATTGCCGGCGACCGCCACGCGATCATCAACGAGAAGTTCTGACCGTGAGCGAAGCAGTCTTCGAACAGGTTCGAGAGCACCTTGCAGGGGTGTCCCAGGAAGCCCTCGTGGCGCACGGGACGCTGGCGCTGCAGATCGAGCCCGCGCAGCTGCTCGAGACCGTCCGGACGCTCAAGGACACGCTTGGCTTCGACATGTTCCTGGACGTGACGGCCGTGGACTGGCCGGAACGGGAACCGCGCTTCGACGTGGTCTGGCACTTCTATTCGACCCGGCAGCATGTCCGGGTGCGCCTCAAGTTACGCGTACCGGAGCGCGACCCCACCGTGGACTCGCTCATCGGCCTGTACGGCTCGGCGCGCTACATGGAGCGCGAGTGCCACGACATGTACGGCATCGTGTTCCGCGGCAATGACGACCTGCGTCCGATCCTGCTTTACGAGGGTTTCGTGGGCCACCCGCTGCGCAAGGACTACCCGAAGCAGAAAGAGCAGCCGCTGGTGCCCTACCGGGCGAGCGAGGCCCGCAAGTGAGCCTCAAGCTGCCAAACCCGATCCGGCCCGCGTTCGACAAGGGCGGCACCGACAGCGCCGTCATCGTCAACATCGGCCCGTCGCACCCGGCGACGCACGGCACGATCCAGATCGTCGCTGAGCTCGACGGCGAGCGCGTGGTGCGCACCGACGTGCACTGCGGCTACCTGCATCGCGGGTTCGAGAAGGAGTGCGAATCGCACACCTGGCACAACCTGATCCCCTACGTGGACCGGCTGAACTACTGCTCCGCGCTGATCAACGACTTCGCCTACTGCGAGGCCGTCGAGAAGCTGATGGACATCGAGATCACCCCGCGCTGCCGCCACCTGCGCACGCTGCTCTCGGAATATTCGCGCATCGCCGACCACCTGACCTGCATCGCTGCAGCGCTGATGGAACTGGGCGCGATG
>JALHTE010000313.1 GCA_022865595.1 Steroidobacteraceae bacterium | reverse complement strand
GCGCGCGCAGGACGACGCGAGCAGCACGCTGCTCGATGGGTTCGGGCCAGCGATTGACACCGACCGGCGCCGGCGCAGCGTACTGCGTCGCGACTTCGAAGGCGCGACCCTCGGATCGCACGGAACCCGCATCACCGAGCACCGCCGCCACCGCGGCGCCGTCCAGCGTCGCCGACATGACGAGCAAGCGCAGGTCGTCGCGCAGATGGTGCTGCGCATCGAGTGCCAACGCGAGGCCCAGATCCGACTGCAGGTTACGCTCGTGGAACTCGTCGAAAATCACGCAACCCACGTCCTCGAGCGCAGGGTCGTTCTGCAGTCGGCGCGCCAGGATGCCCTCCGTCACCACCTCGATGCGCGTCGCAGCGCTGACGCGGGTTTCGAGCCGGGTGCGGTAGCCCACGAGCTGTCCGGGCTCCGAGCCCGCAAGCTGCGAGAGTCTTCGCGCCACGGCGCGCGCTGCGATCCGGCGCGGCTGCAGCATGACGATGCGCTGGCCTGCGCCGAGCCAGGGTTCATCCAGCAGCGCGAGGGGGACCACCGTGCTCTTGCCCGCACCCGGCGGTGCCTCGAGCACCGCGTTTCGATGCGCCCGCAAGGCCGCTCGCAATGCGGGCAGCGCGTCGAGGATCGGGGTGGCGGGCAGCGAAAAGCTCAAGCGGAAGGCGTCCCTATGACTAACGCGTCGGCAATGTGCATGATTGGCCCATGGAAGGGAACAACGTGTGGATGTGGAGCCTCGCCTTGCTCATGGTGCTCGGCGGGCTGGCGGGCGCCGTGTTGCCGGCGCTGCCAGGTGTGCCGCTCGTGTTCGGCGGGCTGGTGGTCGCGGCCTGGGCCGACGACTTTCAGCGCGTCGGCTGGATCACGCTCACGTTTCTCGGCGTGCTCACGGCCGCGTCGTTCGTCATCGATTTCGCAGCCACGGCGATGGGCGCAACGCGCGTGGGAGCCTCCAGACTCGCCATCATCGGCGCTGCGCTCGGCGCGCTGGGAGGCCTGTTGCTTGGCATCCCGGGCCTGATTCTCGGGCCGTTCGTCGGCGCGGTCGCCGGCGAGATGCTCTCGCATGGCGAGTGGCGCAAGGCCACGCAGGCGGGCCTCGCGACGTGGATGGGCCTGCTGTTCGGCACGCTCGCCAAGCTCGCGCTCGTGTTCACGATGCTCGGGATCTTCCTGTTCGCCTACTTGATCGGCTGACCCTCGTCTCGCTCGTATCGATCCCTCGCTTCGCGCACAGCTCGAAGCAAACAGGTGCTCGTGGCACCGCGACCGGCTTCCCTGCTGCAGGGCGGACACGCCGTGAACCCGTCCATGGGGGCTCGCGCGCGCCGTCCATGGCGCGCGACGGTCCGCCCTGCGGCAGGGAAACCGATCACGCTGTCGATTCATGGTCCGTTGATGCATTCGAGATTCAACGGAGCGCCCTGCGCAAGCTATCGACCCGACACCTGCGGCTATGGGCCGTGACTAGACGAAACAAACGGGGAGCAAGCCAGCTGCGCATTTCGACGCTCATCTCCACGAACCGCTCTGGAGCCAGTCGCGCGGAGACTTGGGCAGTCCCCCGCGGTCTCGGGGGACCGTCGCGCGCCATG
>JALHTE010000312.1 GCA_022865595.1 Steroidobacteraceae bacterium | reverse complement strand
CGTACGGTAGGATTGGTAATTAGCCACGGTGCCTCCTTCCAGGCATTGCTGGTTAGGCCCATCCCGTGTTGACGCGCGGGACCGGGCCGCACTTACAGGCACATCTTAGGCGCTTTCTTGGCAGAAGTGCCAATAGAGGTGCCAATAGACCGCGCTTCCTGGGAAATCAAACGGCGCACTAGGCGCTGAATCAATAGCTATCTTGTTGTTTTTATTGGCGGAGAGGGAGGGATTCGAACCCTCGGAGGCTGTGACACCTCGCCGGTTTTCAAGACCGGTGCATTCAACCGCTCTGCCACCTCTCCTTCTCGAACCTTCAGCACTAATTCGGGCGTTACCCCTTGATCAGTTCGGCGCCGCCCATGTACCGCTTGAGCACATCCGGTACGACGACGCTGCCGTCCGCCTGCTGGTAATTCTCCAGCACCGCGACCAGCGCGCGTCCGACCGCGACGCCCGATCCGTTCAGCGTGTGCACCGGCTCCGGCTTGCCGGTGGCCGGGTTGCGCCACCTCGCCTGCATGCGCCGTGCCTGGAACGCCTCGCAGTTGCTGCACGATGAGATCTCGCGATATTTCTGCTGGCCCGGCAGCCACACCTCGAGATCGTAGGTCTTCGCGCTGCCGAAGCCGACGTCGCCGCTGCAGAGCGCAATCACGCGGTATGGCAGCTTCAGCCCCTGCAGCACCTTCTCCGCACTGGCCGTCAGTTCCTCCAGTGCTGCATACGAATCCTCGGGCCGCACCATCTGCACCAGTTCGACCTTCTCGAACTGATGCTGGCGAATCATGCCGCGCGTATCCTTGCCGTAGGAGCCTGCCTCGGAACGGAAACACGGCGTGTGCGCAACGTATCGCCGTGGCAGCGTCGCGGCCTCCAGGATCGACTCGCGCGCCAGGTTGGTGACCGGTACCTCGGCGGTGGGAATCAGGAACAGCTCCTGCTCACCCGAGACGACGCGGAACAAGTCCGCCTCGAACTTCGGCAATTGTCCCGTGCCGACCAGCGCCTGCCGCGAAACGAGGTACGGGGCGTAGACCTCAGTGTAGCCGTGCTCGCCCGTGTGCAGGTCCAGCATGTACTGGATCAGCGCGCGGTGCAGCCGCGCAACGCCGCCCTTCAGCACCACGAACCTTGAACCGGAAATCCTGCCGGCAGCCTCGAAATCCACCAGCGCAAGCTGCTCACCGATTGCAACGTGGACTTTCGGCTGGAAGTCGAACTCGCGCGGCGTTCCCCAGCGGCGCAGCTCGACGTTCGCGGTTTCGTCACGGCCATCGGGCACGCTGTCGTGCAGCATGTTCGGCAGTCCCAGCACGAGCTCGTCAAACTCCGCCTGGACGGCGACCTGTTCCTTCTCCAGGCCCTCGAGCCGACGAGCGAGCGTCTCGCCCTCTGCGACCAGCCCGGAAATGTCCTCGCCCTTGCCCTTGGCCATGCCGACCTTCTTGGCATGCGCATTACGTGCCGCGCGCGTCTCGTCGGCCGACACCTGGGCCACCTTGCGACGCTCCTCGAGCGCGCGGAGGCGCTCGACGTCCAGCGTAAAGCCGCGTCGTGCGAGGTTCCGGGCGACCGACTCCGGATCGGTACGAAGCAGCTTGGCGTCGAGCATGGTCAGGTCGTCCTGGGCAGAGCGGTTACGGCAAAGAGAGCGAATTGTACGAGAAACCTGAAATCCGGTGCCTGGCACCGATTAATTCGGTGCCAGGCACCTATTTTTCATTCCTCCGGCGCCGCTCCAGCGCCTCGCGGATCTTGATCTCGAGGCCGCGGTCCACCGGCTGGTAGTAGCGCGCCGGCTTCATGCCTTCCGGAAAGTAATTCTCACCCGCCGCGTAGGCGTCGGGCTCGTCGTGCGCGTAGCGGTAGCCCTTGCCGTAGCCGAGCGACTTCATCAGCCCGGTGGGCGCATTGCGCAGGTGCAGCGGCACGTCGAGCGTGCCGTGCTCCTTCGCGTCTGCCATCGCGGCGCCGAATGCGACGTAGACCGCGTTGCTCTTCGCGGCACAGGCCATGAACACCACCGCCTGCGCGAGCGCGAGCTCGCCCTCTGGACTGCCGAGCCGCTCGTAGGTCTCGCTGGCCTGCAGCGCAAGCGCCAGCGCGCGCGGATCGGCGTTGCCGATGTCCTCGGATGCCATGCGCAGGACACGCCTCGCGATGTAGCGGGGATCACAGCCACCATCCAGCATCCGGCACAGCCAGTAGAGCGCGGCATCAGGGTCTGTTCCCCGCACCGCCTTGTGCAGCGCCGAGATCTGGTCGTAGAACTGCTCGCCCTTCTTGTCGAAGCGCCGGTAGCCGCCGGCCGAGACCTCCGAGGCAATCTCCTCGGTGACCACGCCGCCGCCGACCCGCGCCAGGTCGACCGCCACCTCGAGCAGGTTGAGCGCCCTGCGCGCGTCGCCGTCGGCCGCCCTGGCAAGCGTATCCATCGCGTCGGCGTTGATCGTGACGTGCCCTGCCCCGGCACCGGCTTCGCGCTCGAGTGCGCGCGCAAGCACCTGCTTCACGTCGTCCTGCGACAGTGAACGAAGCACGTACACACGGGCGCGCGACAGCAACGCGCTGTTGATCTCGAACGAGGGGTTCTCGGTCGTAGCACCGATGAAGCAGACGGTACCGTCTTCGACGAACGGCAGGAATGCATCCTGTTGCGACTTGTTGAAGCGGTGTACCTCGTCGAGGAACAGCACGGTCTGCCGCCCCGAGTCCTGTTTCAGGGCCCTCGCCTTCTCCACTACGGCACGCACGTCCTTGACGCCCGCCATCACGGCCGAGAGCGCGACGAACTCCGCGTCGCAGGTGCGTGCCACGAGGCGCGCAAGCGTCGTCTTGCCGGTACCCGGCGGGCCCCAGAGCAGCATCGAATGCAGGCTGCGCCCTTCCAGCATGCGCCGCAGTGGCTTGCCGGACGCGAGCAGGTGCGCCTGCCCGACGAATTCGTCCAGCGCCGCGGGCCGCATGCGGTCGGCAAGCGGCCGCCAGCCAGCTTCCTGCGCGGGGCTCAGCGCCGGACCAGCCACGTCTCGAACCTGTGCGCCCAGCCCCCTGTAAGCGCCAGCGCCAGCAGCAGGCCGACACCGACGCCCGCGGCGTTTGCCACCATGTCGAAGAGCTCGGCGCTGCGGCCGAGCTGCATCGCGCCCTGCGCGATCTCGACACCGAGGCCCAGCGCGAGCAGGCCCGTCACGACCTGCCAGTAACGCGCACGCGGATAAAGACCCGTGAACCACAGGGCGAGCCCGCAGTACGCGGTGAAGTGTTCGATCTTGTCGAAGCCTTCCGGAGTGGGCAACGCAAGGCTGGGCGCAAGGCTGGAGTAGAGGATCGCGCCCACGAGAGCCACGCTCAACGCGAGCCACAGGCGCCGGTAACGCAACGGGATCATCGCCGCTAGGGCTTCGTGTCGCCGATGACGTCGGCGCCCTTCGGCGGCGTGAACTGGAACAAGGCAGGATCCAGCTTCTGGTTGAGCGCTACGTCGCTGAAACTGAGCTCAGTGCTCTGCCCGAGCTTGTCCACCAGCTGCATTGCAACCAGTCCGCCACGATCATCGAACCCCAGGCTCACGCTTTCGAAATCCGACCCGTGCTGCCTTGGCACGAGGCGGCACCAGGTCCAATCCCCGTCTCGCTCAACCGGCCCGGAGGTGAAACTCTCGCCAACCGAACCCGTCCCGGACAGCAGCATCGCCGGCGTCGATCCCAATCCTGATTCCAGCGGCCGCACCGTGACCTGCTCGAGGTCCGCGTCGTACAGCCAGAGCTTGCGGCCGTCGGCGACGATCACCTGCACGTAAGGATCACGGTAGTCCCAGCGGAAGCGATCCGGCCGGGACAACGACAGCGTGCCGGTCACACGACTGCTGATCTGCCCGTCGCGGTTGCGCACCACCTGCACGAAATCCGCCGACAGCGTGTGCACGGACTTGAGCCACGCCTCGACCCGCACCAGTGAGTCGGCCTCGACCGCGGCCACGGCCACGGCAGGCACCGCAGCAAGCATCAGCGCGATTGTGAGCAGGATGCCCCGGGCGTTTCTGGATCTCATGCAGCTGCTCAGTCGGATTCCGGCGGAGGTGGCGCAATCACTTCACGGCTGCCATTGGATTGCAGTGGGCCGACAAGCCCGGCCGCCTCCATCGCCTCGATCATGCGCGCGGCGCGGTTGTAGCCGATCTTGAGCCG
>JALHTE010000311.1 GCA_022865595.1 Steroidobacteraceae bacterium | reverse complement strand
GACTGCTGCGCGGGTGGCCCGGGAACGAAGGCCTCGCCGCGCGCCACCGGCACCTCGAGTTCCCTCTCCTCGATCGAGACCCGCGCGGCCACCTGTCCCTTGTCCAGCAGGAACGAGAACAGGCGTATGACCGGTGACGGCGACGGCCGGCCGCCGAACAGGCCCGTGGTGCCCTGTGCCATCGCCACGGCGGCCTGGGTCATCTCGCGCGCGAACAGTTCCAGCGCTTCCCGGGACTCGTGCCGCAGACCAAGCTTCAGGACGACCTCGCGCGCAGCAAGATCGGCCCGCCGCCGCGGCCCGTAGGTATCCTCGGCGCCGATCACCTCGATCGAGGTCTCCAGATAGTCGGGTAGCCCCGCCCTGTGCAGCAGACAACGGGTGCGCTCGATGATCGCCTCACCCTCGCGTTGCGCCTTGGCTGCTGCTTCGCGGCCGGCGATCATCACCGTGGTGATGACGCGCCAGCCGTCGGGGAAGGTGGCGCTGACCTTGTAGGTCGTCGTGGAGGGCCTGCCACGCGCGCCGGAAACCCGCACGCGATCCGCTCCGGCCTGCTCGATGCGCACATGACTGAAATCGCAGATGACATCCGGCAGAACGTAGGCCGTGGGGTCGCCGATTTCATACAGCACCTGCTCGGACACGGTGCCAACGCTCACCAGGCCGCCCGTGCCGGCCGGCTTGGTCACGACGAACGCGCCGTCTGACGTGCATTCGACGATCGGATAGCCCATGTCGTCCCAGCCCGGCACGTCGCGCCAGTCGGTGAACAGGCCACCGGTGCACTGCGGCCCGCATTCGATGACGTGACCGGCAAGGCTGCCGGCCGCGAGCAGGTCGTGATCCGCATCCCGCCAGCCGAACTCGTGCATGAGGATGCCGAGCGTGACGGCCGAATCGACGCAGCGACCGGTCAGCACGATGTCCGCGCCCGCATCGAGCGCTGCTGCGATCGGGCGTGCGCCGAGGTAGGCATTGATGCTGAGTGGACGCTGCGGGAACGGCGCTCCCGAGAACATGTCCCGCGGAGCGATGGCGGCGAGTTCGGCCAGCCGTGGCATCAGGTCGTCGCCCTCGACCACGGCGATCCTGAACGAGAGCCCCGCGGCCGCCGCGGCCTTCTCCAGCGCGGCGCGACAGCCGCGCGGGTTCATGCCGCCGGCGTTCGACACCACGCGAATACCCTGCCGCCGCAGTTCGGGCAGCAGCGGCGCCAGGGAGTGGACGAAATCGGGCGGGAAGCCACCCTCCGGATTCTTCAGCCGGGCCCGCGCGAGCAGCGACATCGTGATTTCGGCGAGGTAGTCGGATACCAGGTAGTCGATCTGGCCGCTCTGCACCAGCTGGTCCGCAGCCCAGGCACTGTCGCCCCAGAATCCCGAACTGCAGCCGATACGAACGACCTCGCGCGACATGTCCTAGCTCCCGCCATGGGTTTGACGACGACCCGCTGCGCGGGCCCGCGTTGCGGGTCCGGGCTGATCCGGGCTGCACAGCACG
>JALHTE010000310.1 GCA_022865595.1 Steroidobacteraceae bacterium | reverse complement strand
CTAAAATTGTCCTGTATAGAATATGGAGTGATGTCCCGCCATGCTGCGGATCAGCAAGTTGACCGATTACGCGACCGTCATCCTCGCCGCCCTTTCGGACCGGCCGGAGGGCCTGCACAGCGCTCCGGAGCTTGCCGAGCGTACGGGTATCGGCCTGCCGACAGTGAGCAAGCTCCTGAAGGAACTGCAGCGCGCCACGCTGGTGCGCTCGACCCGCGGCGCCCGGGGCGGCTACCAGCTCGCCCGCCCTGCCGACGAGATCAGCGCGGCCGAGATCATCGACGCCGTGGAAGGCCCGGTCGCGTTGACCGAATGCGCCAGCGATCACGGACAGTGCGGCCTCGAAGCGAGCTGCAGCGTCGGCCACAGCTGGCAGCAGGTCAGCCTGGCGATCAGGCGGTCGCTGGAGGAAGTCCGGCTGACGGCGCTGATCGCGCACGACGCCAGCATCCGTGCTCCCGACCTGCGCGGCTCGCTGGCAGGCGGGTGGCAGCCGCTGACGCGCGTGTAGTGTGCTGGACGGCATTCCCGGAGGACTGATGGCAAGTACCGAACACGACATCGAGGCGATCGTCGCCCGCAAATACCGTCACGGCTTCGTCACGGACATCGAAAGCGAGACCCTGCCTCCCGGCCTCGACGAGGACGTGGTCCGCCTGATCTCGGCGATCAAGGGCGAGCCAAAATTCATGCTCGACTGGCGACTCAAGGCCTTCCGGCAGTGGACCCGTATGAAGGAGCCGAAATGGGCGCGCGTGCACTACCCGCCTATCGACTTCCAGTCGATCTCCTACTACTCGGCCCCGAAGAACAAGAACGACGGCCCGAAGAGCCTGGACGAAGTCGACCCGAAGCTGCTCGAGACCTACGACAAGCTCGGCATACCCCTGCACGAGCGCGCCCGACTTGCCGGCGTGGCCGTGGACGCCGTCTTCGACAGCGTGTCGGTGGCGACCACGTTCAAGGAGCGGCTTGCCGACGCAGGAGTGATCTTCTGTTCCTTCTCGGAGGCGGCGAAGAATCACCCCGAGCTCGTCGAGCGCTACCTCGGCACCGTCGTGCCCATCCGGGACAACTACTACGCCGCGCTGAATTCCGCCGTTTTCTCGGACGGCTCCTTCGTGTTCGTACCGAAGGGCGTCCGCTGTCCCATGGAGCTGTCCACCTATTTCCGCATCAATGCGACCAACACGGGCCAGTTCGAACGGACGCTGATCGTCGCCGAGGAAGGCGCGCACGTCAGTTACCTCGAAGGCTGCACCGCGCCGATGCGCGACGAAAACCAGCTGCACGCAGCGGTGGTCGAGCTGGTTGCGCTCGACGACGCCGAGATCAAGTATTCCACCGTTCAGAACTGGTACCCGGGCGACGAGAACGGCGTCGGCGGTATCTACAACTTCGTCACCAAGCGGGGCGACTGCCGCGGCCGCAATTCGAAGATTTCCTGGACGCAGGTCGAGACCGGCTCGGCCATCACCTGGAAGTACCCGAGTTGCATCCTGCGCGGCGACAACTCGGTGGGCGAGTTCTACTCGGTGGCGCTCGCCAACAACTATCAGCAGGCCGACACCGGCACCAAGATGATCCACATGGGCCGCAACACCCGGAGCACGATCGTTTCCAAGGGCATCTCGGCCGGCCACGGCCAGAACGCCTACCGCGGGCTGGTCAAGGTGCTGCCCGGCGCCGACGGCGCGCGCAACTACACCCAGTGCGACTCGCTGCTGATGGGCGACAAGTGCGGCGCGCACACCTTTCCCTATGTGGAAGTACAGAACCCGACTGCGGTCGTCGAGCACGAGGCGACCACCTCGAAGATCTCGGACGACCAGTTGTTCTACTGCCTGCAGCGCGGCATCTCCGCAGAGGATGCCGTGAACATGATCGTGAACGGATTCTGCAAGACGGTCTTCAAGGAACTGCCCATGGAGTTCGCGGTGGAGGCCCAGAACCTGCTGGCAGTGAGCCTTGAAGGCTCGGTCGGCTGAACGACAAACGGAGACCAGACATGCCTGCCAAGGGCGAAATCATCCTCAGCGTCGAGGACCTGCACGTAAAGATCGGCTCACGGAAGATCCTCAACGGCCTCTCACTCGAGGTTCGCGCGGGTGAAATGCACGCCATCATGGGCCCGAACGGCTCGGGAAAGAGCACCCTGGCCGGCGTGCTGGCCGGGCGGCCGGACTACGAGATCGTCTCCGGCAAGGTCAGCTACCTCGGTCGGGACCTGCTGGCGATGCCCGCCGAGGAACGGGCGCGCGAGGGCGTGTTCCTGGCTTTCCAGTATCCCGTCGAGATTCCCGGCGTCAACAACGTCTACCTGCTCAAGGCTGCGCTGAACGCGCTGCGCAAGCATCGCGGCCTGCCCGAGGTGGACGCGTTCGAGTTCCTCGGACTCGTGCGCGAGAAGATGAAACTCATGCAGATGGACGAGAGCTTCCTCAGCCGTGGGGTCAACGAAGGCTTCTCCGGCGGCGAGAAGAAGCGCAACGAAGTGCTGCAGATGACGATCCTGGAGCCCACGCTCGCACTGCTCGACGAGACCGACTCGGGGCTGGACATCGACGCGCTCAAGGTCGTTGCCGCAGGGGTCAACACCCTCCGGCACGAAGAGCGTGCCATCGTGATGGTCACTCACTACCAGCG
>JALHTE010000309.1 GCA_022865595.1 Steroidobacteraceae bacterium | reverse complement strand
GCAGATCCACATCGTGCCCGCGTAACTGAAACCGGTGACATTGAGGCCCAAACCGTGGGTCGGAATGCTGATCGGCGAGTAATTCACCAGCCGGGCGCCCGCCATGTAGAGCGGTACGTCCGGTCCGCGCACATTGGAAACGATGAGCCCTATGCGTGGCGGTTGCACGTAGCGGGCGAGCGTCTGCGAAACAAGGTTAGGCACGTGCTCCATCAGGTCGCGGGCGAACTCCTTGCCGATCGCGTCGGTCAGCGCCTTCGACGTCCTGGCGCCGTCGCGGATCGCGCGCAGCCGCTCCACCGGGTCCGCGACATCGGTGCCCACCGACATCATGGTCATGGCGACCTGGTTGCCGCGGTCGCCGCCCTTGTCAGCGCCACGCAGTGAAATAGGCACCATCGCCGACATGGAGGCTTCGGGAAGTTCCTTCTTGCCCT
The DNA here is from genome assembly GCA_022865595.1 of Steroidobacteraceae bacterium. Lineage (GTDB taxonomy): Bacteria > Pseudomonadota > Gammaproteobacteria > Steroidobacterales > Steroidobacteraceae > RPQJ01. The sequence continues at coordinate 8,360 of JALHTE010000309.1, read as the reverse complement.
GCAGGTAGCTGCGCAGCGCGCCACCGACGATGCACAGGAACATGTCGTTGATGGTCACGTCGCCGACCTGCTGCCGGATCACCTTGAACTCGGAAAGCGGCAGGCCCACCGCTTCGAACACGCGGTGCGCCGACACATCACCGCTGAAGCGGGTCTGCGGCGGCATCTTCGGCAACAGCGACCCCAGGTCGCCGGACAACAGCCCGCGCAGGCCCTGCATGCTGAAGGCGCCCTCGCCGGCCAGCCTGGTGACGGCCTCGACACCGAGCGCGCCGAGCCGGCGCGCGGAGTCAAAGGAGAATTTCGCAAGTCCGGGCACGCGCTCGACCTGGTGCACCAGCGCGCGGGAATACAGCTCGATGGCCGTTGGTTCTCGATCCACGTGGAAGCGCTGCTGCTCCGGCTCAGCGTCGAAGTCCAGCGGGTCGGCCGTGACCGAGTGCAGCGCCTTCAGCAGTTCGGTGCCGGACTCACCATCGATCAGGGCGTGGTGCATCTTGCTGTACAGGGCGAAGCTGCCTTTCGGCACGCCGGGAATGTTGTGCAGCCCTTCGATCACGTAGGCCTCCCACAGCGGCCTGCTTCGGTCCAGCGGCCTGGAGTGGAGCCGCGCCACCTGGATGCAGAGCTGGCGCCAGTCGCCAGGCTGCGGCAGCGCGATGTGCCGCACGTGGAACTCGACGTCGAAGCCCGGGTCCTCGATCCAGTACGGGCGGTCCAGTGACAAAGGCACCGTCACCAGCCGGCGCCGGAACGGCGGGAACTGCTCGAGCCGCGAGGCGAAGAACTTGAGCACGTCCTTGAACCGCACGCCGCCGCCCGGCGCTGTGGACGGGTCGTAGATCGCGAGCGACGCGACATGCATGAAATTGCTGCCGTGCTCGATCTGCAGGAACATCGTGTCGGTGCCGGAAAGCTGTTTCATATGCCTGTCGCGCCTGGATCATTCCAGGGCGTAATGACTGGAGAGGCGAGTGAGCCTACTGGCCGCGGGCTGGGGAGTCCATCGGGCGGCGTGACGGAGTTCGCCAGGTCGAACGATCGTTGACGGGCAATACGCAAGCGCCCGCTACTTGCCGATGCAGAAACTGCCGAAGATCCGCCCCAGCAGGTCTTCGCTGGTCACCTCGCCGGTGATCTCGCCCAGCTCGCGCTGCGCATCGGTGAGTTCCTGGGCCACCAGTTCGCCGGCATGACGGTCGGCGAGCAGGCGGTGCGCTTCCTCGATATGTGCCCTCGCCCGCCGCAGCGCATCCAGGTGCCGGGTCCGCGCCGACAGCGCCCCGCCCTCTGACGGGTGAAAACCGACGCAGTCTTTCAGGTGTTCGCGGAGCAGCTCGAGTCCCACGCCGGTCGTCGCGCTGAGCCGGATCCGGACCCGACCATCGGCGCCTGAAGTCTCCATTCCGCGCGCCGCTGGCATGAGGTCGACCTTGTTCAACACCACCGTGCACGGCACCTGGGTGGGCAGCGCCGCGAGATCAGCCTCGAGCCCCGCCATCGCCCCCTCGTCCGATGCGTCGACGACGAAAAGCACCCGGTCGGACCGGGCGATTTCGCGCTGCGCCCGGCGGATGCCCTCGGCCTCGACTTCGTCGGGGGAGTCACGCAGGCCGGCAGTGTCCATGATGTGCAGCGGCAGGCCGTCGATTTCGATGCGCTCGCGCAATACGTCGCGCGTGGTGCCCGGCGTCGCAGTCACGATCGCCGCATCGTAGCCCGCGAGGCGGTTCAAAAGGCTCGACTTGCCGGCGTTTGGACGGCCCGCAATCACCAGCGTGAGCCCGTCGCGCAGCAGCGCGCCCTGTCGCGCGTTTTCGGAGAGCTCTGCAAAACGCGCACGGATGCCAGCCATGCGTTCACCAAGCGCCCGGTCGGCCAGGAAGTCGACCTCCTCCTCGGGGAAGTCGATAGCAGCCTCGACCCACATCCTGAGCTCGAGCATCGCCTCTACCAGCTCATTCACCTGCGCAGAGAACTCGCCGCGCAGCGAACGCAGCGCAGCTCGCGCCGCCTGCGCGGATTCGCTGTCGATCAGGTCCGCGACGGCCTCAGCCTGCGCCAGGTCGATCCTGCCGTTAAGGAACGCTCGCTGCGTGAATTCGCCCGGCCCCGCCTGTCGCGCGCCTAGCTCGAGTACGCGCCGCAACAGGGCGTCGAGCACCACCGGCCCGCCGTGGCCCTGAAGTTCGAGCACGTCCTCGCCGGTCAGCGAATGTGGGGCCGGAAAATAGAGCGCCAGGCCCTGGTCGATCGGGTCGCCAGAGTGATCGAGGAAATCCCGCAACGTGGCCAGGCGCGCCGGCGGCACTTCACCGAGCAGCGCTGCGGCGATCGGCCCGCAGGCCGGACCCGAGACCCGGACGATCCCGATACCGCCCCGGCCCGGGGGCGTGGCGGTCGCGGCGATCGTGTCGGTTTCGTTGCGCGTCATGGGCACGGAGTATGCCGCCCACGCCGCCTAGTGGGAGGTCTTCGCCTCCGCCGCGACGACCCGGTTGATGTTCCACTGCTGCGCGATCGACAGCCCCGTGTTGGTGATCCAGTACAACACCAGGCCCGCCGGGAACCACGCCATCATCACCGTCATGACCAGCGGCATGAAGGCGAACACCTTTGCCTGCATCGGATCGGGCGGCGCCGGGTTCAGCTTGAACTGCCCGTACATCGCCGCGCCCATGATCGCCGGCAGGATGAAATAGGGGTCTTTCGCCGACAGGTCCTGGATCCAGAGCATGAACGGCGCCTGGCGCATCTCGACGCTCTCGAGCAGCACCCAGTAGAACGCGAGGAACACCGGGATCTGCACCACGATCGGCAGGCACCCGGCGACCGGGTTGATCTTCTCCCGCTTGTAGAGCTCCATCGTCTGCTTGGCGAGTTGCTCGCGGTCGCCCTTGTAGCGCTCCTGGATGCTCTTGATGCGCGGCGCGATCGTGCGCATCTTGGCCATCGAGCGCCCGCTGGTCTCGGTCAGCTTGTAGAACAGGAGCTTGAGCAGGATGGTTACGATGATGATCGACCAGCCCCAGTTGCCGACGAAGCCGTGCACCTTCGACAGCACCCAGAACAGCGGCTGCGAAATGATCGTCAGCTTGCCGTAGTCCGCCGTCAGCTCGAGCCGCGGGCCCATGGCCTTCAACTGTTCCTGCAGCTTCGGCCCGACCCAGATCTTGTCGCTGAATTGCGCCGTCGTGCCGGCTGGAACATTCTTCAGCGGTCCGCGGAACCCGAGCACTGAATGCGTGCCCTCGACGCCAAGTGTGTAATCGAAGGTCTCGCTCACCGGCGGAACGGCAGCGGTCACGAAGTGATGCTGCATCTCGGCCATCCAGCCGCCGGCGAACGCCTCGGAGAACTTCGCTTCGTCCTCGTCGTTGACATCGATCTTGCTGAACTTCTGGCCGTTGTAGATCGCCGGTCCACGGTAGGCGTAGCTCTCGACATCGAACATCGAGCGCTTCTGCGTGTACATGTGCCGGACGAACTGCACGTACGAGGCAGCCTTCCAGTCGCCTGGCGACCCGTTGTTGACGTCGTGGCTGAGTACGATTTCGTAGCTGCCGCGCTTGAACGTGTAGGTCTTCGTGACCACCATGCCCTGTCCGTCGGTCCAGGTGAGCGGTACGCGCAGTTCCTCTGCGCCGGGCGCGAGCCGGAATTCCCGCGCTGCAGCTGCGAAAGTCGCAAGGTGGGTGGGTTCGGCGCCGCCGCCGATGGCGCGCAAGCCGCTTCTCGCGATTTCATATCCGCCGTCGGCCGTCGTCAGCAGGCGTACCGGCGGACTGTCCTTCGTCTTGGCCTGTGGATACTGCAGCAGGTCGGCGCGCACCAGTGTGCCGCCCTTCAGGCTCACTTCCATGTCGAGCACGTCTGTCACGACGCGAATGCTGGGCTGTTCCGCGGCGCTCGCCGTCGAGGGCAGCGCGGCTGGAGCGGCGTCGGCTGTTGCCGCAGGGGTACCGGTGTCTGTCGGCAGCGCGGGCAGCTGGCCCGCGACCGAATCCGCGGCAGGCGTGACGTCGCCAGCGGCAGGCGCCGACGCGGCCGGCGGTGAAGTCGCCACGGCTCCGTAGTCGCGGTTCCACTGGATGACGTTCATCCAGGCCAGCAGCGCCAGGCCGATCCACAGGTAGAGGCGTGGGTTATCCATGAGAAGGTCGCTTGAATATTGGCGGCAGTGAATCGGGCACGGGATCGTAGCCGCCCGGGTGCCACGGATGACATCGGCCGATGCGGCGAATCGCGAGCCACGTGCCCTGCAGCGCGCCGTGGCGCTGCAGCGACTCCTGTGCATAGCAGGAACAGGACGGGTAGAAGCGGCAGTTAGAGCCGAGCAACGGGCTCAGGAACCACCGGTACAGCTGGATGAGGCCGATCAGGATCTTGCGCATCGCTGGGCGATCCTGTTCCAGAGAACGGCGACACTCTCTGCGATCTCGGAATTAGGTGCCTTGCCTGCCGCCGGACGCGCGTTAACGACGAGGTCCACCGCTGGCAGGTCGAGTTGCCGGCTGCGGAATGACTCCCGTACCAACCGCTTGATGCGGTTGCGGTTGACGGCGTTTCCGGCCGCCTTGACACCGACGGCGAGGCCGAGGCGCGGGTATTGGAGGCCGTTGGGCCGTGCAATCACCATGAATAATGGATCCGAGGCGCGGACGCCGGTGCGGTGCACGGCATCGAACTGCGGCTTGTCGGTGAGGCGATGCTCCCGCGGCAGGCTGAAGGCTGCGGGAGGCGGTCCGGGAAATTCAGGCCCGGTGGTCAGACCGACAGACGCTTGCGGCCCTTGGCGCGGCGACGGGCCAGGACGAGGCGTCCGCTCCGAGTGGCCATGCGCGCACGGAAGCCGTGGGTCCTCTTGCGGTGGAGGTTGCTCGGTTGATAAGTGCGCTTCATGTGCGGCTCCGTGTCTGCCGGAAACTAGGCCAGAAACAACGACATGCTCTGGCCCGATAAAAGAGCCGGAAAGCATACGCAGGGAAGTCCAGAGCGTCAACATCCCCAGGGGTGCACCTGGCGTAGCGGTGGCCCCTTCCGAACGCACCGCCAGCGACCCCGCCTGGTAGCGGCCGCGGACCGTCTGAGCAAAGATATCCACAGGTGCCGCGGCGGTATACACTCCGGCCCCTTTCCCGTCTACGCGCTGTATCGCCGTCATTCCTGGGGCTGCCGGTCGTGGAAGCGACTCTTTGGAACCAGTGCCTGCGCCGCCTCGAAGAGGAACTCCCGGCCCAGCACTTCAACACCTGGATCCGCCCGCTGCAGGCGGTGGACGATGGCGGCTGCCTGCGGTTGCTGGCACCCAATCGCTATGTGGTGGACTGGGTCAACCAGAATTGCGCCCAGAGGATCCTGGAGCTGGTCGACGAACTGGTGCCTGCGCCGGCCCCCGAGATCGTGGTCGAGGTCGGGACACGCCGGGTCGACACCGGCGATACGGTGCAGCCCAGGACGCCGGAATTACGCCAGAAACGAGCCGTGGCGCTGCCGCAGATCGGTGGGCGCCTGAATCCGGATTTCTCGTTCAGCAATTTCGTCGAGGGCAAGAGCAACCAGCTCGCTCGCGCCGCGGCGATACAGGTGGCCGAGAATCCCGGCCGTGCCTATAACCCGCTGTTCATCTACGGTGGCGTCGGCCTGGGCAAGACGCATCTGATGCACGCGGTCGGTAACCTGATTCGCACACGCAACAAGGACGCCCGCATCTCCTACGTGCATTCGGAGAGGTTTGTCGGCGACATGGTCCGCGCGCTGCAGCACAACACCATCAACGAGTTCAAGACGGCGTACCGCTCGCTCGACGCGCTGCTGATAGACGACATCCAGTTCTTTGCCGGCAAGGAACGCTCACAGGAAGAGTTCTTCCACACTTTCAACGCGCTGCTCGAAGGCCAGCAGCAGGTGATACTCACCTGCGACCGCTATCCCAAGGAAGTCACGGGCCTCGAAGAACGCCTGAAGTCCCGTTTCGGCTGGGGCCTCACGGTTTCAATCGAACCGCCGGAGCTGGAAACCTGCGTCGCGATCCTGATGAGCAAGGCCTCCGCTGCATCGGTTGAATTGCCGGAGGAGGTCGCTTTCTTCGTGGCGAAACGAATTCGCTCGAACGTGCGCGAACTCGAGGGTGCGCTGCGTCGCGTAATCGCGAACTCGCAGTTCACGGGTCGGCCGATTACGCTGGATTTCGCGAAGGAAGCGCTCAAGGACCTGCTTGCGTTGCAGGAACGGCTGGTTACGATCGACAACATCCAGAAGACGGTCGCGGAGTACTTCAAGATCCGTGTTGCAGACCTGCTCTCCAAGCGTCGGAGCCGTTCCATCACGCGCCCCCGGCAGGTTGCGATGGCGCTCTCGAAAGAGCTCACCAATCACAGCCTTCCAGAGATCGGCGACGCGTTCGGTGGCCGGGATCACACGACCGTGCTGCATGCCTGTCGCGTCATCAAGGAACTGCGTGCGTCGCAGACGCGCATGAACGAGGATTACCAGAACCTGTTGAGAACCCTGACAGGTTGATGTGTGCATCCTGTGGACAAAGCGTGCATCGGAAGAAGCCCACATTTCGTCCACAGGCTGCGGACAGGCTCAACCGCTGTTGCACGGTGGTTTACGCTTGACGCAAGCTGCCGTGTTTATTGAAGAAAAAGCTGTTGTACACGGCTTGCGATCGCCCTAATAACAGTAGTAATAGATATTCTAAAAATACAGATAATATCTCCGGACATACCACGATGAAGATCATTGCCAAGCGCGAAGCGATCCTCGGACCCCTTCAGTCGGTGATAGGCGTGGTGGAGCGTCGGCAGACCATGCCGATTCTCGCCAACGTCCTGCTGTCGGCTAAGGGTGGCCGCCTGTCCGTAACGGCGACCGACCTGGAAGTCGAGTTGGTCGCCAGTTCGGAGGTGGACGTCCAACGAGCTGGCGACGTCACTGTTCCTGGCCGGAAGCTTCTCGACATCTGCCGCGCGCTGCCAGACGGGGTTGAAATAACTCTGACGCAGGAAGGCGAGCGGATGCTTGTCCGGGCTCGGAAGAGCCGCTTCACGCTGTCGACACTCCCAGCGTCTGAGTTCCCCACGGTTGACGAGATCGACGCGCAGCAGACGCTGAAGCTTCCGCAGAAGGACTTCAAGCGATTGCTGGAGAAGACGCACTTCTCGATGGCCCAGCAGGACGTTCGGTACTATCTGAACGGTATGCTTCTGGAAACTTCTGCAAAAATGCTCCGATCTGTCGCGACTGACGGCCATCGTCTGGCTTTGTGCGAGGTTGAGCTGTCCGAGGGCGCAAAATCAGGGCAGCAGGTCATCGTTCCTCGGAAAGGTGTGCTCGAATTGCAGCGCATCCTGGGTAGTGAGGATCAGATTCTCGAAGTTGGCATCGGAAGCAACCATATTCGGGTCCAGATTGGCGACATTCGCTTCACTTCCAAACTGATTGATGGGCGTTTTCCGGAGTACAGCCGGGTAATTCCCAGCAATCCTGGCTTCGCAGTGGTTGCCGGACGCGAGGAACTTCGCCAGGCGCTGCAACGTGCAGCCATCCTGTCGAACGAGAAGTACCGGGGTATTCGCTTTGCGGTGAAGCCGGGAGCACTCGTGATCCAGTCGCACAATCCGGAGCAGGAAGAAGCCGAGGAGCAACTCGAGGTCGTCTACGACGGCCCGGAGCTCGACATCGGCTTCAACGTTAATTACCTGCTCGACGCGCTGGCAGCGATTGAAGGACCCGAGGTCGAAATTGGCCTGACGGACGGCAACAGCAGTTGCCTGATCCATTCCAGCGCTGATGCCGGTGCGCGCTTCGTTGTCATGCCGATGCGCCTGTAGACGCGGCGATCCCATGGCCGCGACTCGATGAGCCTCGAGAGGCTCGCGATCGAGAATTTCCGCTGCGTTGAGCGGGCAGAGCTGGTATTCGACAGCCGCTGCAACCTGATCACCGGCGAAAATGCCTCCGGCAAGACAAGCCTGCTCGAAGCAATCTTCTTCCTGGGCCGTGGGCGTTCATTCCGGTCAACGCGAAATGACTCACTGATCAGGACAGGAGCTAGGCAATTCAGCCTGGTTGGCCGGATATTCCAGAACGGCGCCTCACAACCGTTGGGCATGAGGCTGGGATCGGACGGTATTGAGGCGCGATACGCGGGCCGCCCAGTCACGGGTCTGGCAGAGTTGGCCACCCGCCTTCCGGTGCAGGCTATCGATCCGGAGGTGCATCGCCTGGTCGACGGTGGGCCCCAGGAGCGGCGCCGATACCTGGACTGGGGTGTGTTCCACGTGGAACCATCATTTGTTGACCACTGGCGTCGGTACCAGCGAGCCCTCCGGCAGCGCAACGCCGCACTCAAG
>JALHTE010000308.1 GCA_022865595.1 Steroidobacteraceae bacterium | reverse complement strand
TAGTGGGCGTATGCGTCGGCCCCTCGCTCGGCGATGAAGGGCACGGCGGCGAGTGACAGGACGTTGCCGATGAGGGTCGGCCTGCCGAACAGCCCTTCCATCGCGGGGAGGGGTGGCTTGGCGCGGACCATGCCGCGCCGGCCCTCGAGGCTCTCCAGCATGGCGGTCTCCTCGCCGCACACATAGGACCCGGCACCGGCCCGGACGGTGAGGTCGAACCCTCGACCGCTGCCGAGCACGTCGGCCCCGAGCCAGCCGCGGTCCCGGGCGACGTCGATCGCGCCGCGGAGGATGCGGATGGCGTCCGGGTACTCCGAGCGCACGTAGACCAGGCCGAGCGTTGCGCCGACACTGAGGCCCGCGATCGTGGCGCCCTCGATGAGCGTGAGGGGGTCGCCCTCCATGAGCATGCGGTCCGCGAACGTGCCGCTGTCGCCCTCGTCGGCGTTGATGCACACGTACTTCTGTCCCGCCTCCCGGCATGCAGAGTTCGCCGCCGAGTTCGAACAGCTCATGCTGCACGGCGGTCAGGCAATCGACGACGTCGGCCGGCAGTCCGGCCACGGCCAGCACCATGCCGACCGAGCTGTTCGCTTCGTCCACGGTTCCGTACGCCTCGACGCGCAGGTGCTCCTTCGGCACGCGCATGCCGTCGCCGAGTCCCGTGCTGCCGTCGTCGCCAGTGCGGGTATAGATCCTGCTCAGCCGGTGTCCCATTATCGTCCCGTCCGCATCGCGCTGGTTGATGCCGAGTATGCGCCGCGCGAACCGGCACTGTCCCCGCCCCGCTGCTCGACGATGCGGGCAGGCTGGCTGCCGGCGCCCATCGAGTAACCGACGGTCACGTACAGGCCGCGGTCCGGAGTATTGAAGTTGTCCGCGAGTTCGTACTGCTCGTTGAGCGCGTTCTCGAGCCGCGCCGACACGGTCAAAGCAGGTGTCGCGCGCCAACGCGCCGTCAGGTTCAGCAGCACGTAGCTCGAGAGCGTCACGGGCTCGGGGTAGCCGAAATCCTTGCGCTCGCCGGTCGCGAGCAGGTCCACGCCGAGATCCACCGGGCCGAAGCTTCGCGAGGCGTTGATGGTCAGGCTGTTCTCTGCCCGGCGCAGCAGCCGCTCGCCGGTGGTCACGTTACGGGGATTCTGGTGTATGGCCTCGACCCGTGCCTGCCATGGAGCCGCGGCGTATTCCCATGAAGCCTCGATGCCTTCGATGCGCGCCAGGTCCACGTTCTCGAGTTGCCCGGCGTACGGGTCGGTGGGATCGGCAGCCCAGACGATCAGCTCGTCGATCTCATTGCGGAACCATCCGAGCGACACGGTCTGCGTGCCGCTCAGCCGGTGGCGCGCGCCAGCTTCGAGGTTGAACGATCGCTCTGGCACCAGGTCCGGGTTGCCGCCGTAGCCGTAGCGGTCGGTCGCGTCGGGCACCCGGTAGCCGGTGCCGCCGAGCCCGTACAGCAGCGTGGATTCGGCAAGCATGTAGCCGTACTCGAGGTTCCAGGTCCACGCATCGCCCGCGGTCTCGTGATCCGTGTAGCCGATCGCCGCGAGTGCCCGGTGGCGGCCGGCTGCCACCTGGTCCTGCACATAGAGGTTCACTGCACTCGTGTCCGACTTGAACTGGTCCCCGTACGAGCGGCTGCTGGCGCGTTCCTGCGTCACCATTGCGCCGGTGCTCAAGGTCTGCGACGCGATACGCCAGTCGACTTGCGCGTCGATGGTGTCGCGACGTGTGCGCAGGTAATCGGTCGACTGGTTCTGGTCGATGCTGTCGTCGAAGTGGCTCGCTGTGAAATTCGCGGACAGCGCGTCGCCGAGCGGAACGCCGACCCGCAGCGCGATCGTCGAGTTGGCAAAATCCTGGTCGACGGGCGCGAGGAAATAATCCGAGTAGCTGGTCGTGCCGGCAGCGCGCCAGTAGCTCAGCGCCACGTCCGCTGGACCCACGTCGCCGCGCAGCGTCGCCGTGCCGCTCAGGTTGTGAAAGCCGCGATCGACGTCGTCGTCGCTGCGCGTCGGGAAGCCCTGGCTGTCGATCCAGGCCACACCGAGGCCGAGTTGAGCGGCACCAATCGACATGCCGCCGTTGAGGCTGGCCTGCTCGGTGTCGTAGGCGCCGTAACCGGCTTCGGCCGTCCACCGGTCGCCCGCCTCGCGGCGCGTGATCACGTTGATCACGCCACCGATTGCGTCCGTGCCCCACAGGGCCGATCGTGGGCCTTTAACCACCTCGATGCGCTCGATCAACGACGGGTTGATGCTCTGCAGGGCGGCCAGCCCGATCGTCCCGGGGTTGATGCGTATGCCGTCCACCATCACCAGCGTCTGGTTGCTGTTGGCGCCGCGGATGAATACCGCGGTGGTCTGCCCGGGGCCACCGTTGCGCCCCAGGTCCAGGCCTGCGTGAAACCTCAGGATGTCACCAGGATCGCTCGCGCCGCTCAGTTCGATCGCGTCGCGGCCGACCAGGACCGTGGACGCGAGAACTTCGCTTTCTGGCAGCGGCATTCGCGTGGCGGTGACGACGAGTTCTTCGTCAGCCAGTTCTTCGCCGGCGGCTGCCGTCACAGCGGCAGGCACAGCGGCGACCAGCGCCCCGCATGCCAGCCTCACTGGAATGCGCAGCGGAATGAAAAATCGACGCATCATCCGAACCCCCATGCACGCCCGCAGGGACAGTTGCTGGCCAGCATCGTGGGGGTGTGGGTCGGGGGCGCGAACGGCGCAATCCCGGCCGTTCGCCCTCCGCGAAGCTGGACTCGTCCGGCAGGCCGGTCTCCGGGCTTTCGAGTGGACCTGCTCAGGTCCCGCCTGCATCCCCTTCCCGCGCGTTGCGCAGTGGGTGCCGGATATTCCGTCCGGCTGATGCGGGCTAGACTCGACTACCGTTGCGGGGGCAGCGCCGGAATCTGACCGGCTTCCCGTACTCCCGCGCCATTAAGCGCGGGATCACCTACAGGTGCCGGCACGATAAGGAGCGAGCGTAGCGGGGTCAAGCGTGGAATGCCCGGGCCTGGGGAACCGGTGCGCAGAGACTGGATTCATTGGGCAAAAAGCGCGAGCGCGCGCAGTCCAGGCGCGGGGTGCCGGGGCTGCCAGGACGCGCCGTATTCAAAACGGCGATAATCGGCCGGGTTCCGACTCCATGGCCGCTACCTCCAACCCCGGGGCTGAAAGATGACTCATTCCATCCACCTCGCCGCCGCCCTCGAGGCCGCGCACGCGGCGGCTGACGTCGTTCGCCACTACTACCAGTCGAACCTCGCGATCACGATCAAGGCCGACAAGTCGCCGGTGACCGAGGCAGACGTCGAGACCGAGAAGACCATCCGCGCGATCCTGGCTGCGAAGTTCCCGCAGCACGGCTTCTACGGAGAGGAGACCGGGTCGAGCGGGCTCGATGCCGAATACGTCTGGATCGTGGATCCGATCGACGGGACCAAGGCGTTCGTCCGTGAGTACCCGATGTTCTCGACACAGATTGCGCTGATGCACAAGGGGAAGTTGATCGTTGGCGTGTCCTCGGCGCCGGTCTACGGTGAACTGGCCTTCGCCGAAATCGGCGTCGGCGCGTGGTTGAACGACGCGCCGATACGCGTGAGCACCGTAGGCGAGATCGAGGCTGCGGCGCTCTCGACCGGCAACCTCAAGACGCTGGCGACCGGTCCACAGTGGCCGGCCTTCGGCCGGCTGGTTGGCAGGCTCAGCCGGATCCGTGGCTACGGCGACTTCCTGCATTACCACTTGCTCGCGTCGGGCCGGATCGACGCGGTCGTCGAGTCCGACGTGAACGTCCTCGACGTCGGCGCATGCGCAGTGATCGTCGAGGCGGCGGGCGGTCGATTTACCAGCCTGGACGGCGGCAGCTTCGGGATCGATGGCCGAGACGTGCTCGCGACCAACGGCCGTTTGCACCAGCCGGTACTAGACGCGATCAGGGGTTGACGGGCAGGCTCTCGCTCGATGGCAGAAGCCTGATGTGCTGCTGCGGCAGCGCAAGCGAGAACGGGATATTCAGTGAGGAGAAGACCATGACAGCCAGAAAGATCATTGCCGTCGTCGGGGCAACGGGCGCCCAGGGCGGAGGGCTCGTGCGCTCGATCCTGGCCGATACGGACGGGCCTTTCGCGGTCCGGGCGATTACCCGGGACACTGGCTCAACCGCGGCAAAGGCCAAGGCAGACGCGGGTGCCGAGGTGGTCGCCGCGGACATCGACGACGCAGCGAGCCTGCGCCGCGCATTCGATGGCGCGCATGGAGCCTACTGCGTCACGTTCTTCTGGGCGCATTTTTCGCCCGAGAAGGAGATTGCGGAGGCCCACGCCATGGCGGGTGCGGCGCGCGATGCAGGTGTCCGGCACGTCGTCTGGTCCACGCTGGAGGATTCGCGCCGCTGGATTCCACTTGATGACAAGCGCATGCCGACGCTGATGGGCCGCTACAAGGTTCCTCACTTCGACGCCAAGGGCGAGGGCGACCAGGCGTTCCGCGACTCGGGAGTGCCAACGACTTTTTTGCTGACCTCGTTCTATTGGGACAACCTGATTCATTTCGGCATGGGCCCGAAGCGCGGCGCGGACGGGAAGCTCGCATTCGTGCTGCCGATGGGCGACAGGAAGCTCCCGGGCATCGCCGCCGAGGACATCGGTCGTTGTGCCCACGGAATTTTCCGCCGCGGCACGGAACTCACCGGCCGTACGGTCGGCATCGCGGGGCAGCACCTCACCGGGGCGGAAATGGCGGCCATGCTTTCCGAAGCGCTGGGCGAGGAGGTGCGCCATGACCCGGTTACGCCGGCCGTGTTTCGCAGCTTTGGATTCCCGGGCGCCGACGACCTGGGCAACATGTTCCAGTTCAACCAGGACTTCAGCGACGAGTTCTGCGCAGCACGCAGTGTGGAGTTCTCGCACTCGCTGAATCCTGCACTGCAGACCTTCGACTCCTGGCTCAAGGAAAACGCGACTCGAATTCCGCCCGGGTGAGGGCCACTCAGGCGGTCAATCGGCTGCCCGGCGCGCTAGACTTCGCCCATGATCATCTTGCTGGTCGAGGACGATCGGGACCTCGCTGCGAACCTGGGTGAGTTCCTGGAGTCCGCCGGGCACCAGGTGGACTACGCGGCCGATGGATCGATTGCCATCCAGCTGTGCTCCAGGAACCGGTACGACGTCATCGTGCTCGACGTGGGGCTTCCCGGCATGAGCGGGCTGGACGTCTGCCGGCGTCTGCGCACGGAAGCCCGCGTGGCCACACCGGTCCTGATGCTCACGGCCCGCGACCTCGAATCGGACGTGCTGGCCGGGTTTGAGGCGGGCGCGGACGACTACATGCGCAAGCCATTCTCCCTGAAGGAGCTCTCCGCTCGCCTGTCGGCAATTGCCAGGCGTGGACGAGCGAGCGGTGGCTCGCTCAGCGTGGCCGACCTGGTGCTCGACGTGGATACGCTGTCCGTGCGTCGCGGGGAGGCCAGGTGCAGCCTGACGCCGTCGGGACTGCGCATCCTGGAAGTGCTGATGCGAACCGCGCCCGGTGTCGTATCGCGCGAACAACTGGTGGAACTGCTGTGGGGCGAGGCGCCGCCCGCGTCGGATGCAGCGTTGCGGGCGCACATACACCTGCTGCGCCAGGCCATCGATCCGCCTGACCTGCCGCGCCTGCTGCACACCATCCACGGTGTCGGCTACCGGCTCGCGAACGATGCCGACCCACGCTGAGCATTCGCTTCGCCGCCGCTTCCTGTGGGCATTGCTCGGTGTCGCCGCGCTGCTGGTGGCAACGTTCGGCATTGCGCTGGGGTTGTTCGTCAAGGTATTCGAGCACGAGCTGCTCGAGCGCGTCGTGACGATGGAACTCGACGAGATGCCAGATCGCGCGACGACCCTGGACGCACAGCGGTCGGGCGAGCGTGTGGCGGGCATGAGGCACTGGACGGTGCCGGCCGCCGAGCAGCAGCGCCTTCCCGCGCCACTGCGTGAAATGCCGGCAGGCCTGCGCGAGATCGAGTGGGATGACGGGGTAGACGTGCTGGCCGGCAAGCGGATCGCAGGCGGATACATCCACGCCGTAGTGATGGATATCGGCAATGTCGAACGCCTCGAACAGTGGCTGATACGCATCGGAGCAGGCTCTGCAATCATTGCCTTCCTGCTGTCGCTGCTGCTCGCAGCAAGGCTTTCGCGCACCGCATTGCGGCCCATTTCCACGCTGGTTGAGCGCATCAGGACCCTGGATCCGGACAACCCGGGGCCGCCGTTCGCAACCGGCCGACAGACCACGGAGACGCGGGCGATCGCACAGGCATTGGACGACTACCAGGGCAGGATTACTCACCTGCTCGAGCGGGAGCGTTCGTTGACGGACGACATCAGCCACGAGCTTCGGACGCCGACCTCGGTAATAGCCACTGCCTCGGAGCTGCTGCTGGACGACTCGACCGTCACTGGCGCGACGCGCGAGCGGGTCGGGCGGATCGCGCGCGCTGCCCGGCGCACGATGTCGGTGGTGGACGCGCTGCTGTTCGTCGGCAGGGGAGGACCTGGCGCCGCGCCCGCGCGCGTTGACCTGCGCGAGGTCGTCAACGACACGGTGGAGGTATTCCGGCCGCTCGCAGAGGGGAAGGGACTCGAGCTGCTTGTCGAGTGCGGCGGCGAGCAATGGATCGGCGCACCACCCGAAACCGCGGCAATCGTGCTGCGTAACCTGGTCGAGAACGCCATCCGGTTTACCGACCACGGTACCGTGCGCGTGGTCCTGGAGCCAGGCCGGCTGATCGTCGAAGACACAGGCATCGGGCTCGCGGGCGTGGACCTCGAGAGAATCTTCGAGCGGGGCTACCGCAGCGACACCCGCGGCGGGTCGGGCCTTGGGCTCGACCTCATCCGCCGCGTCTGCGGGCGGGTCGGGTGGCGGGCCTCCGCCCGCCAGCGACCTGGGGGCGGATCCCGGTTCGAGGTCGCCTTTGACGAGCGTGCGCCCGGCGCCTAACGGAAAACTAACGTATCGCTAACGATTCCCGACGCAACGGGCGGTCATCCTGTCTACATACCACCACAGGCGGGTCCTCCGCCCACGAGGGAATGCGCGATGACGATTACGACAGCCCAGGACAAGGTGTTCGCCGAGCCACGCGAGGCCATCGCGGACTTCAGATTCGGCGCGGAAGTCGCGCAGGTCTTCGACGACATGCTCTCGCGGTCGGTGCCTTTCTACGGCGAGATCCAGCGAATGGTCTCGGAGCTCGCACAGGACATCGTGGTCCCGGGCAGCAACGTCTACGATCTCGGCTGCTCGACCGGCACGACCATGCTGATGCTCGACCGGGCACTGCCCGAGAACGTCAACTTCGTCGGCGTTGACGATTCGCAGGACATGCTGGTCAAGTGCGAGCAGAAGCTTCGCGAAAGCGGCATGAAGCGCAACGTGAATCTCGAGTGCGTCGACCTGCACGCCGGCATCGAAATTAAGGACGCGTCGCTGGCGTTGATGGTCCTGACGCTGCAGTTCCTGCGGCCGCTGCATCGCGAGAAGCTGATAGCAGACATCTACAAGGGGCTGGGCGATAACGGCGGCCTGATTCTGGTCGAGAAGGTTCTCGGCGAGGATTCGCACTTCAACCGCCTGTTCATCAAGCACTACTACGACTACAAGCGCCGCAACGGCTACTCGGAAACCGAGATCGCGCAGAAGCGCGAGGCACTGGAAAACGTGCTGATCCCCTACAAGCTGCTGGAGAACCGGGAGCTTCTGCTGCGGGCCGGATTCCGTTACGTCGATGTATTCTTCAAGTGGTACAACTTCTGCGGCATCGTGGCGATCAAGTGACCTGAACATGCTGCAGACAATCGGCAATTTCCTGTTCAAGTACCGGACCATCGTCTTCCCGGCGTTCCTGCCGCTGGCGCTGCTGCCATCGCCAACGCTTTTCGATCGCCCGCTGTATGCCGCGGCGATTGGATTTGCACTGTCGGCACTGGGGGAGGCGGTCCGGGTGACGACCATCGGGATGCAGTACATCGTGCGCGGGGGCCGCGACCGACGCGTCTACGCAAAGGATCTCGTCACGGGCGGTTTCTATGCGCATACCCGCAACCCGATGTATGTCGGCAATGTGCTGATCCTGGTCGGGCTCGCGGTAGCCTCGAACTCGTGGTTCTGCGCCGTTGTATTGACGGCGGCCTACGTGTTCGTCTGCGTGGCGATCGTCGCCGCGGAAGAGAGCTACCTGCGCGACAAGTTCGGTGCCGCGTTCGACGAGTATTGCCGGGACGTTCCGCGCTGGCTGCCGCGAATGTCGGGCATCGGGGCGACGCTGGCCGACTACCACTTCAACTGGCGACGCGTCGTGACCAAGGAATACGGCACGCCGCTGGGCTGGACCCTGACCTGGGGCGTGCTGGTGATCTGGAATCTCTGGCGGACCGATGGCGGCATCGATGCGCACAGGATGGCGACAGCCGTCGTCGTCGGCATCATGACCGTCATGCTGGTCTTCTGGATTACCGCCCGGATCATCAAGAAGTCCAAAAGGTGGGCGTCGACATGAACGCGGCCCGCCAGGACGTCGGACACGTTGGGCAGATGGAGCAGTTGCCCGCACTCCGCGCCAGGATCGACGAACTCGACCTTGGCATACTGCAGTTGATCGACGAACGCGGGCGCACCGTCCAGCAGATACTGGCTTTGAAGAGGTCGGCGGGCGTGCCGGTGCTCGACGAGGCGCGCGAGCAACAGGTGCTGGATCGCCTGCGCAGCATGCATGGCGGACCCCACGCGTGGAGCGGGGTCGAACGCATTTTCCGGCTGCTGCTCGAGATCTCGCGGGGACTCGCGAGGTAGTGCGCAGCCTGAGCAAGGTCCCGGAGGTCACGCTACTCTTCTGGGTGATCAAGATCGCCGCCACGACCTTCGGCGAGACGGCAGGCGACGCGTTGTCGATGTCGCTGGATCTCGGTTACCTGGTAAGCACGGCGATCTTTGCGGTGATTTTCGTTGCCGCTGTCGCCGCCCAGATTGGCGCCCGGGAGTACCGCCCGCTCCTCTACTGGGCAACGATCATCGCCTCGACGACGGTCGGCACGACGCTGGCAGACTTCGCCGACCGTTCGCTGGGCATCGGCTACGCGGGCGGTACGACCCTGCTCGGCGCGCTGCTGCTGATCTCGCTGTTCACGTGGTATCGGACCCTGGGCTCGATTGCGGTCGACACGGTGAGTTCCCCGGCGTCCGAGACGTTCTACTGGGTGACGATCATGTTTTCCCAGACGCTGGGCACGGCGCTCGGCGACTGGACCGCCGATACCGCCGGGCTAGGCTATGTCGGCGGTGCGGCCCTGTTCAGCGCGCTGCTGGGCCTCGTGGTCGCCGCGTATTACAGGACCGACATCTCGCGGACCATCCTGTTCTGGGTGGCATTCGTGCTGACGCGGCCGCTTGGCGCGGTACTCGGGGACTTCCTCGACAAGCCCCTCGGTGCAGGCGGCCTGGCGCTCAGTCGGTATACGTCCTCGGCCGTGCTGCTGGCTTTCATCGTCGCCTGCATACTCGTCTTTCCTCAAAGGGCCGCTCGCAAAGGGCATTGAGCCGCCAGCAACGAAGCGCGCCTGTGGGATGGAGTTGCCGGTCGTGCATGCGCGCACGAGCAGTGGCCGGCCGTCCTGGGCTGGGTTCGGGACCTCAGGCGGGAACGAAGGTGCGGCCGCCATCCCAGCGCAGTTCACGAACGGCCACACCGTACAGCGTGCCGATCGATTCCTCGCCGAGCACGTCTTCGGTCGCGCCTTTCAGCCAGCGCCCGTCGCCGAACAGCAGCAGCGATTCGTCGGCATAGCAGGCGGCGATGCCGGGGTCGTGCAGGCTCATGATGACGCAGGCACCGGCGTCGGCGCGCGCGCGAAACAGGCGCAGCACTTCGAGCTGGTGCCGTGGATCGAGTTGCTGGACCGGCTCGTCGAGAATATAGATGTGCGGTTCCTGCGTCAGCGTCGCGGCGATTGCCAGCCTGCGGCGCTCACCGCCAGAGAGCGTTTCGACCTCGCGCTGCTCGAAGCCCGCGAGGTCCACTGCCTCGAGGCAACGACCGGCCACGCTGCGGTCGAATTCGCTCTCCCATTGCCAGAACCCGATGTGCGGATGACGACCAACCAGCGCGGTTTCCAGCACCGAACCCGGGAAGGGGTCCTCGCTGGCCTGCGCCAGGAACCCGACATGGCGTGCGAGCTCCCGCCGCGACCATTGATCGATCGATCGCCCAAGCCACCGGACGTCGCCGTTGGCGGGCGGCCGGAGCCCGGCAAGCACGTGCAGCAGCGAGCTCTTGCCCGCGCCATTGCGGCCGAGCACCGCGATCATGTGGCCGGGGCGAAAGACCGCGTCGAAGTGCTCGACGAGCGGGCGTCCCGGCACGCTCACCGTGACATCGGTGCAGGCGAGCGCTTCGCCTGTGCTTCCAGCTTTCATCGCAGCCAGCCGATTTCGCGCGCCGTGCCCGGCCCGACCGTCATCTGGTCCAGGCTGTCCGGAATGACTGCCGTGTGTGCGGCCATGGCGATGCGGCCTGCCATGATCTCGCCCGTGGCTTGCGGATAGAGGGGCGACAGCCCGGGATCGCCGAGTCCCTCGGGCGCGAGCGGCTGGCCCGTACTGCGGTCGTACTTGTCGGTCGCGCCCAGCGTATGCAGCAGTTCGTGGGTGACGACCACGGCATTGCCCGCGACCGCGTCGTTGCCGCAGAAGAGATGCGCAACTGCGATGAGACCCTTCTGGAGTCCGGTCGAATCAGGCGCGGCGTGCCTGCCATCTCCCGCCTGGTAGACGGCGAACACCTGCACGTCCGGGTTCGCGAGCGGGTCGTTGGCCGCCACTCGCCATGCCCAGTAGCGCAGGCGCAGGCTCCACAAGGCAACGCTGAACGGGCCGGGGTTTGCGGCAAGCGCGGGTGGCGGCTCCCTGGCTGCCTGCGAGACTCGAAATCGCACGGGCTCCTCGAGCGCTACGCCCTGGGCGGCGGCCTCTCGAGCAAGGAACGATGCCGCGTCGTCGAAGTCGGAGGCGTCCACGTTGGCGGCGCAGGGCGTTGCCGCGCCCGCAGCGTCGGCCCGGGCCGGGTATACCGTAACCCGGAGCGTGTCGTCCCAGTCCGTGCTGCGTCGGCGGTCCAGCCATGCACCCAGCGCGACGAAGACCAGCACCGCGAGCAGCAGCGCGAGGCGCACCGTGCCGAGGAAGGTCCGTCCGGCCACGGCTCAGGGATAGAGCCGCGTGGCAGCCCACGGGCCGGCAATGAAGCCAGCGTCACCGTCCGGCGCGAGGCTGCGCGTCCATCGCGCGCGATCGTGGACACGGAACGCGCCCTCGTTCCAGAGTTCGACCGCGTCAAGCCAGAGGCGATAGCCGCCCCAGTGTGGCGGCCGTGGCACCTTGGTGCCGAAGCGTGCCGCCTGTTCTGCGACGCGCCGGAGCAGCGTCGCGCGCGAGGAGAGCGGTTCGCTCTGCAGGCTGGCCCAGGCACCGATGCGGCTGTCCAGCGCGCGGCTCGCGAAGTACTCGTCGCTCTCGGCGGCTGGCGATTTTACGACGCGGCCTTCGAGCCGCACCTGCCGACCCTGCGCATCCCAGTGGACCAGGCCCGCGACTCGCGGGTTGGCCGCAATCTCCCGGCCCTTGCGGCTGTCGTAGTTTGTGTAGAACACCACGTAGCCGGGGTCGGCGACCAGTCGCTTGAGCAGCACGATGCGCGCCGCGGGTTGGCCGTCCGGCGTGGACGTTGCGAGAGCCATCGAGTCGGGGTTGCGCTGCGCCTTCTGCTCGCGCGCGTATGCCAGCCATTCCGCGAACAACGGCATCGGATCCGCAGGCAGGGAAGCGGGCAGTGAGCCTTTCTGGAACATCGTCAGCTCGTGGGTGGGGTGAGCTGGGATTATGCCCGAGCGCCGTATTCATGTTGCGGAAGCCTCGCTTGCGGGAGCGGCTGGGGACCGGTAAAAGTGGCTGGATACGACTGCCTGAAGGCCTCATGAAATCTCTCGAAGACCTGCGCGCGCGACTCGACGTCCTGGACCGGCAGTTGCTCGAGATCGTTGCGGAGCGCCAGGCGCTGGGCAAGGAGATCGCGGCGGCCAAGCGCTCCACCGGCCAGTCCACGCGCGATTTCCGCCGCGAACGCGAGGTGCTGCTCAAGGCGCGACGCGACGCGGAGGCACTCGGCATTTCCCCCGCGCTCGCCGAGTCGATCCTGCATTCGCTGATTCGTGGCTCGCTCACGACCCAGGAGCAGGCGCGCGTCGCCGCGCAGGGCAGGGGTACGGGAAGGTCGGCGCTGGTCATCGGTGGCCGCGGCAAGATGGGGCGCTGGACTGCCGACTTCCTCGCCTCGCAGGGGTTTCGCGTAACGATTGCCGATCCCATGGGCGAGGTTCCGGGTTACGAGTGGTTTCCGGACTGGGAGGCCACGGATCTCGGGCACGACCTGATCATCGTTGCCACTCCGCTGAAGATCGCCAACGAGGTGTTGCTCGGGATAGCGCGGCGCCGCCCGAAAGGCGTGGTGTTCGACTTGGGCTCGCTGAAGACGCCGCTGCGGACCGGGCTCGCGGCGCTGCGCGACGCGGGCGTGCGGGTGACGTCGGTGCATCCGATGTTCGGCCCGGACACCGAGTTGCTGTCCGGCAGGCATGTGATCTTCATCGACCTCGGCAGCCATGAAGCACTGGCCGAAGCGCGGGCGCTGTTCGAATCGACCATGGCCGACCTCGTGGTCATGGAACTCGAGGAGCACGACCGGCTGATCGCCTTCGTGCTCGGCCTGTCGCACGCGCTCAACATCGCGTTCTTCACCGCGCTCGCGGAGAGCGGTGAGGCGGCGCCGCGGCTGGCGCGCATGTCGAGCACGACCTTCGACGCGCAGCTCGACGTCGCTACCCGTGTCGCCGCCGAGAACCCGGAGCTCTACTACGAGATCCAGAGCCTGAACGCATATGGCGAGGACGCGGTCGGGGCACTCAAGGCCGCCGTCGATCGACTTGCGCGCGCCGTGCACGAGCACGACGAAGCCGGATTCGTCGACATGATGCTCCGAGGCCGTGAATACCTGATGGTGCGCAAGGCGGCGCTGGGGCGGGAGGCATGATGCCGCAGGAAATGCTGCAGTCCGTGCTGGACTGGGAAAGTGCGCTGCTCACCGCAGATTCGTTTGCGGCGTGGCTCGAGGCGGCCGCGAATCCGCCGGGCGCCCCGGATGAAGAACTGGCCGTGTCGCTGATCCTCGCCGACCCGACCGACGAACTGCGTCACCTGACGGTCGGCGCCGGAGTCCTCCCGCAGCTGGCCATGCCAGTCGCTTTCGTTGACAGCCTCGAGGGACGCGCGCCGCAGCTCGGCGTACTGCACGCACCGTGGTGCGGCGAATACCGTGCCGCTGACCATGACTTGCTGTTTCAATCGTCGCTCTGCCTGACGCAGCTGCTGATGCTGCCGTTGCGGCGCGGCGGACGGCTGATCGGGACCTACAGTGTCGGCTCCTGCAGCGCCATGCCGGGCCTGGCGCTGGCCGAGGCAGGACTTCTCGGCCATGTCGCAACCGTGCTCTCGGCGAGCGTGGACAGGCTCGTCGATCGCGCGCGGCTGCTGCGCGGCAGCTTTTCCGATCCGCTCACGGGCTGGAATTCCGCACGCTATCTGCAGGCTCGACTGCGCGAGGAGGTCGCCCGCTGCCAGCGCTACGGCGGTAGTGTCGCCTGCCTCGTGGTCGACGTGGATCGGCTCCAGCAGGTCAATGACCGGCACGGGCAACCGGCCGGCGACCTCGTGCTGCGGGAGATTGCCGGGCGCATCGAATCGCAGGTACGCGCGAGCGATGCCACTGCCCGCATCGGCAGCGACGAGTTCGGTGTCGTGCTGCCGTCGACCGACGGGCAGCAGGCGATTCCGCTGGCCCGGCGGATCCTCGCCGCGGTGTCCCGCAGCACGGTCGGCCTCGGCGACGGCATCGAACTGCGGCTCACGGTCTCGATGGGGATCGCGGCGATCGAGCCGGCCCGCAACGCAGACCGCAAAGCGCTGGCGGACCACCTCGTGGCCAACGCGGTCGCGGCAATGCACCGGGCGAAGGAACGCGGCGGCGGGGCGTTCGAGATCACCCCCTAGGGATCGACGCCTAGGCCTGGCGCTGCCGGGACATCAGCAGCAGGAATACCGGAACGCCGACGATCGCGGTGAGCGCGCCCACCGGCAATTGCCGCGGCGCGATCAGTACACGCGAGGCCAGGTCGGCGGCCATCAGCAGGATGCCGCCCAGCAGCGCAGAGACCGGCAACACGATGCGGTTGTCGCTGCCGAGCATCAGCCGCACCAGGTGCGGCGTCACGAGTCCCACGAAGCCGATGCTGCCTGCCGTACTCACTGCGACACCGGTCAACAGCGAACTCAACACGAACAGCAGTAACTGGAAACGACGCACGTCGAGTCCGACACTTGCGGCCTGTGTGATGCCGCGAGCCATCACGTTCAGGTGCCGGCCGAGCGCCGCGCCGACGATCGTCGCGAGACCGAGGAGAGCGAGAAGCCAGGGCCAGCCTTGCGCCCGCGACAGGTCGCCGAGCAGCCAGAAAACCATGCCACGCAGGTCGGCATCGTCGCTGGTCGCCAGCAGCAGGCTGACGACCGATCCGGTGCCGGCCGCAACCACGATGCCGGTGAGCAGCAGCCTGGTCGCGGTCCATCCGCCGCTGCCCTGCGCCAGAGCGAACACCAGCAGGCAGGTGGCGAAGGCGCCGAGCGCGGCTGCGCCGCCCACTCCTGCCACGGGCAGGCCGACCATGATCGCGATCAGCGCGAACACTGAAGCGCCGCCGGAAATACCGAGTACGTATGGATCCGCGAGCGGGTTGCGCAACAGCACCTGTAGCAGCGCGCCAGACAGGGCGAGCAGTCCGCCGACAGCCATCGCAGACATCGCCCTCGGCAGCCGAAGTTCCAGCACGATGTCACGGGCGAGCGTGGGTGTGCCTGAGCCCAGTGCGTCCAGTATCTGGGACGGCGTCAACCTGAAACTGCCGATGGCCAGCGACAGTCCAAGCAGTACCGTGGCGACCACGGCAAGTATCAGCAAGGCGGCGGGCAGGGTCAGGCGGTGGTTCATGCGGGTCCGTTCCGGGGCCCGGCAAGGGTAGGTGGCGGCATCCCCCGCGACAAGGCGCGCGGTACCTGGGGGGACATGGTGCCCGGGCGGATGGCCGGTGGTGCCGCCAGGCGCCACGGGCCCGAATTTTGAAAAACGCTGCAAAGTCTGTAACTTACGGGTCAATGGCTGATTTCATCGACACTCAGGGATTTCGCGCCAATGTCGGGATCGTGCTGATCCGTGACAGCGGCGAGGTATTCCTGTGCAGCCGCAGCGACGGTCGGGGCTGGCAGTTTCCGCAGGGCGGCGTGCAGCGGGACGAGTCGCCCGAGGAGGCGATGTTCCGCGAGCTGCACGAGGAGGTCGGGCTCGGCCAGGACGACGTCAAAGTGGTGGCCGGTACGCGCCAGTGGCTGCGCTACCGCCTGCCGCGCCGGTACGTCCGGCACAGGTCGCGGCCGCTCTGCATCGGCCAGAAGCAGCGGTGGTTCCTGCTGCGCATGATCGCCGATGAACAACGCGTCCGGTTCGACGTTACCTCGAAGCCGGAATTCGATGGCTGGCGCTGGGTCGACTACTGGACGCCGGTGCGGGAAGTCATCTACTTCAAGCGGCAGGTGTACGCGCGTGCGCTGCGCGAACTCGCTGGTACGGCGTTTCCGGGCGGCCCACCGCCTCATCCAGACTGGTGGTCCGACGACCTTTTTCGCAGCTCCGTGGTGCCCAGGACGCGCCGCGCCGCTGGAAACGAGCGCCAAGCGGCCGCCGGGGAGCCCGAAGGGGCGGCTGACTAGTGGCGGCCGAGCCGGCCGGCGAGCCCGCGCCATCGGCGGGTCCACGCTGGAATAGACGCTGGAATTCGCGCCTGCCCTGGGTTGCCGTGGCACTGGCGGTCATCGTGGTCATGGCGGGATCGTTCTGGCTGGGTCATCGCCAGGGTCAACTGCGGGCGGGTCATGACGCGGCCACCAGCGCGCGCGAGCGGCGTGCCCTGGAGTCCGAGGCCACCCGGCTGGAGTCGGAGATTTCCAGGCTCAATGCCCAGGTCGCCGAGCTCGAGATGGCACGGCGTCTTGACCGCGAGGCCTATGGCCAGGTCGAGAGCACGCTCGTGGACCTGCAGTCGAGGCTCGCGCGGCAGGGCGACGACCTGGCGTTCTATCGCAGCATCGTGTCACCGGCCGACGGCGTGCAGGGCCTGCGCATCCAGCGTTTTGCAGTGCGGCCTGGCACCCAGCAGCACGAGTTCGTGATTGAAGTAACGCTCATCCAGGCGATGCGCCAGGACAGCAGCTTGTCTGGCCTGGTGCAGGTCGTCATCCAGGGGATGGAGGGCGCCCGTCCCGCGAAGTATTCCATCGGGCAGCTGCTCGGGCGAACGGACGCGCAGTTGCCTTTCTCATTCCGCTATTTCCAGACCATCCAGAAGGCGGTAACGCTGCCCGACGAGTTCCAGCCGTTCGAGGTCGAGGTGAGTGTGCAGTCCAAGCGCCTCGCCTCACCCCTGCGGCAGTCGTTCCCGTGGAAAGTGACCAATCTGGCCAGCGCCGAGGAGGTCCCGCCGTCGGACCCGCCCCGCGGCAGCTCCCGGTGAGTGGCTGCCGGGGGTGATAGAATCCGAGGTCGCGCAACCAGACGAAGCGCCCGGAGTGGAGCTGAACATGAGTGAGATGCAGGAGTCGATCGACGTCGCGGCTGAGCCGCTGCTGGTCTTCACGGACTCGGCGGCCGTCAAGGTGAGCGAGCTGATCCGCGAGGAAGGCAATCCCAACCTGAAGCTGCGCGTCTTCGTGTCCGGGGGCGGCTGCTCAGGTTTCCAGTACGGCTTCACCTTCGACGAGAACGAGGAAGAGGGCGACACCTGCGTCGAGAACCAGGGCGTCAAGCTGCTGATCGATCCGATGAGTTTCCAGTACCTCTCCGGAGCGGAGATCGACTACAAGGAAGATCTCGAGGGCGCGCAGTTCGTAATCCGCAACCCGAACGCGACCACCACTTGCGGTTGCGGGTCGTCGTTCTCGGCCTGACAGGGGCCGGACAAGGGGGGTTACGGCCGGGGCGCGACGGGTGCCCCCGCGGATCCCGGATCAGCGCTGCGCGAAACGCTGGTCGGGTACGTCCTGGTCGGCGATTTCGAGCCTGGCCAGGGCGACTTCCGCCTGCGACCTGAACTCCGCCATGTATACCGATGGGATCTCCGTGGTCGGCATCGGCAGCGATGCAGGATTCTTCTGCACGCCCTTCACGCGGTACTCGTAGTGCAGGTGCGGGCCGGTGGCCAGGCCGGTCATGCCGACGTAGCCGATGGTGTCGCCCTGGTTGACGGAGCGCCCGACACGCAGCGAACGACCAAAGCGCGACATGTGGCCGTACACAGTCGAGATGCCCTTGCCGTGATCGATGATCACGACGTTGCCGTAGCCGCCCTTGCGGCCGGCGTAAATGACGCGGCCATTGCCCGCCGCCCAGATTGGCGTGCCGGTCGGTGCAGCGTAGTCCGTGCCCTTGTGGGCGCGCACGACCCCGAGGACCGGGTGCTTGCGGGCGCTGTTGAACCTCGAACTGATGCGCGTGAAGTCAAGCGGCGCACGCAGGAATGCCTTGCGCATGCCGCGTCCCTCCGGCGTGTAGTACCCCTTCACTTCGCCGTCCTTCGACTCGAACCACACCGCCCGGTGTGTCTTGCCCCTGTTCACGAACTCGGCGGCGAGCACCTGGCCGTCGTTCACGTAGCGGCCGTCCTGGAACTCCTGTTCGTAGAGCACGCTGAATTCGTCGCCCTCGCGGATGTCGAGCGCGAAGTCGATGTCGAAGCCGAAGATCTGGTTCGCCAGCGTCATGATCGTGCGCGACGAGATGCCGGCCTGCTGGCCGGCTTCGAACAGCGATGATTCGATGCGCGCGTGGTGACTGACGACCGTGGTCTCGAGCGGGTTCTCGATGTAGTTGACCGCGTAGTCGTCGCCGGCCCTGGAGACCTTCAGCGTGAGCGTGTCGCTGATCTGCCGGTTGAGCGACTGCAGCACGCCATCTGCGTAGGTGAGCGTGATGATGTCGCCGGGACGCAGTATGTCGAGTGCCTTGCGCACCTCGGGTCGTGTCCGCAACGATGCCAGCGTACCGATGTCGATGCCGATGGACCGGAAGATCTGGTCGAGCGTGTCGTCCGGCTGGACGGTGATTTCCACGCTGTCGGGTCCTTCGTCGATCGCTTCGGGCGCCGCTGCCGTAGTGGCGACCGCGAGCGGTGTCAGGTCCACCGGGGCCGGTGCGTCCGAAGCCGGTGTCCGCATCAGTACCAGGGCAATGGCCGCGGCCAGCACGGGAAGGCTGATGCCGGCGGCAAGCCACATTCGACGGCCAGTGGACGCTGCGGTCGAAACGTCGGGGCCGCGGTCGGAGAAGTCGATCGATTGCAAAGTCGGCCCCCGCTCAATGGATGCGATAAGTTAGTTGCGCAGGCGCCACCAGTCAACCGCGGGAAGGCTTTTTTTTCGAGTTGGAACAGCCGGTTGCGAGACACATTTCAGGATTGTGACGGCCATCTCGTGACCGTCCGCCGATTGCCTGCCCGGTGTGAACCCCCTACAGTCCGCCGGCCGTCCCACCCTGAGTGACTTAAAGCCGATGCTGCCCGTACAGGAACAACTCGCGGAACTGCGCCGCGGAACCGCGGAAATCCTGCTGGAATCCGATCTCGAGAAGAAGCTCGAGGCCGGCCGGCCGCTGCGCATCAAGGCGGGATTCGACCCCACGGCGCCCGACCTGCACCTCGGGCATACGGTGCTGATCAACAAGATGGCGCTGTTCCAGCGCCTTGGCCACGACGTGACCTTCCTGATCGGCGACTTCACGGGTCTGATCGGCGACCCGACTGGCCGCAACGCCACGCGCCCCGCGCTCACACCCGAGGACGTGCGCGCGAATGCGCTGACTTATGAGGCGCAGATCTTCAAGATCCTCGATCCGAAGCTCACGCGCATCGATTTCAACTCGCGCTGGATGGAGACCATGGGCGCAGCGGGCATGATCCAGCTGGCCGCGCGCCACACGGTCGCGCGCATGCTCGAGCGCGACGACTTCTCCAAGCGATACCGCTCCGGGCAGCCCATCGCGATCCACGAATTCCTCTACCCGCTGGTGCAGGGCTACGACTCCGTTGCGCTGCAGTCGGACGTGGAACTCGGCGGCACCGACCAGAAATTCAACCTGCTGGTCGGGCGACAGCTGCAGGAGTCCTATGGCCAGCCGCCGCAGGTCGTGATGACCATGCCACTGCTGGAGGGCCTCGACGGCGTCAACAAGATGTCGAAGTCGCTGGGCAACTACATCGGCATCGCCGAGCCGCCCGATGAGATGTTCGGCAAGCTGATGTCGGTGTCCGACGACCTGATGTGGCGTTACTTCGACCTGCTCTCGTTCCGCGCGACGGCCGACATCGAGCGGCTCAAGACCGAGGTGGCCGAAGGCCGTAATCCCCGCGACCTGAAGTTCGAGCTTGGGATGGAGATCGTCGATCGCTTTCACGAGGCAGGCAGCGGCGCGCGCGCTCGGGACGCGTTCATCGCCAGGTTCCAGCAGGGCTCGCTGCCAGAGGACGTGGCCGAGGTAAAGCTCACGGCAGGCGCCGATGGCATCGGGATCGCGAACGCGCTGAAGGCCGCGGGACTGGTGCCGAGCACCAGTGACGCCTTCCGCCAGCTGAAGCAGGGCGCGGTGAAAGTCGATGGCGAGCGCGTGGAAGACGGCTCGCTGCGCTTCGCACCCGGTGCGGTGCACGTGATGCAGGTCGGCAAGCGCCGGGTCGCACGCGTCACCATCGTTGCGGGATAGGGGACATTCTCCATTTTCCCGTACCGGAAAAAGGAGAATGTCCCCGCCTTAAAACAGCTGCCAGGCAGCTGTTTTAAGCTGTTTTCCGCGGCGTTTCCTGTTGTCAAGTTTTTCGGGAAAAACAGTGTTTTCACGCGCCTGTTGACGCGCCGCAATGCGTCGCTATACTGCGCGCCCTTCCGCAGTGACCCCGGTCTTCCGGTGGTCGGGTTGGACAGCGTCCCGGCAGAAATATCTGCCAGATGGTGTTGACAGAACTGCAGAATGCCGCATAATTCGCGGTCTGCTTCGGCGGAAGCCCGAGGCTGCTCTTTAAAAATCGAAACAGGTAATTTGTGTGGGGACTCGCGTCGGTCGTTTGCAAGCGCAAACACGGACCGAGTACCAATTAGCCAGTTAATACTGAAAACTAGTTGGGATTCTCTCCGAACCAAAAAGTCGCAAGACTTCAAGTGAAGAGTTTGATCCTGGCTCAGATTGAACGCTGGCGGCGTGCTTAACACATGCAAGTCGATCGGTAACGCGGGGGCAACCCTGGCGACGAGAGGCGGACGGGTGAGGAACGCTTGGGAATCTGCCCATCAGCGGGGGACAACCCGGGGAAACCCGGGCTAATACCGCATACGCTCTACGGAGGAAAGCCGGGGACCGCAAGGCCTGGCACTGATGGATGAGCCCAAATCGGATTAGCTAGTTGGCGGGGTAACGGCCCACCAAGGCGACGATCCGTAGCTGGTCTGAGAGGACGATCAGCCACACTGGGACTGAGACACGGCCCAGACTCCTACGGGAGGCAGCAGTGGGGAATATTGGACAATGGGGGAAACCCTGATCCAGCGACGCCGCGTGGGTGAAGAAGGCCTGCGGGTTGTAAAGCCCTTTCGGTAGGGACGAAAGCTCTCGACCTAACACGTCGGGAGGATGACTTAACCTACAAAAGAAGCACCGGCTAACTCTGTGCCAGCAGCCGCGGTAATACAGAGGGTGCGAGCGTTAATCGGAATTACTGGGCGTAAAGCGCACGTAGGCGGCTTGGCATGTCGGGTGTGAAATCCCCGGGCTCAACCTGGGAACTGCATCCGAAACTGCCTTGCTAGAGTATGGGAGAGGGAAGTGGAATTTCTGGTGTAGCAGTGAAATGCGTAGATATCAGAAGGAACACCAGTGGCGAAGGCGGCTTCCTAGACCAATACTGACGCTCAGGTGCGAAAGCGTGGGGAGCAAACAGGATTAGATACCCTGGTAGTCCACGCCCTACACGATGAGAACTAGATGTCGGGAGGGTTTGCCTTCCGGTGTCGTAGCTAACGCGTAAAGTTCTCCGCCTGGGAAGTACGGCCGCAAGGTTGAAACTCAAAGGAATTGACGGGGACCCGCACAAGCAGCGGAGCGTGTGGTTTAATTCGATGCTACACGAAGAACCTTACCCAGGTTTGACATACAGGTGGTAGT
>JALHTE010000307.1 GCA_022865595.1 Steroidobacteraceae bacterium | reverse complement strand
TCGTGGGCCACCGTAAAAGGCGTGGCTGCCGCCTGCGAACGGGGTCTGCTCGAGCGTACCCGGGCCGGACAATGGGCCGCGACCGCCCGGGGACGCTTGTTTCTCAATGACTTGCAGGCGATGTTCCTTACGGACGCGCCACGGACCAGTCTGGATACGGCCTCGGACGCATGAGAGCGGACGGGCAGCGGTGTTGCGCGAGAACCGGCGCCGGAAGCGAGTGATCCAGTTATGCACATCCAGCTCGGGTGGGCCAAGATTCGGCGGGTTACAGCCTGTAGTCGAAGTGACATCTTAGACACGGGTCGTAAAGTGTTGTTTTTACTATAAGAAAATGGCTGCTCAAAATTTGATCAATGCGAAAATGGCCCGATGGCGCGCCCCGCCCGACCACACGCTGATCGTTTCATCCACAAAGTTATCCACAGATTTTGTGGATAACCGGCTGTGGTTCACGGGCGACATGAGAATGCCCTTGTCAGCCCCGGCCAGCGCTCCTATACTTCGCGCCCTTTTTGCAAAGTCTGCCCAAGGACCGCGGCCATGAAGAGCGGAATCCATCCCGACTACAAGAACATCACCGTGACCTGCAGTTGCGGCAACACCTTCGAGACGCGCTCCACGCTCGGCGAGGACCTGCAGATCGAAGTGTGCTCGAGCTGCCACCCGTTCTATACCGGGAAGCAGAAGATCGTCGACACCGGCGGGCGTGTGGATCGCTTCCGCAAGAAGTACGCGCGCGGCTGATCCGCGATCGTCGGGTAAGGAAATCGACGGGGCGCTTCGGGCGCCCCGTTTCGTTAGGGTGGGGAACTTTCTGGACGCGCGCTGGCACTCTAGACTCAGGGTTCCTGCCCCCCGAGGTCCATGCATGACGTTCCACGCCGCCCGAATGCTCTCCGCGATGCTTGCCATGACGGCCGTCGCCGGCTGCGCCACCAACCCCGTCACAGGCAGGTCCGACGTCGTGATGATGTCGGAATCGCAGGAGATCCAGCTCGGTCGCGAGGAGCACGCGAAGATCCTGCAGGAGTTCGGGCGCTATGACGACCTGGCGCTGCAGGACTACGTGACCCGGGTCGGCCAGCGCATCGCGGCGGTAAGCCATCGACCGCAACTCCAGTACACGTTCACGGTGCTCGACAGCCAGGACATCAACGCGTTCGCACTACCGGGCGGCTACGTGTATATCACCCGCGGGATCATGGCCTACCTGAACTCCGAGGCCGAACTGGTCGCCGTGCTCGGCCACGAAGTCGGGCATGTGACGGCGCGGCATTCGGTGCGCCAGCAGTCCGGCGCGATGGCCACGGGTGTCGGCGCAACCGTGATAGGCATCCTGACGGGCAGCGGGGACCTTGCTTCCGTGGCCAACATGGCTGGCACCGCGCTGGTGAGCGGCTATGGGCGGGACATGGAACTCGAGGCCGACAGCCTCGGCGCCCAGTACCTCGACCGCCTGGGCTATGACCCCGACGCGATGATCGACGTCGTGCGCCTGCTCAAGAACCAGGAGAGCTTCGAGCTGCAGCAGGCTCGCATCGAGAACCGCGAGCCGCGCGTATATCACGGCGTCTTCTCCACCCACCCGGACAATGACACCCGGCTGAAGGAAGTCGTGAAAGCGGCCCACAAGGTGGAACCCAATGCTGCGGCCCCCCGTCCCGACGGCCGGGACGCATACCTGGACCGCGTGAAGGGCATGGCGTTCGGGTCCAGCGCCGCGCAGGGCATGGTCCGTGGCAGCCGCTTCTATCACGCGGACATGGCGTTCACGGTGGCGTTCCCGAGCGCCTGGACCATCAAGAACCTGCCGAGCAAGGTGCTTGGGTACCCGGCGCAGAAGGACGCGTATCTCGAGTTGTACGCGATGGCGATGCCGCCGAATCTCACGCCCAGGGAGTTCCTGGTGAAGAACCTGAGCGGCACGACCCTGTCGTCTGCCGAGAACCTGCAGGTGAACGGCCTCCAGGGTTACACGGCCGTCGCGCGCGACGTCCAGCTGCCCTGGGGAAATCGCGGCCAGGCCAGATTCGCCGTGGTCTACCTGAACGGCATGGCCTACGTCTTCCGGGGCGCCACGCGCATGGCTGCGGGGTTTGCGGCTGCCGATCCATTGTTCCTGTCGAGCATAAAGACGTTCCGCCGCCTGAAGGACAGCGAATTTGCGCTGGCCGAGCCGACCCACATTGAACTCGTGAAGGCGACGCCCCAGACCCGAATCCAGGGCCTCGCGCAGTCCTCACCCATCCGTCCCTATCCGGCCGAGCAGCTCAGGCTGCTGAACGACCTCTATCCGGACAAGGAGCCGACCGCCGGCCAGGTCCTGAAGGTCGTGAATTAATACTGTCTTGATCGGGTCGCCCGGTCATGCAAGGCTGGCCGGAAGTCACCGAGCCGTCCAGCGCACGGTCGAAAAAAGGTAGGAAAGCGATGAGCACGAACAAATACGAACTGGTCAATCTCGACACGGGAAAGAAGTCCACGCTGCAGGCCATGAGCGGCACCGTAGGGCCGGACTGCCTGGGCATCGCCCCGCTGGCCAAGGACCACGGGATATTCACCTTCGATCCCGGGTTCATGGCGACCGCGTCCTGCGAGAGCAAGATCACCTACATCGACGGCGACGCAGGGGTGCTGCTCTACCGGGGTTACCCGATCGACCAGCTTGCGACCAAGTCCAGCTTCCTCGAAGTGTCGTACCTGCTGATCAACGGCGAACTGCCGGGCGCGAAGCAGCTGGAACAGTTCGACCACTCGATCCGCTACCACACGATGATCAATGAATCGCTGCTGCGGTTCTTCAACGGGTTCCACTACAACGCGCATCCGATGGCCATGGTGTCCGCGGTCGTCTCATCGATGGCGGCGTTCTACCACGACTCGATGGACAACAATAACCCGCGGCACCGCGAGATCTTCGCGCACCGCATCCTGGCCAAGATGCCGACCATTTCCGCGGCCGCCTACAAGCACATGCTGGGCCAGCCGTTCGTCTATCCGCGCAATGACCAGGACTACTGCGCCAACATCCTGCGCATGTTCTTCGCGGTGCCTGCCGAGGACTACGCGGTCGACCCGGTGACCGCGCAGGCGCTGGACCTGCTGCTGATCCTGCACGCCGATCACGAGCAGAACGCCAGCACCTCGACCGTGCGGCTGGCCGGCAGCACGGGCACGAACCCGTACGCGGCGATCTCGGCCGGCGTCTCGGCGCTGTGGGGCCCGGCGCATGGCGGCGCGAACGAGGCCGTGCTGGCTATGCTCGAGGACATCGGCACCGTCGACAACATCCCGAAGTTCCTCGAGCGCGTGAAGGACAAGGATGGCCACACGCGCCTGATGGGTTTCGGCCATCGCGTCTACAAGAACTTCGACCCGCGCGCGAAGATCATTCGCGATATGTGCCACAAGGTGCTCGCGCGGCTTGGCCGCACCGACAACCCGCTGTTTGAGCTGGCGCTCAGGCTCGAGGAGATCGCGCTGAAGGATGAGTATTTCATCGCCCGTAAGCTCTATCCGAACGTCGACTTCTACTCGGGCCTGATCTACAGCGCTCTCGGCATCCCGCGATCGATGTTCACGGTGATGTTCGCCATCGCGCGTACCGCGGGCTGGGTTGCGCACTGGCAGGAGATGATCGGTGACCCGGCGATGAAGATCGGCCGGCCGCGCCAGCTTTATACGGGGCCGACGGCACGCGATTACGTGGAAATCGGCAAGCGCTGAAAAAATAGGTGCCTGGCACCTATTTTCCTACAGCAGCGCCTCGACCTCCGCAAAGCCTGCCCGCCTCATCGGTCTTCCATCGACAGGACTCGCGGGGGCCTGCCTGATCCCGTCCAGCGGGAACACGACCGTGTCTACTGCCAGGTGCCCGGCGACGAAGCGAACAGCGGGGTAGGTCACGGTGCGGTCGCGCTCGTAGCGCATCCGTCGTTCCACGACCTCGTGCGGCACGCCTCGCTCCGCGAGCTGCAGCCATACGGCTTCAGCCGACTCGGAGAATACGTGCAGGCTGATATCGGAGTGGCTCGACGCCGTTCCGGTGAGCACCGGTCCAACCAGGCGCGGCTCGAAGTCCGACAGCAGCCTCATCGCCTCCAGGGCGGCCCGCCTCAGCGTCGCGAGGTCGCTCTCGTGGCGATCTGCGTCGAAAAGCCTCTGGTGGGCCACCATCGCGGTCTCGATTTCCCTGTTGCGTGGCAGGATCGAGGCGTCGGTCACACCCAGTCGTTCGGCGGCCTTGCGCTTGGCGAGCAGGAAGTCGTCCACGCCCTGTTCACGCATGATGCGGGCCGCTTCCTCTGCTACGGCTTGTCGCAGGAGTTCGGCACGCGGGTTCGGTCGTCGATGCATCGGCCGCGCCTTCAGAAGATGGATTCTTCTGACGCGGGCGACCGGACGCTCTCGGCATCCACCTCTGCACCGGAGCCCGACAACCCGGCCTGTGGCGGGAACCGGTCGAGGAAAACCTCGAAGATCGCGCCAGGGCTGCCGGCACTCGCTGGAGCACCGGATTCGCGCGATACCCAAATGCGCATGATTCCCGGCGGTTCGGGCAGGCGATGCTCGGGCCGGTCCTGCAGTGCGACCTGCATGAAATAGAGCCACATCGGCAGGGCGGTGCGGCCGCCTTCCTCGTTGTTGCCGAGCGAGCGTTCCTGGTCGAAACCGATCCACGCCGCTGCGACCAGGTCGGCGTTGAAGCCGACAAACCAGGCATCGCGGTGATCGCTGGTCGTACCGGTCTTGCCAGCCACGTCGCGGCGGCCGAGTGCCTTTGCGCGCTGCCCGGTGCCGCGCTGGATCACGTCCGTCATCATGTCGGTCATCACGAACGCGTTGGCAGCCGATATGGCACGCGGCGCGCGGCGCTCAAGCGGCACTTCGCTACCCGGGTTGCCGGCGGTGGAGTCACCGTCGGGGAAATTACTCGCGACGGCATCGCCTGTCGCCATGCCGCTGGCACCAGCCGCGGAAGCTGCATCCCCGGTCGGCAAGTTCACGCATCCCGGGCAGGCCAGCGGGGGCGTGGCCTCGAATACGACGGCACCCGACGAATCGGCGATCCCTTCTATGAAGTAGGGGGTGAGCCG
>JALHTE010000306.1 GCA_022865595.1 Steroidobacteraceae bacterium | reverse complement strand
GTTACGGTGGCTGCCGGGCTGCCACTGATCGTCGGCGACCGATTCGCGCCACCGCCGGCTTCCGGCGCCGCACTCCCGTCGCTGCCGAATAGAGTGTTCTCCGGTACGCTGCAACCGGAGATCGCAAGGAACAGGACCGCCAGTACTGCGGCGGCATGAGCTTTTTGCGTGCGTGGATTCATCGTTTTCTCAGTAATGTCGAACTGGCAACCCCGCTATCCGCAGCGCAACTTGCGCCCTGGGACCGGAGGCTTTGCGTCCCTGCCTTACGACAGGTTTGCCCTCTAAGACTCGAACCGAAGTATTTAACCGCAGCGGTGCCGGGACAATGCCGGGCTTCCAGAACTGTGGTTTATGTCATGAAAAAATCAGGTGCCTGGCACCGCTTTGTCGGAAAGGGGAATTCGAAGGGTAAACCGCGTTCCCTGCCCAACGATGCTGGCCACGTCCACTCGGCCACCCAGCGACTGGACGTACTCGCGCACCTGGAACGCGCCGATACCCATGCCCTTGCTGCCCTTGGTGGTGTCGAAGGGCTTGAAGAGTCGCTCGTCGATGAACTCTCGAGTCATGCCTGCACCGGAATCACTGACCGTCAGCGCAGCCATCGGGACACGCAACTGACCGGTGTCGCCGACCGGTGCGGCATCGGTGCCCCCATTTTCTCCCTCAGCGCCACCTCCGCCACCCAGCGACACGCTGACGGCAATCGAACCGCCCTCCTCGGTTGCCTCCTGGGCATTTCGAATGACGTGCTCGACGATCATCGCGAGACGCTCGGGATCGGCCTCGATCCAGAGTTCGTCATCCATGGCGCCACAGGACGGTATCGGCATCCGCGCCTGGCAACGGCTGGCTGCCGTGCGGGCTATATTGGCCAGCGACACGTTGCGCGAGAGACTCTGCACCTCGCGACGCTGAAGTTGATCGATCAGGCGCTGCATCCGCTCGGTCGAGTTCGCGATCGTGCCGATCGCATCGTCCACGAACTCCGGATTCCGCCTGTGCTTCTCGGCATTCGACACGATCAGGGCCAACTGCGCTGCGAGATTCTTCAGGTCGTGCATCACGAATGCCGTAAGGCGGTGATACGCCTCGAACTGCCGGCTCTCGGAGAGGCGACGGTCCGCATCGTACTGCGCGAGGTGGACAGCCACGTGGCGCCCGACCGTCTTCAGCAGGTCGCGATCCTCGTAGTTCAGGCTGAATGGCGGCGGCGGATCCGCGAGCACGGCGAATCCGATCAGGTCCTCGCCGTGCGTGAGCGGCACGACCAGCCGGAAGCGATCGCGGTCAGCCAGCGAATCCGGCAGCGAGATGTTCTGGTACGCATCCGGCGTTTCCCTCAATTCCTTGAGGTCTATGACCCACTGGTTCCTGGTAAGGAACCCGACCAGCTCCGAGCTCGCGGCCAGTGCCGCGTGCCGGCCGAGATCGAAGCCCTCCGGCGGCCATGTCGCCTGGGGGCGGAATTCCTCACCGTCTTCGGTGCGCAGAAACGCAATACCGCCCGGACTGCCGATGATCTGCGCGATCGCCCGCAAGGCATTGTCGCGGGTCTCGACACCCTCCTCCGGCGCCGACAGTGTCTGGATGAAGCGCAGCCACTCGATGCGGTAGTCGTACTTGTTGCGGTAGAAGTGCTTGTTGAGAAACACGCGCAGCCGGCGCCGCAGGTTGCCCGATGCGATCAGTGCAAACAGCACCACGCCGGCGCCCGCGAAGAACACGAGTTGTGCCGCGCGCCCCCAGGTGCCGCCGTAGATGCGGATCAGGTACCCGCCGCCGGCCATCAGCAGCAGGTAGACGCCCACGACCATGAAGGTGGTCGTGTAGAAGACGACGTGCCGCGAGACGAAGACGTTGAGTGACCACTGGGGATTGCGGCGTGCCGCGATCGCGAGCAGTGGGACCATGATCAGGACCACGAAGCCGCGCGCATCCCAGGACGCGGGCTCGATGCCCTTCAGCAGCTGTGCCTGCGAGAACAGGAACAGGTCGTAGACGAACATCAGGCCGAGTGCGATGACCAGGAACTTGAGCGCGAAGCGCCCATCCTGGCGAGCATTGCGGTAGATCTGCTCGACCAGCACGAGACCCATCAGCGACATCAGCAGGCCGGCATTGGCGAGCACTGCAATCGGCTGCGGAGCAGGCAGCCCCACGTTCACCAACACCGGAGTAGCCAGCAGCAGCACTATGGTGCCGATCCACACCACGTGCACGGCGCGGGACAGGCCTGAGGCGATACCGGCCGAACCCGCAAGGCCCGTCAGCACGACGAACCAGGCACCGTAGCGCAGTACCTCGGCCAGCAGTACCACGGGCACCGAGACCAGCAGGACTTGTGATCCGAGCGCAAGCAATGCGGCCCAGAGAGTCGTGACAGCGGACGCCACGATGAGCCGCACTCCCTGCGCCCGCCCCTCCCAACTGGTCAACAGCAGCAGCGTGAGGAGCAGGAAGCTGCCGGCGGCGAGCCCGTAGGAAAGAAGACCGAGGCTGACGATCACCGCGCGCCCTTGCCCCAGAGCACGACCTCGACCGTCTGCACCAGGATGGCGAGGTCGAACAGCAGGCTGCGGTTCTTCACGTAGTAGAGGTCGTACTGCAGCTTCTCGAGCGCGTCCTTCTCGGTGGAGCCGTAGGGATAGCAGAGCTGTGCCCAGCCGGTAATCCCGGGCTTCACGGTGTGGCGCTCGCGGTAATAGGGAATTTTCTGCTCCAGGCGCTCAACGAACTCGGGCCGCTCGGGACGCGGGCCGACGAAACTCATCTCACCACGCAGCACGTTCAGCAGCTGCGGCAGTTCGTCGATGCGGGTCTTGCGCATGATGCTGCCAACCTTAGTCACGCGTGGATCGTTCTCCACCGCCCAGATCGCCTCACCCTGCTCTGCGTCCACCGACATGCTGCGGAACTTGAGCACGTCGAAGGATTTGCCGTAACGGCCGACGCGGCGCTGGCGATAGAGCACCGGCGCGCGCCAGCCGTCCTCGAGCCAGATAGCCAGCACCGCGAGCAGCATGAAAGGCAGCGCGACAGCGAGCAGCCCGAGGCTCGCGAGAATATCGAAGCCGCGCTCGAGAACGCGCTGCAGCGGCGAGGCACGGAACCCGCCACCGAAGATGATCCAGCTCGGGCTCAGCACGTCGAGGCGAACCTTGCCGGTCTCGCGCTCGAGGAACGTCGGCAGCTCGAGCACGTCGACGCCGGCGAGCCGGCACTCCAGGAACTCGTGCATGGGGAAATTTCGCCGGCGGTCGTCCATTGCGACGACAATCTCGTCCACCTGGTTGTCGATCGACCAGCGGAACAGGTCGTCGGGACGCTCGGTGAGTCGGTCTTCCCCGGCCGTAACGTGGTCGCCCTCGGCAGCGACGAACGCGACGATCTGGAAGCCGCGCATGTCCGAGCGACGGCGCAGTTCGAGCAGGCTCGCGGCCCGCTTGCCAGCGCCGTAGACCAGCACCCGACGCTTGAAGAGGTTTTCGTCCACCACGCGCTCGAACAACAGCCGCACCGTGGCCAGTACCAGGGCGCCGAGGATCCCCGTCAGGCCCAGCAGACCGCGCCCGACAGCGATGTCGGGCAGAAAGTAGTAGACGAGGGCCGAGAGCCCGACTGCGTTCAGGTCCGCCGCCAGGATGCGCACCATGATGCCGGCCGACGTGGAACGCTGGCGGGTCGAATAGAGACCGACCGCGAACAGCGACACGACGCCAAAGAGCGCGTACAGGAGCGCCGCCGGCAGCAGGTCTCCGAATGCGGTTGCGGCGCCCGTT
>JALHTE010000305.1 GCA_022865595.1 Steroidobacteraceae bacterium | reverse complement strand
CCCGTGATCACGGGCACGAGGTCGTCCAGACCGATGAGCGGGACTACGGGAATGGGCAATCCCTGGGGGAGCGGACCGAGTACCGCCACACCCGCGCTGCCGTAGGCGCCGGAGACCGCGACCACGACCGTCGCGGCGACGACGGCTATCAGGATCCCTGGTATTCGCGGATAGCGCTTGAGCAGCAGGATCAGCGCGAGCGCACCGCCACCGACGGCAAGCGTTGCCATGTTCGTGCTTCCGGCGAGAATCTGCCGGACGATTCCCCACGTCTGGCGCAGGGGCCCCTCCTCGCTCACGGAGAAGCCGAACAGCTTCGGAACCTGGCTCAGTATGACGGTGAGTGCGATACCGTTCATGTAGCCGTAGCGGATCGGCTTGGAAAGCAGTTCGGTGATGAACCCGAGCCGCGCGAGCCCTGCAACGATGCACACCAGCCCCGACACGATGGCCATTGCACCCGCAATCGCCACCGCGCGGCCGGGGTCGCCGGCCGACAGCGGCAGCACGACGGCGAGGATCACCGCTGCGAGCGATGAGTCCGGCCCCATCACCAGGATCCGGCTGGGCCCGAACAGCGCGTAGGCGAGCAACGGCACGATCGTGGCGTAGAGCCCATAGATGCCGGGCACACCAGACGCCTCCGCGTAGGCAATGCCGACCGGCACCAGCATGGTCGTGAGGACGAGGCCGGCGACGATGTCACGCCGAAGCCACTCGCTCTGGTAGTTTCGAAGCGTAACCACGCCCGGCAGCCAGCGCGTCCACCCGGTAACACCGGAGAGCGAGGTACGCAGCGGCGGGCTGCTCAAATCATGCCTCCTCGATTGGCTATGCTAGAGTCCGGCGTCATTGTACGGGGGCAGCCGGTGGCCGATATTTTCGTCTCTTATTCGAGAAACGACAAAGCACTTGTCGCTCCGCTTGTCGCCGCGCTCGAAACCGAGGGCTGGTCGGTCTGGTGGGACCCGGCGATCACGCCAGGCCAGGAATTCGACACGCTGATCTCCCGCGAGCTCGACGAGGCGAAGACGCTGATTGTCGTATGGACGGAGAGTTCGGTCGATTCACGGTGGGTCCGGGGCGAGGCGCGCGATGGGGCCGATCGTGGCGTGCTGGTCCCGGTGCGATTCGACAATGCGCGCCTGCCAATCGATTTCCGCGCTGTTCACACGACCGATCTCGATGGCTGGGGCGAGGACCGCGAAAGCGAGGCCTTCCGTTCGCTCTGCCAGGCCCTCGAGGCCAAGCTTGGTGCGAGGAAGAAGAAGGCTGCGGCAACAGCGATCGCCGTGCTGCCGCTCGCCAACATGAGTGCCGACCCGGAAAACGAGTACTTCAGCGACGGCATGACCGAGGAGATCATCAACGCGCTCTCCAAGGTGCCAGGCGTGCACGTCGCCTCCCGGTCATCGTCGTTCGCATTCAAGGGGAAAAAAGACGTCGATGCGCGCCAGATCGGCGAGAAGCTCGGCGTAAGCACGCTGCTTGAAGGCAGCGTACGCAAGGTCGGGAGTCGCATTCGCATCGCAGCCCAACTGGTCAGCGTCGAGAATGGATACCAGATCTGGTCGGAGACCTACGATCGGCAGCTCGAGGACATCTTCGCGTTGCAGGACGAGATATCGCGTTCGATCGTCGATGCGCTGAAGCTGCGACTGGTGGGCGACGAGGCGGCCGTGGTCGCGCCGACCAAGAGCCTCGACGCCTACACGACCTACCTGAAGGGCCGATTTCACTTCAACAAGTCCAGCGAGGTCGGGCTGCGCAAGGCCTACGACCTCTTCCAGAGCGCATTGCTGCAGGACCCGGGATTCGCACGCGCGTACGCGGGCATCGCGGACGTGTGGTGCAACCTCGCCGACGACTGGGTGCCGCCCGACGATGCCTATCCGCGGGCGAGGTCGGCCGCCGAGCGGGCCCTGCAGCGCGATCCGCAGCTCGCCGACGCGATGATCTCGATCGGCAAGGTGCTCTCCTGGCACGAGTGGAAGTTCGCCGAAGGCGTTCAACATGTGGAACGCGCCGTGTCCTTGAGCCCGAACAACGCGGAAGCGCACTGGGTGCTCGGTACCTCGCTGCCGATGGTGGGCCGCCTGCGTGAAGGCTACGAGTCCGTGCTTCGCGCGCTCGACCTCGATCCGATCCGCGTCGAGTACTTCGGCTGGGCGACGCGATTGCTGCTCTATGCAAAGGACTACGAGGCAGCCCTGAAGCATGGCGAAGCAGCGTTCGAGATCGACGAGAAGTACGGTCGCGGATTCATTTTTGTCGGCTCCACTCACCTGGCCATGGGCGACGCGGAGACCGCGCTCGACTGGTTCCAGCGTGGCCAGAGCCTCGATACAGCGGTCCGCTCCTACGACGCAATGATCGTCCGGGCCCTGGCCGCGCTTGGTCGCCGCGAGGAAGCGGAAGAAATCCTCGCGCGGCTGGAAAGCGAATCGCGGCAGCAATACGTGCGGGCCGAATACCTGGCGATGGGCCACGCCGCGGTCGGCCACCTGGACCAGGCCTTCAATGCACTTGAGCGTGCGTTCCATGCGCGTTCCGCTGGACTGGGCTATCTGCACCTCGATCCTGGTTACGAGCCGCTGCGGCTCGATCCTCGTTACGCCGACCTGGTGCAGCGCATCGGTCTCCGGTAGACCACCCGCCTGGAGCGTAGTGCAGCACTGATACGATCCTCGTCACCGTGAATCGCTGGGACGTCATCGTGGTCGGTGGGGGCGCCGTCGGAAGCGCGGCGCTTCGGGCCGCCAGCGAGTCGGGCGCACGAGCGCTCTGCCTGGAGCTACACTCGCCAGCGCATTCGCGGGGCTCGAGCCACGGGCACTCACGTATTTTCCGGCACTCATACTTCGAGCTTCCCGACTACGTCCCCCTTCTTCGTCACTCGACAGGCCGCTTCGAGTCCCTCGAGCGCGAGTCAAAGACATCGTTGCTGAACCGCTGCGGCATGTTGGCGATGGGGCCCCCCGATTCAGAGATCGTGCTGGGATGCATCGAGTCCGCGCGTCGCTGGAGCCTGCCGGTCGATGCGCTGGATGCTGCTTCGCTGCGAGGACGGTTCCCATGGTTCTCGGTGTCCGACGACGCGATCGGCGCGTTCGAGGCGGATGCCGGGATCGTGCGCCCGGAGGCGACGGTGGACGCTTCTATCCGTGTGGCCCGATCCCTTGGCGCGGAACTGCGCATCGGCTGGAGGGTGCTCGGCCTGCTCGAGGACACGGGCGGCGTGACAGTGCAAACGGACCATGGCAACGCGCGCGCGGACGCAGTGATCGTCGCTGCCGGCGGGTGGACTTCGCAACTGCTGCCCGAGCTCGCCCCGCTGCTCACGGTGACGCGTCAGGTGCAGGCATGGTTCGCGCCGGTGCCCGGCGTCGACGCCTCGGCAATGCCGTGCTGGATCTTCGACCGTGGGCAGGACCGACGATCGGTCTATGGCCTTGCGCCGGATCCCGCAGCACCTTCCGATGCCGGCGGCACACCGACGCCATCCAGGCATCCGAAGCTCGGGCTGCATGGATCCGGCGACATCGTCAATCCCGACACCGGCGCCGCGCCGGTCGATGATTCCGACATCGAGCGAATCCGCAGCGCCTACAGGGAAATCGCGCCTTCCCTCGCCGGGGACCTGGCCGGTTGCGCGACCTGCCTCTACACGATGTCGCCTGACGGACAATTCCTGGTCGGCACGCGCCGCGGCTCGCGGCGGATTCACTTCGCCGCAGGCCTCTCCGGTCACGGATTCAAGCTTTCGCCGGCGCTGGGTGATGCGCTTGCACAACTCGCGACCACGGGCCGCACCGGACTACCGATCGGATTCCTGGCACCCGGAAGGTTTGCCCAGGCCTGAGACTCCGCGTCGCCTACGCTTTCTTCAGGAAGCAGGTCTTGAGTACGACGGTGTTGCGGCCCTGCCCGCACTCGATCGCCTCGTCATCGTCGGTCAGGCGGATGTTCTTGAATACCGTGCCACGCTTCAGGGTATCGGACGACCCCTTGACCTTGAGATCCTTGATGACCTGCACGGCGTCGCCATCCTTCAGCTCGTTGCCGTTGCTGTCCTTCACCGTCATGGGCCGCTCTCCTGAGTGCTGAATCAGGCAGCGTGACGCCGCCCCGGGCAGTTTAGAGCAACTGCTGCAGATCAGTTGTAGACGGCCTCCATCAGGACATCGTGTATCACCTGCGTGGCGATATCGACCAGCAGCACGCGGCCATCGACGTATACACGCTCGTAGCCCGTGTGAACCGGCGGCAACTGACGGACCAGGTCCTGAGGTAACTGTTGCTTCGCAATGCCAGGGGGCAGAGGCTTGCCGCGGGCGAGATTCCTGGCAATGCCGGGCGGCAGCGGCTTGCCCTTCTGCCCGTTCTTGCCCCCCTTGCCGACGGCGACCGGGTTCTGCGCGTAATACTGCTGGATGACGGCGGTCTCGTCCTTGCTGAAAACGACCCAGCCGTCCGCCGTTGCCGCGCCGCTCACCAGCAGGCAGGCGAGAATCGACGCCAAAGACCGCGTAATGAATCGAATTGATGCGTTCCTCTTCAATGGCTCGCCAGGGCACTATAGACGAACCGCAGCAGTATGGACCGCGTTCGATCTGGCTTTGGTGACGTGCATCCCGCATGGTGGCATGGACCAAAACCTTTGATGGGCGCGCCCTGGGGCGCTATTGTCAGTACATTCGATCCCATGAACCGGGACTCTCGGGGAGATAGCCCAATGCCAAGCAGGTCGCTTTCCGGCGTACTCGCCGTTGCCGCTCTCGCGGCCAGTGCCGCCGCGCCACTCGCGGCGGCGCAGGACGCAAAGAAGCCGAATATCGTCATCATCTGGGGCGACGACATCGGGCAATCCGACTTGAGCGCATACACGTTCGGATTGATGGGTTTCCAGACGCCGAACATCGACCGCGTCGCCGCCGAGGGCGTCAAGTTCACCGACTACTACGCGGAGCAAAGCTGCACCGCGGGCCGCTCGGCATTCATCACCGGGCAGAGCGTGTTCCGCACCGGCCTGTCGAAGGTCGGCATGCCGGGGGCCAACCAGGGGCTCCAGAAACGCGACGTCACGATCGCGCAGGTTCTGAAGGCGCAGGGATACACCACCGGGCAGTTCGGCAAGAACCACCTCGGCGACAAGGACGAGTTCCTGCCGACCGCGCACGGCTTCGATGAGTTCTACGGCAACCTCTACCACCTGAACGCGGAAGAGGAGCCGGAGCACCCCGATTATCCGAATCCGAAGGATTTCCCGAATTTTCGCAAGAACTACGGCCCGCGCGGCGTCATCCACAGCTATGCGCTGCCCGACGGCACGCAGAAGATCGAAGACACCGGTCCGCTTACGAAGAAGCGGATGGAGACGATCGACGACGACATCGCGGACCGCTCCGCCGAGTTCATCCGCAAGCAGGTGCAGTCCGGCAAGCCGATGTTCGTCTGGGTCAACTTCACGCACATGCACTTCCGCACGCACCCGAAGCCCGAGAGCATCGGCCAGGCCGGGCGCTGGAACGGCGAGTACGCCGACGTCATGATGGATCACGACAAGAATGTCGGAACGGTGCTGAAGGCCATCGACGACGCGGGAATCACCAGCGACACGATCGTCATGTATTCGACCGACAACGGTCCGCACATGAACACCTGGCCGGACTCGGCGATGACGCCGTTCCGCAACGAGAAGAACAGCAACTGGGAGGGTGCCTACCGCGTGCCCGCAATGGTGCGCTGGCCAGGGCACATCAAGCCCGGCACGGTCCTGAACGGCACGGTTTCGCACCTGGACTGGATGCCGACGCTGGCGGCTGCAGCCGGCGTCCCCGACGTGAAGGAGCAACTGCTCAAGGGCTACACGATCGGCGCCACCACGTTCAAGGTCCACCTCGACGGTTACAACATGCTGCCCTACTTCACGGGCCAGGTGGCTGCGAGCCCCCGCGTCGAGTTCTTCTATTTCTCAGACGACGGCGATCTCACGGCGTTGCGCTACGACAACTGGAAGACCGTGTTCGCCGAGCAGCGAGCGACCGGTACGCTGGCCGTGTGGTCCGAGCCCTACG
The DNA here is from genome assembly GCA_022865595.1 of Steroidobacteraceae bacterium. GTDB lineage: Bacteria > Pseudomonadota > Gammaproteobacteria > Steroidobacterales > Steroidobacteraceae > RPQJ01. Next base: position 4,463 of record JALHTE010000305.1, on the reverse strand, counting down.
TGCACCCGCGAATCCCGAAGCTCTTCAACCTGCGGGCCGACCCGTACGAGCGGGCCGACATCACGTCGAACACCTACTGGGACTGGTACCTGGACCACGCGTTCATCATGTTGCCGGCGTCCGAGATCGTCGGGAAGTACCTGGCGACGTTCAAGGAGTTCCCGCCAAGCCAGCGGGCCGCCAGCTTCACGATCGACCAGGCCATGGAGTCGCTGAAGAGGGGGATGTCCGCGCGCTGAACCATGCGGGAATGACGCCGGCGTGCTGAGACGCACGTGCGTCGGGGAGGCAGCCTGGCTGGCCGCCCCCTACTTACCGCGCGCAAAGAACCTTTGCGCCGCGCACGTGCTTCAGCTTCAGGTCGCGCAGCGCGCGGTTCGCATCGTGCAGTGCATAGGTCTCGATGACCGGCCGGATCGGAATGGCGGCCGCGAGATCGAGAAATTCGCGCACGTCTCTGCGCGTGACATTTGCAACGCTCTTGATCTCCTTTTCCAGCCACAGGTGTCGCGGATAATCCAGGCTGAGCAGCTGCGGCCGGTCCGCGTCTTCCTTGCGGATGGCGTTCACGACCAGCCGGCCACCCGGCTCGAGGTTTTCAAGCGCCTTGACCAGCGGCAGCCACGCCGGTGTGGTGTCGATGATGGCGTGCAGCTTCGCGGGCGCGGGCTCAAGCGTATCGCCCACCCAGGTCGCCCCGGACTGCAGCGCGAACTCCCGCTCTTCCTGCTGGCGTGCGAAGACGTAGACCTCGGTGTCGGGGTAGCGATGGCGGACCATCATCATTACCAGGTGTCCCGAAGCACCAAAGCCCGTGAGCCCTAGCCGCATGCCATTTCGAATCGCCGTCAGTCGCAGCGATCGGTACCCGACCGCACCCGCACACAGCAGCGGCGCGGCCTCTGCGTCGCCGAAGCACTCCGGAATTTCATGGGCAAATGCTGCCGGTACTGTCATGTACTCGGCATAGCCGCCGTTTGCGTCCCGACCCGTGGCGCGAAACCCGGCACAGAGGTTTTCATCGCCTGCGGCACAGCGTTCGCAATGACCGCAAGCCCAGAAAATCCAGGCGACGCCGACGCGTTGGCCAACTGTCACTCCGGTCACGCCTGCGCCGCGCGCGACGATCTCGCCAATGACCTGGTGACCCGGAATCATCGGCAGGTGCGACGGTGGCGTGCGGCCCTCGATCTCGTCGAGTTCGGTGTGACACACGCCGCAGGCCGCAACCTGGAGCAGCACCTCGCCCTCACGCGGCTCCGGCTCGGCGACGTCACTCAGGACCAGCGAGTCGCGGCCCTCTGAAACGGGTCCCGTTTCAGTCAGCAGCATCGCTTTCATCCTGGGGCGTCCCAGAATGTCATTTCCTGCGAGAGCTCTTTCTTTTGGTGGATTTCGCTGCACGGGATTTTCTCCCGGAGGCTTTCTCTGGTGCACTCGTCCGTGCGGCCTTCTTCCTGGCAACAGCCTTCGTCTGCGACCCTGCCGCGACAGCTTTCCCCGCTGCCTTGCCTCTTTTCCGACCCGCACCGCGCTTGCCGGCCTTCCCGACGAACACCTGCTCCAACTCGTCCAGCGCTTCGCCCATGTACACGGCAATCCGCTGCACTCTCGGAACCCGGTCCGGACACGCGGTGAAGCCGAAGTAAAGGCCGCCCGCGTAGCTCATCACGGTGATGTTGAGCGCCTGGCCGTGCGCCAGTGCGGAGATCGGATAATAGGCCTCCATCTCGGCGCCCAGGAAATACAGCTTGCGGCGCGGACCAGGCACGTTCGAGATGATCACGTTGTAGATTGGTGGAACGTGCGAAGCGAGTCCGGGCAGCCGCGTCAGCATCTGGGGCGAGCTGATCAGGACCGTGTACGTGATCAGTGCGGTCGTGGTCATCTGCTTCAGATAATCGCGGCCCGCTACACTGCTTCGACGTATCATTTCGAACCGCTCGCGAACGTCCTCGAGTTCGGTGCCGAGTTTCACGTTCGCGAAACTGATGGCATTGCCGCCAGCTTCGCTATCGTCCTTCTGGATCGCGACGGGAACAGAGGCCACCAGTGACCGCTCCGGAAGTTCGCCGAACTCCAGCAGGTAACGTCGCAGCGCCTGCCCACAGGCCGCCAGCAACACGTCGTTGATACTCCCGCCCGCAGCCTCGCCGATGGTCTTCATTCGCGCCATGCTCGTTGACTGGGTCGCCACGCGCCGCTGCGGAGTGATGCTGTCGTTGAAAATCGTGCGCGGTGTCTCCGCCAGCGAGGTGAAGTCCGGATCGGACTTCACGCCCAGCGCCGCAGTAGCCGAACCTGCCAACCCACGCAGCAGGCTGGGCAACGCGCGGGCCTGGTTCGTCAGCATCGACTGCAGCATGCCGAGTGCCCCCACCGGCAGGTGGTCACGTCGAGCCTTGTTCTTGCGCTCCTGCGCCCAGATTGGCGGCGTGTGGCTTTTCCTGGGATCTTCAGAGAAGTTCAGCAGTTCGACGCCCCGGACCCCGTCCGCCAGCGAATGGTGCAACTTTCCATACATGGCGAAGCGTCCACCGTGCAGGCCCTCGATCAGGTGCATCTCCCATAGCGGCCGGTCGAGGTCCATCGGGTTCGAGTGAAGTCGCGACACCAGCACGCCCAATTCCCGCTCGCCGCCGGGAAATGGCAGCGCCGAGTGTCGCAGGTGGTATTCGAGGTCGACCTTCTCGACCTCCTCGAAACTGGGCAGCAGGTGTCCCGGCCGCACACCACGCAGGCGGTAGTTGAAAGGCGGCGCGGTGACCGGAAAGCTGCGCAGGTACTCGTAGACCTGCTTTGGAAAATCGCGCGGCGCGCCGGGCGGCGGCAGGAAAGTCTGCAACCCGGCAACGTGCATGGGCGTCTGGCGCGTGTCCATCAGCACGAAGCTCAGGTCGAGCAGGTTCAGAGGCTTGGATGCGGCCATGGTCTTCTCCCCGTCTTTTGCTGACCACTTTAGGCCAGTCTGATCGTCCGCGCGAGACCGTTACGGCCGCTGCTGGACGAGGGACAGCGCCAGCCCGGACCACGCGGGAGCGCTGCTCGTGATTCATCAACCGCTGTTGCAGCCAGCGGTCCTGCGTCAAGATGCCATGCGGAGTGCTCCAGTAGCGTCTATCCTTTTTGCGAATCGAGTCATTTCGGCCAGATCCCATCTGCAACGGAGTGAGATCGTGATCAGTCGAACCAGCTTGTCTGCTTTGTGCGCAATCTTCGTGAACGGGCCATTGGCGACCGCCGACCAGCCTTCATCCATCATCGACGCGCCGGTCGCAGACATGGCGCTCATCGCACCGGCGGACTACCAGGAGGCGTCAGCGCTTGCAGCGACCGGCAGGCCCCCCGTCGACATCGCGCTCAGCATCGTCGGGGAATTCGAGGGCACCACGCAGCAGATCCTCCAGGTGAACAAAGGCAGCGAAGCCCCGTCAGCCTCGAGCGTAACAGTGGTCAGGGACGGTCTTCTCGACGATTCGGTCCGGGCGCAGCGCTGGGAAATAGCGCTGGAACGAACCTCGGAGGGTACCTGGGCGATTCGCGAGGTCAGAAAGGCCTGGCTGTGCAGGCGCTGCGCACAGCAGCAGTTTGGTACGACTGCCTGCCGCTGAGCGACTACTGCTGCAGCGTCCAGTCAGGATGGCCTGAGACAACGGCATCACCTGCGCACGGACTTTCGGTACGTGAGCCCGTACTATTGCGGCACGACCGCAAGGGGGGCCGGTGAGAGCACTCGAGGGCTTTGTCAGGAGCATGGACGCGCTCAACGACTGGGTCGGCCGCACGGTCGCGTGGCTGACGCTGGGCTGCGTGCTCACCTGCTTCACCGTGGTCGTGCTGCGCTACGGCTTCAACATCGGTTTCCCCTGGATGCAGGAGCTCTACGTCTGGCAGCACGCCGCCGTGTTCATGGCCGGGGCCGGCTACACCTTCCTGCATCGCGGGCACGTCAATGTCGACGTGCTGTACGGCCGCCTGGTGCCACGGGGAAAGGCGTGGACGGACATCCTCGGCACACTTGCATTCCTGTTTCCCTGGCTCGCGATCGTCGCGGTCACCTCCGCACCGTTCGTACTCTCTTCGTGGAGCATCCGTGAGCCGTCCAGTACCGCCGACGGCATGCCCGCGGTCTACCTGCTGAAGTCGCTGCTCTGGGTGTTCTGCGCGCTGCTGTTCGTGCAGGGCATGGCGCTCATAGTGCGGCGCGGGCTGATGCTTGCCGGTCACGGCATGACCGACCATGACCAGGACGCGGTGACCGATGAGCGCGCCTGAGTCATCACAAAGAGTGACCGCCCGATGAGCACCATGCTGATCGGCGAGATCCTGGCGGTTGCGATGTTCGTGTTTTTACGCGACAGCACATAACTTTTGGTACATATATTTCAGATTGGTCTAGAGTACGGGAGTTTTATACAAGATCTAGGCATATACACTATCACTGGAATGAAATCCCTGTGATT
>JALHTE010000304.1 GCA_022865595.1 Steroidobacteraceae bacterium | reverse complement strand
TCACGCAGGCGCGAGCGAGACTCCGGGTCCAGCACCGCGCCGCCTCCGGTAGCGATGACGCGCCGCACCGAGCGCGTGAGCTCGTCGAGGATTTCGCTCTCCCGCAGGCGGAAGCCCGCCTCGCCCTCGCGCTCGAAGATGTAGGGAACGTCGACGCCGGTGCGCGACTCGATCTCGACGTCGCTGTCGACGAACTCGAGGCCCAGCCGGGTCGCGAGCTGCCGTCCCACGGCGCTCTTGCCCGAGCCCATGGGGCCCACCAGGAAGATGTTCTCGGCGTTCAGCATGCCCGAAACGAATGCGGCCGCAGGATCGCTGCGGCCGCATTGTCCCACCGGAGCGGGGAATCGTCAGTAGATCTCGGCGCCCTCGCGCAGGATCTTCGGTGTCACGAAGATCAGCAGCTCGTTCTTGTCGTCGCGGACCGACTTCTTGCGGAACAGCACGCCGAGGCCCGGGATATCGCCCAGGAACGGCACCTTGCTCACGTCGTCGCGCTTGTCGGTCTCGAGGATGCCGCCCAGCACCACGGTCTGGCCGTCGTTGACCAGCACCTGGGTAGTGATCTGGCGCGTGTCGATGCTCGGCACCAGGCCGCCGGTGGCACTCGGCACGAACTGGCCGACGCTGTCCTTGGTCACCTTCAGGTCGAGGATAAGGCGGTCGTCAGGCGTGATCTGCGGCGTGACCGTCAGCGACAGCACGGCCTTCTTGAACTGCGTGGTCGTGGCGCCGCTGGATGCGGACTCCTGGTACGGAATCTCGCGGCCCTGCTCGATGTAGGCCTCCTGGCCGTTCGCCGTGATGACGCGCGGGGCAGAGACCACCTCTCCGCGACCTTCGCGCTGAGCCGCCGTGATCTCGAGGTCGACGATGTAATCGGAATTGAGCAGCGTCATCGCCAGGTTCATCGCCGGGTTTACGACCGGCAGGTTGACGATGTAGCGCTCTGGCGCCGCCCCGGTGATGACGTTTGCGTTGCCGTTGTTGACGCCGCTGCCGATGGTCGGGCCGCCGTCGCCGGTGGCGTTGTTCAGGCCGTTGTTGCCGAGCCAGAACGTGCCGTCATCGCCGACATTGTTCACGTAGGCGCTGCCGAAGCGCACGCCGAGCTCGCGGGCGAAGCTGTCGTTGACGATCACGATGCGCGACTCGATCAGCACCTGCTTGACGGGTATGTCGAGCGTCGACACCAGGCGGCGGATGTCCGCGAGCCTCTCGGCCGTGTCCACCAGCAGCAGAGTGTTGGTGCGGTCGTCGACCGACACGCTGCCACGGTCGGACAGCAGCGAGGACTTGCCCTGCGACTTGATCAGCCCGGCAAGGTCGGACGCCTTCGCGTAGTTGACCTGCATGTATTCAGTGCGCACGGGCGAGAGCTCGACGATCGCCTTCTGCGATTCGAGCTGCTGCTTCTCGCGAGCCTGCAGTTCGTCGGTTGGCGCCACGTAGATGACGTTGCCGTCCTGGCGCTTGTCGAGCCCCTTGGTCCTGAGCACGATGTCGAGCGCCTGGTCCCAGGGCACGTTCTGCAGGCGCAGGGTCACGCTGCCCTGCACCGAGTCGCTCACCACGATGTTCTGGCCGCTGGTCTCGGCCAGCAGCTGCAGCACCGCGCGGGTCTCGATGTCCTGGAAATTCAGCGTCAGCCGCTCACCCTTGTACTCGCGCTTGCTGGGATCGACCACGGCGGCCTTCGGGCGCTGGCGAACCTCGAGCACGTAGTCGCGGTCGCTCTGGTAGGCAAGCTGCTCGTAGTCGCCGGTCGCCACCACGACGATGCGCGTGCCGTTCGGGCCGCGGGTCACGTCGAAAGAGCTGATCGGCGTGGCGAAGTCCACGACGTCGAAGCGCTTCAGGTACTCGTCAGGCACCGTGGTATTCGGGAAGTCGATGACGATGCGACCGCCTTCCTGCTTGAGGCTGGCCTGCACACCGGCATTGCTGGTGCTCACGAGCACGCGGCCCGCACCGTCGGTGCCACGGCGGAAGTCGACTTTCTGCACGGCCGACTCCGTCGCCGGACCCGGCTTCTGTGCCGGCACGGCATCCGGGGTTGCGGCGACGGGCGCAGCGGAGCCGCCCTGCCCGATCATCACAAAAACGGTGTTACCCGAGACCCGGGTCTGGTACGGGAGCATCCGGTCCATGTTGAACACGAGCCTCGTGCGCCCCGAGGCCTCGGCCGCGACGATCGTGTCCACGCCGCCGGAGTTGACGTCGATGCGGCGTGACGGCAGCGCAAGCGTGGCACCGGGGAGGTCCACCGAGAGGCGCGCCGGGTTGTCGACGGTGAACGTCACCGGCTGGGGCGCGGGGCCGTTCAGCACAAGCCGTACCTCGACCTGCTGGCCGGGTTGCGGCTGCACGTCGACTTTTTCCAGCAGCAGGGCATCCTGTGCCAGCGCGGTGTGCGCGATGAACGCAGCGACTCCGGCCAGCGCGATGAGTGCCGCGGGCCTGCGCCGGCCGCGCGCCTGGCGCTGGCCGTCGCGGGTTTCGATCGTGTTGAACGATGCAGCGGTCATTCTCAAGTCTCCTTAGCAGATCAGTCGCTCAACCCAAGCGCGGCGGGACGCTCGATGAAACCGCCCATGCCGTCGGGAACGATCTCGATGAGCGAGATCCTGCCTTCGTCAATTGCCGTGATCCGGCCGTCACTCTGGCCCAGGTGGTTGCCTGGCAGCACCCGGTGCACCAGCCCGTCCTTCGTCTGCACGAGCCCGTAGACCCGGCCCTTCAGGTTCAGTGTCCCGACCATGCGCAGCGTGTCGAGCGAAAACTGCTCGAGAAACTCGCGGGGCCGGTTGGAATCGGGGCGTATGCCATTGGCCCCGGTCGACGACGAGGGCATGCCGGGTTCGAACGGCGAGCGCAGGTCGGCGGAGGGATAGGCGAAGGTCTCATAGGGCTTCACCTCCGGCAGCGGCTCGATGCGCCCGCCGGGACGGCTCTCGATCTCCTCGATCTGGGCGCGCAGCTTGTCGGTGTCGTCCGAACACCCGCTGGCCGTCGCGAGCAAGGCTGCGGCAATGAAGATGCGCAGTGCTGTGGTCATATCCGATTGCGTCTCCGCCATGGCCGCCTCACTTGCCAGCGCCGGATTTTCCGGCTTTCTTGGCGTTTCCGGGCTTGCCACCGCTGTCCGGACCCTGGTCTTCCTCGTCGAGGTAACGATAGGTCTTGGCAGTAACGTTCAAGATCAGGTTGCCCGGGTCGCCCGCGCCCCTTCCGGCCGGAGCGATCTCTATGTCGTGCAGCGTTACGATGCGCGGCAGAGCAGCCACGCCGGCCGCGAACGTGCCCATTTCGTGGTAGTCGCCGGCCAGCCGGATGCTGATCGGCAACTCGGCGTAGAAGTCCTTGCGCACCTCGCCACGCGGCTGGAAGAGCTGTTCCTGCAGGCCGGCCGCGAGGCCCGTCTGCGAAATGTCCACCAGCAGGTTGGGTACCTCGGTCTTGTCCGGCAGCTGGCGCAGCATGGCGCCGAAGGACTTCTGCATCTCTGCGAGCTGGTCCTTGTAGGCCTGCAGGTTGGCGGCCTTGCGCGCCTTGTTCTCGAGCGTGCTGAGCAGCTCGACTTCCCTGGCGCGGGCTTCGACCAGCAGGGGATGCTGAGTCTTCCAGACGAAGAAGTAATAGCCGCCTGCGGCCGCCAGCACGAACAGCGTGATCGCGACACCGAGGCGCACGGCCAGCGGCCAGCGGCCCGGATCATTGGGGTCTAGGGCGCGCAGCTGATCGAGCAGTTCCTGGAGTTTGTTCATTTGGCGGCCACCGTGGCAGCTTCCGCTTCATCCGCGGGCGGCGTCTGGCTGCGCAGCTTCGCGGACAAGGTGAAGTCCGCGCCTCGGCCCGCGTCGCGGCCCTTGGTCTCGACGACCGCGAGCGACGGTTCCGAAAGCCACTGCGAATTGTCGATGTTGCGCATGAACGCCGACACGCGCGTGCTCGACTGCGCCACGCCGCGGATCTCCAGCCGGTCGCCCTGCCCTTTCAGGTACGTCAGGTAGACGCCGTCGGGCAGCGTGCGGACGATCTCGTCGAAGATGTGGACGATCACGGGCCGGCTGCGCTGCAGGGTCTCGATGATTTCCATGCGCGCGAGCAGCCTGCGCTTCTGGTTCTCGAGCCCGACGATCTCCTCGATCTTCTTGTCGAGCTGCGCGATCGCGTCGGTCAGGATCTGGTTGCGCTGCTGCTGGTGTTCTATGGCGGCGCTCATCTGCCAGCGGCCAATCAGCGTGACCAGTGCCGCAGTGGCAATCGCCGCGCCGATCGACAGGAGGAACTCCTGTTTCTTCTGCTTGCGCTGGGCCTCGCGCCACGGCAGGAGGTTGATTCTTGGCATGTCAGTCGAAGCTCCTCAGCGCAAGACCGCAAGCCGTCAGCAACGCGGTCGCGTCCTTCTTTACGCCCTGCGCCAGCGCTCGCGTCGAGATCTTCATCTGGCCGAGCGGGTCACCGCGCTCGGCGCTGATGCCGACGCGGCTGGTGATCACGTCCGCGACGCCAGGAATGTTGGCGCAACCGCCACAGATCAGGATCTGCTCGGGCGGCGTGCGGCCGCTGCCAGACGCCAGGTAGAACTGCAGCGAGCGGCTTACCTGCTGGCACATATCATCTATGAACGGGTCGAGCACCTCGGACTGGTAGTTCGCCGGCAGCCCGCCCTCTTTCTTGGCGCGCCCGGCTTCCTCCATGCTGAGCCCGTAGGTCCGCATGATTTCCTCGGTCAGCTGCTGGCCGCCGAAGGCGAAGTCGCGGGTGTAGGTCACCTTCAGGTCTCGCAACACCGAGAAGGTCGTGCTGCTCGCACCGAAGTCCATCACTGCGATGTTGCGATCCATGCCGCCGTCAGGCATCTGGTGCGTCAGGAGCCGGCAGGCGTTTTCCAGGGCGAAGGCCTCGACGTCGACGATGCGCGTGGTCAGCCCCGCCGCCTGCACCGCCGCCTGGCGCTGCTCGACGTTCTCGGAGCGCGTTGCCACGAGCAGCACGTCGAGCATGTCCGGGTCTTTCTCCGACGGACCGATCACTTCGAAATCGAAGCTGACTTCTTCCATCGGGAACGGAATGTACTGGTCGGCCTGCATCTCGACCTGGGATTCGAGTTCTGCCTCGCGCAGGTTGCGCGGCATCTGGATGACCTTGGTGATCGCCGCATCGCCGCTGATGGCGACCGCGCACTCCTTGCTGCGGGCGCCGGCGCGCTTCACTGCGCGGCGCACCGCCTCGCCAACCGCCTGGGCATCAACGATTGCCTTCTCGTTGATCGCGTTGGGCGGGGAGGCCTCCGCCGAGTACGACTCGACGCGATAGCCGTCGCCAGCCTTCGAAAGCTCAATGAGCTTGATCGACGACGTCGTGATGTCGAGCCCTATGACCGGTCGTGACCTACCCTGAAACAGCACGCGTGAGTCCTTCTAGTTCAAGAGGTTGCGCATCGATCGTGCGGTAGATTCCATGCCCCCGCCGCACTATATAACAGGCTTTCACGAAAAAGAATTGTGAGCGCCCTATCAATTTGCGGCATCTGGCAGCAAACCCCCATCTCGGCAACAAAAAACATCGACCACGCCGGGCAGCGAAGGGCCGGTAGTCCGGGTCAGGCCACCCGGAGCGGGTTCCATGTCACGCGACGATCCCATCGGGATTGTCGTCTCGCAGTCGCGAGCACGAAGAAATCGTCCGGACCGGCAACCCCGCTGTCATAGGCCTGTCCCTTAGACCGGTGGCTTTGCGTCCCCACCTTTCGGTGGGTTTGCCCTTGCGTCGCGAGCTACTATGCACAACCGTCCCAAGCGCGGCAAGGACTGGATCCCAGAATTCGGCATGAAGCGACCGGCCCCGAAAATACTCGCGACCGTTCTCACGGCTGCCCTGGGCGCATGCGGACTGGTTGTCCTCGGCATCGCGGGCGCCTTCCAGTACCTGGAGCCCGAACTGCCGGAAGCGGCCGACCTGCGCGACCTGCGCATGCAGCTGCCGCTCACCGTGTATTCGCGCGATGGACTGCTGATCGCCCAGATCGGCGAGCAACGCCGCATACCGGTCTCGTCTGCCGAAATCCCGCAGGTGCTCGTCGACGCATTCCTGGCAGCCGAAGACGACCGTTTTTTCGAGCATCCGGGCGTGGACTGGCAGGGGCTGGTTCGAGCGCTGGCCGCGAACCTGTCGGCAGGCGGGGTTCGCGAGGGCGGCGGCACCATTACGATGCAGCTCGCGCGCAATACGTTGCTCACTTCCGAGCGGACGCTGCGTCGCAAGCTGAACGAGGTGTTCCTCGCGCTGCGCCTCGAGCATGAATTCACCAAGCAGGAGATCCTGGCCCAGTACCTGAACCGGATCTTCCTGGGGCAACGCGCCTACGGCGTCGGCGCCGCTGCCGAGGTCTACTTCAACAAGCAGATCGGGGACCTGACGCTGTCCGAGGCAGCGCTGATCGCCGGACTGCCGCGCTCGCCCTCGCGCGACAACCCGGCCACGAGCGTCGAGAAGGCGGGCGCGCGCCGCGCCTACGTGCTGCGGCGCATGGTGGAGACGGGCAAGATCGACGAGGCCGAGCGTGAAGCCGCGAACAACGTACCGATTTCCAGTCGCATCTACGCGCCCGTCGTCGAGCTCCAGGCGCCATACGTTGCCGAGATGGTCAGGCAGGACCTGGTCCATCGCTATGGTGCAGCCGCGCTGACTGACGGCTATCGGGTCACGACCACGATCGACGGCGCGCTCCAGGCTGCCGCGGATTCGGCTGCGTGGCGGACGATGCTTGAATACGACCGGCGCCACGGTTATCGCGGTGCACTCGACCGGATCGACCCGGCACTGGCGCAGGACACGGCCGCTGTCGCCTCGGCACTGAGCATGCACCCGACCCGCGGCAACCTGCGGGCAGCGGTGGTCGTTTCGGTCGGCGCACAGGAAGCCACGCTGCGCGTACGCTCGGGATCGACGATCGACCTCGACTGGGAGGCCATGTCCTGGGCCCGGCCGGCGCTGGAGGGGGGCGGGGTCGGTCGCGCTCCGAAGACGGCAGCCGAGATCCTGGAAGTCGGC
>JALHTE010000036.1 GCA_022865595.1 Steroidobacteraceae bacterium | reverse complement strand
GGCGGTGCTGGCCGGCGTGCTCATCTACCTGACGATGAAGCACCGGGACGCACGCGAGCGAAACAACATGTGGGCATTCCTGATCCTCGCGCTGGGATCGCTGGTGTTCTGGTCGCTGTACCAGATGGCGCCGAACGGCCTGCAGCTGTTCGCCGTCAACAACGTGCGCCTGCGGGTCTGGGGGATCGAGGTCGCGCCGCAGTGGATCCAGAACATCAACACCGTCTGCATCGTGGTCGGCGGTCCGCTGCTGGCGGCGCTGTTCGCCAGGTGGCGCGCGCGCGGCTGGAGAGTCGACATCCCGCAGCAGTTCTCGGTTGCGCTGATCCTGATGGGACTCGGCTTCCTCGCCCTGCCGGTTGGAATATCGCTGGCGGACGAAGCAGGCAGGACCGCTTTTGTCTGGCTGTTCGTGAGCTACGTGCTGCAGAGCATCGGCGAACTGCTGATCTCGCCGGTCGGCTACGCGATGATCGGCAAGCTGGCGCCGCGTGAATACCAGGGCGTCATGATGGGCAGCTGGATGCTGGTCACGGGCCTGGCCTCGCTGTTCGCCGGGGATTTCTCCGGCATGATCCCCGAACCGTCCGGTACCACGGCACTGCTCAGCAACCCCGAGTACATCAGCCTGTTCTCGCGGCTCGGCTGGGGCAGCACTGCGGTGGGCATCCTGCTCGTGCTGCTGATCCCGTTCCTGCGTCGCCTCATCAAGGACAAGGAAACAGTCGAGGACGAGGCGCCGGTCGCGGTCGTGCCGGCGCGCTAGGCCGCGGAGCGGCGCGCGTCCGCCGTGAATGGCGTAGCGGCGGAAGCGAGGGCGGCGGCCGCCCTCATCCGGGATTGAGCCCGGTAACCCCTCGGTCCCGGCCAGCAGGCTGCTACTTGGGTTCGGTCGGCTGCGGTGCCGGCGGCGCGCCCACCGAGATCAGCTCGATCTCGAATATGAGTACCTGCCCGGCGAGCTCACCCTTGTCACCGTAGGCCAGGCCCGGCGGAATCACGAGCTGCGACTTGCCGCCTTCCTGCATCAGCTGCACGCCCTCGGTCCAGCCGGCGATCACTCTGTTCAGCGGAAACGTCGCGGGCTGTCCGCGCGCATACGAGCTGTCGAACTCGGCGCCGTCGATCAGCGTGCCACGGTAGTTCACGGTCACGGTGTCCGCGGCCGTGGGCTTCTTGCCGGTGCCCGGCGTGATCGCCTTGTACTGCAGCCCGCTCGGCGTGGTCTTCACGCCCGGCTTCTTCGCATTCTCGGCGAGGAAGGCAGCGCCTTCCGCGGCGGCTTCCTTCAGGTGCTCGACCTGGCGCCTGGCTCGCGCGGCCTCGGCATTCTGCTGCAGCTTCTGCATCAGGACGCCGATCTCCTCAGAGCTGAGCTGCGGCTTGGTCCCGGCGGCGGCATCCGTGAGCCCCTGCGTGACCGCTTCGGGGCGGATTTCCACGCCCCGCACGTCCCTGCCGATCTGGTAGCCGAGCGCGTAGCTGGTCTTCGCGGCCTCGTCTTTGAGAGGAGCGGGGTCCGCAGCCGTGGCTGCGACGGCCACCAGGGCCAGCGACAAGGCAATCGGGCCGCGAACGAGCATGCGAAACATCGGGAACTCCGGCAGGTGAATCGAGGCCGCGCATGTTACCCGCGGCGCCCGTATGGCGCACCTGCCTTCCGGCGACGGTGGGCGCGACGCCCGATTCGGTCGCGTCGCCCTGCCACGTGTATCCACACCTGCTTGCCAAGCCGCCGCGGTCTGGGTCACCGTAACGGCAGCCGGCTGCGACCGACGCGCCGGAACGGAGAAAGGGTATGAGCGAGACGGGCTGGCGCCGGGAAATCGAGGAAATCCGCCGCCGGCAGGCGCTGGCGGAGGAGATGGGCGGCGCCGAGCGCGTCGAACGCCAGCGCTCCCGGGGCAAATTGACGGTGCGTGAGCGCATCAAGGCCCTGCTCGACCCCGGATCGTTCCGCGAGTGGGGCAGTCTCGCTGGCGAGGGTCGCTATGGTGCCGACGGTTCGCTCGAGGGATTTCGCGCGTCGAGCTGCCTTACCGGGCGCGGGACCATCGACAGCCGCACCGTGGTCGTGAGCGCCGACGATTTCACCATCCGCGGAGGTTCGTCGGAGACCTACCACCACGAGAAGAATGCCCAGGCCGAGATGATGGCCGCCGAATACGGGCTGCCGCTTGTGCGGCTGCTGGACGGCACAGGCGGTGGTGGATCGGTCGCCGAGGTGGAGCGACTGGGCGCCACCTACGTGCCCTGGGTCCCGGGTTTCGACCAGGTGGTCGCAAATCTCGGCCGCGTTCCGGTCGTTTCGCTGGGCCTCGGCCCGGTCGCGGGACTCGGCGCTGCGCGGTTGGTCGCGAGCCATTATTCGCTGATGGTGCGCGGACTCGCCCAGATGTTTACCGCCGGCCCGCCCGTGGTGGCCGCAGCCGGCGAGAAAGTCACGGCCGAGCAGCTTGGCGGCGCGGACCTGCATGCCGCGACCGGCAGTGTCGACGACGTCGTGGACAGCGAGTCGGATGCGTTCGAACGTGCGCGCCGCTTTCTTTCATACCTGCCGGGCAGGGCCGGGGAGCAGTCCACCCGCATCGAGTGCGACGATCCTGCTGACCGGTCGGAGCCCTGGCTGGACGAGGCGATTCCCCGCGATCGGCGCTGGCCCTACGAGATCCGGCCGATCCTGGGGGCAGTGCTCGATCGGGGCAGCGTTTTTGAGATCGGCCGTGCGTGGGGACGCTCTGCAGTGACTGCACTGGCGCGCCTGCGCGGTGTTTCTGTTGCGATTATCGCCAGCGATCCAGGCCAGATGGGCGGCACCTGGACCGCGGCCGCCTCGCGCAAGATCGCGCGGCACGTTGAACTGGCCGAGACTTTCGGGCTGCCGGTGGTGCACTTCGTCGATGTCGGCGGATTCACGATCGGCTCGCAGGCAGAGAAGGCGGGCACGATCCGGGACGGAACGCGCGCCATCGCGACGATTTACCAGTCCACCGTTCCCTGGTGCGCGGTCATCCTGCGCCGCGCATTCGGCGTAGCAGGGGCCGGGATGATGAATCACTCGCGCTTCCGCTACCGGATCGCCTGGCCAAGTGGCGACTGGGGCTCGCTGCCTGCTGAAGGCGGCATCGAGGCGGCCTACAAGGCGCAGATCGAGGCAGCGGCGGATCCCGACGCGACACGCCGCGACATCGCCGCGAGGCTGGACCGCCTGCGTTCGCCATTTCGCTCCGCGGAACGCTTCTACGTCGAGGAAATCGTCGTGCCTTCCGAGACGCGGAGCTGGCTCTGCGAATTCGCGGAGCTGGCAGCTGCCTCTCCGGCGCCAGCCCGGGGCGGATTCGTATACCGGCCTTGAGCGCCGCGACCGGTTCCCGGACTGGCCCGGCACGTGCTCTCGGCCAGCCGACCGAGTCGGACGCGCGGCGCACGCGCCGTGTAGCCAGCGGCAGATGTCGTGGAATTCCCGGAGTGGGGGTGGGTCCAAGCAGGGGTAGGCTCAGGCACATGGCGTGAGCAGGGCCCGAGCGAGGATCCCCGGATGGATGACACGGAACGCGGCCGCCCCAAGGGGGAATTGACGTTGGCCGCCAAGAAAGGGGCCCGAAGGCGGCGAACTGTTGTCCGCGGCGATACTGCGGCCAGCAAGGACATCAGGGCCGAAACAGACGCCAGAGCCGGCAAGGCGGCCAAGGGTCCCAGGGGCACCCGGCTGGTGAAACAGGGCGACGTGTCGCCGCGCTTGAGCACCGCCGGCATTGCCAGGCACTCGATCTCGGAGGCCGTGTCGGCGGCGACCGAGTCGAAGGCGCACGCGGTGCGAGACATCCTTGCGCGCGCGGCGAGGGGCGAGGGCCCCGGCATGGTCGAGTCCTTCGAGGCGATCCTGGCCGGTGCGTCGCCCGACGACGTGCTCAAGCTTCGTGAATTGCTCAGCAAACACGAGGAAGAGGCGCTGCATCATTATCGGCGTCGAATCGACGTCGAGCTGGCGGACGACTGGCGCGAAGGCGGCTATCCCTACAAGCACCTGATGTCGCGCCGCAACTACGAGCGCGAGAAATACGGCCTGCAGGTCGAGTTGCTGAAACTCCAGGCCTGGGTGAGGGAAACCGGCCAGCGGCTGGTGATCCTGTTCGAAGGGCGCGACGCAGCTGGGAAGGGCGGCACGATCAAGCGGTTCATGGAACACTTGAATCCGCGCGGCGCGCGCGTCGTCGCGCTCGACAAGCCCAGCATCGCTGAGCGCGGCCAGTGGTACTTCCAGCGCTATGTCGAGCACTTGCCGACACGGGGCGAGATCGTGATGTTCGACCGCTCCTGGTACAACCGGGCGGGCGTCGAGCGCGTGATGGGTTTCTGCACCGACGAGGAATACCTGGAGTTCATGCGGCAGGCCCCTGAGTTCGAGCGCAACCTCGTGCGCAGCGGCCTGCACCTGATCAAGTTCTGGTTCTCGGTTACCCGCAAGGAGCAGCGGCGGCGGTTCAAGGAGCGCAAGTCGCACCCGCTCAAGCAGTGGAAGCTGAGTCCGGTGGACCTCGCCTCGCTGGACAAGTGGGACGACTACACGCGGGCGAAAGAGTCGATGTTCTTCTACACCGACACCGCGGACTCGCCGTGGACGGTGATCAAGTCCGACTGCAAGAAGCGCGCGCGCCTGAACGCGATGCGATACGTACTGCACAAGCTCCCCTACGCGAGCAAGCAACTCGAGGCGATCGGATCGCTCGACCCGCTGCTGGTCGGACGGGCAAACGTCGTGTACGAGCGGGGCGAGAAGCACGTGTCGCCGATCCTCTGAACCCGTTGGTCCTGGGAGACACGAAATGCTGACGCTTTACTGGTTCTGGTCGATGAATCCGCAGAAGGCCTGCCTCGCGCTCGAGGAACTGGGGCTCGAATATTCGCTGGTCACGGTGGACCTCACGCGCGGCGGCCAGACCGCGGACCTGGTCAGGGAACTGAATCCGAACCAGAAGGTACCGATCCTCAGTTGGGACGCATATACGCTGTGGGAATCGAATGCCATCGTGAGCTACCTGGGCGAACGTACCGGGCAACTCTGGCCGGGCGATGCCGAGGGCAGGGGGCAGGCCGCCAAGTGGTTGTTCTTCGAGGCGCGGCACCTGTCGGAGCCGGTCGGCGACCTGTGGTTCAACGGCTATCTCGTGAGGCAGATGGGCCGAACGGCGGACACGCTGGCTGCGGAAGTGGCGGCGACCAAGAGCGCCCGGTACCTGTCGGTGCTGGATGCGCACCTCCGCAGGGAGACCTGGATGCTCGGCGACCAGTTCTCGCTCGTCGACTGCTGCTACGGTGCGGTGCTCGACGCCCTCGCGCTGGCGGGCGACTATATAGAGGCGTACCCGGCGCTGAAGGAATACGTCAAGAACATGCGCATGCGCAGGTCCTGGCGAGCCTGTGAATTCAGGTCCTGAACAGGGAACCAGGGGGATATTCTCCCTTTTCTGATATACGGGACATTCCCCCTTTTCCGCGCCCGACGGCTTTCCGTGACTGGCAGCACGCTGGGAAAGAGGAGAATGTCCCCCCGGCATTGAAATCGGGGGATTTGGTGTATTACAGCCCGGCCCGGAAAATGGAGAATGTCCCCTCTTCGGATTGCACTGATTGCCGTCCCGCGGGCGTCGCGATAAACGCGTACGGCACCAGGGAGATCAAATGAACAGCCCAGAACAGGGGCCCGGCTTCGAAGTCGTGGCCCGACAGGATTTCTCGGACGTCACGTTCCTGCTCGAGGTCCGGCACCCGATGCTGGCGAAGGCGGCCCGTCCCGGCCAGTTCGTCATAGTCATGTCGCATGAGCAGGGCGAGCGCATCCCGCTCACCATTGCGGATTTCGACCGCGACAAGGGCACGATAACGCTGGTCATCCAGGCGGTCGGCAAGACCACCCAGGAGATGCAGCGCGATTGCCAGGTCGGCACGCACCTCACGGCGCTGGTCGGCCCGATGGGCATCCCGAGTCACATCGGCAAGGCCCGCAAGGTGCTGTGCGTCGGTGGGGGGCTCGGCGTGGCGCCGGTATACCCGCAGGCGCGCGCCTGGAAGGAGAGCGGCGCCTACGTGATCGGCATTCTCGGATTCCGCACCCGCGACCTGGTGTTCTGGGAAGACAAGTTCCGCGCGTGCTGCGACGAACTGATCCTGTGCACCGACGACGGATCGGCCGGTATCAAGGGCATGGTCACCGAGGGCATCCGCCAGGCCATCGAGAAGCACCCGGACATCGACGAGTGCCTGGCCATCGGCCCGCCGGTGATGATGAAGGGCTGCGCTGAGGCGACGCGGCCGCACAAGATCCGGACCATTGTCAGCCTGAACCCCGTGATGGTCGACGGCACTGGCATGTGCGGCGGCTGCCGCGTCAAACTCACCACCGGCGTCAAGTTCGCCTGCGTCGATGGCCCTGATTTCGACGGACACCTGGTCGATTTCGACGACCTGATGTTCCGCCTCCAGCGCTACAAGCCGACCGAACGCGAGGCCGCGGAGCGCTTCAACGAGAGCTGCAGGCTGCGGAGCCAGGTGCCGTGACGGAAAAAAAGAAGAAGAAGACGATACGCATGATCCCGCAGGCGCGGACGCCCGCGCATGAGCAGGATCCGCGTGAGCGAGCGCGAAACTTCCTCGAGGTCAACCGCGGATACCAGATCGAGGACACGCTGCTCGAGGCCGAGCGTTGCCTGATGTGCCCGGACCAGCCATGCGTGCGTGGCTGCCCGGTCAATATCGCCATCCCGGATTTCATCCAGCGGATCACCGACAAGGACTTCCGCGGCGCCTACGACGTTATCACCGCGACAAACCTGCTGCCGGCCGTCTGTGGCCGTGTCTGCCCGCAGGAGAACCAGTGCGAGGGCGTATGCACGGTCGGCGACACGCTCGAGCCGGTGGCGATCGGCCGCCTCGAACGCTGGGTCGGCGACCTCGCGATCAAGGAAGGCTGGACGAACATCCCATACATCGAGCGCAACCGGTTCAGGGTCGGGATCGTCGGCTCCGGGCCGGCCGGCATGGCCTGCGCGGCCGACATGGCCAAGGCTGGCTGCGAGGTGGTCGTCTACGAGGCCTTCCATGAACCCGGCGGCGTGCTCAAGTACGGCATCCCGGACTTCCGCCTGCCGAACACGGTCGTGGACGCCGAGATCGGCAAGCTCGAGCAGCTCGGTGTGCGCTTCGAGTGCAATACGCTGGTCGGCAGGCTGTTCACGATCGAACAGATGATCGACGAAATGGGGTTCCACGCAGTGTTCATCGGCACGGGCGCGGGCTACCCGAGCTTCATGGGCATTCCGGGAGAGAACCTCAACGGCGTGCTGTCGGCCAATGAACTGCTTACACGCTGCAACCTGATGCACGCGCGCGAATTCCCGGCCTTCGACACGCCGATGCAGCCCGGGAAGAACGTTGCCGTGATCGGCGCCGGCAACACTGCGATGGACGTGCTGCGCGTAAGCCTGCGGCTCGGGGCGGAACACGTGCGCTGCCTGTACCGGCGCAGCAGCGCCGAAGCGCCGGCGCGCGCCGAGGAAATTCATCACGCCGGCGAGGAAGGCGTCGAGTTCCACTGGCTGGTGAGCCCGGTGGAGATAGTGGACGACGGCGAGCGCAACGTTCGTGCCGTGCGCTGCGTGCGGATGACGCTCGGCGAGCCCGATGAGTCCGGTCGCCGCCGGCCGGTGCCCGAGCCCGGCAGCGAATTCGAGATCGAGGCCGACATGGTGGTTTATGCCATCGGCACCAACGCGAACCCGATCATCGGCCAGACATCGAGGCTCAAGCTCGACAAGCGCGGCTACATCGCAGCCGACCAGGACCTGGCCACTTCGATTCCGGGTGTATTCGCCGGCGGTGACATCGTCACCGGCGCCGCCACCGTGATCGAGGCCATGGGCGCGGGCCGCCGCGCGGCGCGTGGCATGAAGGCCTACCTGGGCCTGCGAGACACCGATGCCGTCTACCAGGACGCGCAAGCCGATCCCGACGCTTTGCTGTTCGGGATCAATCGAGCCGAGCATGGCTACGCACGCGTGCGCGAGCCGAGGTAGGTAATAAATGAATGCGGTAACGAACCTGAAGCCGCGCGATGCGGCAGGCCGCCCGACGGGGTCCCGCGTGGTCGCCAAGCAGCTGCTGACCCTCGACGAGCACGTGGTCGAGATCATGAGCGACTCCGGCGAGGGAGCCCAGAAGTGCGGGCAGTCGTTCGGCGCGATCGCCGCGCGCATGGGTTACGGGGTCTGGACGGTCGAGATCATACCGGCCGAGATCCAGCCGCCCGCGCGCAGCATTGCGGGCGCCAGCGGCAACCGGATCCGGATCGGCCGCAAGCGCGTTACCAACGGCGGCGACGAGACGGCCGTGGTGGTCGCGTTCAACGAGCAGGTGCTGCTCGGAAGGGTCAATGCAGGGGAACTCAAGCCGGGCTGCATCGTGCTGCTAGAGAACATGTGGGCCGGAAGCTCCGACCCGAAGATCGTCGCCCAGTTCACGGAAACCCGCGACCGGCTGGTGGCCGAAGGCTACCGCGTTCACGAAGTGCCGATGGAGCAGCAGTGCAAGCTGCACGTCCCGGATCCGCGCAAGGGCAAGAACATGTTCGTGCTGGGGATGCTCTGCAACCTCTACAGCATGGACATGGACCTTGCGCGCGACCAGATCCACTTCATCTTCGGCAAGAAGTCCGAGAAGGTCATCAACTCGAACATCGCGCTGCTGGAGGCGGGCTGGCAGTGGGCCGAGGACAACCTCGACTTCAAGTACAGCATTCCTGCCACGCGCGCGACCGAGGCGCAGATGGTGATCAACGGCAACACCGCGCTCGCTCTCGGCATCCTCGCCTCCGGCATGGACATCTGTGCGATGTACCCGATCACGCCGGCGACCTCGGTATCGCACTACCTGAGCGACATCTTCGAGAAGGCCGGGGGCATCGTGCACCAGGCGGAGGACGAGATCGCCGCCTGCGCGTATGCGATCGGCGCATCCTACGCAGGCAAGGTCGCCGTGACCGTCACGTCGGGGCCCGGATATTCGCTGAAGCAGGAAGCCATCGGGCTCGCGGTCATGGCCGAGATCCCGCTGGTCGTCGTGAACGTCCAGCGCGGCGGCCCGAGCACCGGCCAGCCGACCAAGGTGGAGCAGGGCGACCTGTTCACCGTGATGTTCGGCAGCCACGGCGACGCCCCGAAAGTAGTGATGGCGGTGGGCAGCATCGAGGACTGCTTCTACTCGATGATCACCGCGCGGCGTATCGCCGAGACCTTCAACATGGTCGTGGTGGTGCTCTCCGACGCGGCGCTGGCGACGGCACAGCAGCCCTTCCCGCGGCCGAAGTTCGACGCGGACTGGATTGCCCCGCCCATCGACCAGAACCCGGTGCCGGAAGGCGCGCGCCCCTACGACTGGGACCCGGTGACCGGGCTCAGCCGGCGCTTCTCGCCCGGACAGCCCGGTGGCATGCACACCCTGACCGGACTCGCCCATGATGAGTCGAGCCGCGTCGCCTACGACCCGGAAATCAACTCGCGGGCCCTCCATGCCCGCAGCCTGAAGCTCGCCGCGTTCCAGAAGACACTGATGCCGCCGCCGGTGTTCGGCGGCGAGTCGGGCGACCTGCTGATCGTTGGCTGGGGCAGCACCCGCGGCGCGATAGAGGAGGCGGTCGAGCGCCTGCGTAGCGAAGGACACAAGGTGTCGTCGATGCACCTCGCGTTCCTGCAACCGATGCAGCCGGGCATCAAGGAAGTCCTCAAGCGCTTCCGGCACGTGATGACGATCGAGGGTAACTGGTCCGATGACCCGGCTGACCCGCTGATCGACGATACAAACCGCCGCTATTCGGCACTTGCGATGCTGCTCAGGGCGCGCTACCTGGTCGACGTCGACTGCTGGACTGAGGTGCGCGGCCGCCCGATCAAGCCCGGCAGCATATGCACCGAGATCCGTCGCCGCCTTGTCGCGGAGGAACTTCACTCATGAGCACCGCCGGCGCCTGCCTGAACAGGCTTTTCGAGGAGCACCGCGCACTCGAGGATTACCAGAGCGGCATTCCGCGTTGGTGCAAGGGCTGCGGCGACAACGCAATCCTCGCGGCAATGCAGCGGCTCTGCCGCGACGAGGCACTGAAGCCAGAGAAGACCGTGTTCGTGTCGGGCATCGGCTGCTCGAGCCGGCTGCCACACTACATGCGCACTTACGGCTTCCACGGCATCCACGGCAGGGCCCTGCCGATCGCCGAGGGCATCAAGATGGCGAGGCCGGACCTCAACGTGTTCGTTCACACCGGCGACGGCGACTGCTGCAGCATCGGCACCGCGCACTGGATCCACGCGATCCGCTACAACATGAACATGACCGTGATGCTGCACGACAACCACATCTACGGGCTGACCAAGAAGCAGGCGTCGCCCACCTCGCCGCTCGGGACGAAGAGCAATACGACACCGCGAGGGTCCTTTCTCGACGCGCTGAACCCGATCAATGTCACGCTGGGCGTGCCGAACGTCTCGTTCGTTGCGCAGGCCGTGGACTGGATACCCGAGTCACTGTTCCAGATCGTCACGGCTGCATTCCGGCACCGCGGCTTTTCCTTCGTCCGCGTCCTGCAGCGCTGCCCCGAGTTCGTCGACAGGATGTTCGAGCCCTGGGTACACGACCCACAGAAGACCTTGATGCTCACCCACGAGAACGGCATCCAGGTCAGCCCGGCGCTGCAGAAGATCTATCGCAACCAGCTCGAGCACGATCCCTCGAACATGAACCGTGCCCGCGAGATCGCCTCGATAGACGATCCGATTCCGGTGGGGATCCTCTACCGGAACCCCGAGGTTCCCTGCTACGAGGACCTGCGTGGCGTAGGTGCGCTGCGCACCGCTGATTCCATCGGCTCCACGCTGGACGCGGAATTCGACAAGTTCACCATCTGGCCGTAATAACCATGGACAGCCATCTCAAGTCACAGGTCGTCTTCCACCTGACCGGGAGCCGGCCCCCGGCCGAGGCGTCCGAGGTCGCGATTGCCGACCTGCGGCCGGCGCTGATGGCTGCGTACCGGGACATCGACTCGCTGCGCTACGACTTCCCGGTTGTGTTCTGCGACGGAGACGACTGCGTGCAGTCGCTGTCGGCCATCGTGGACCGGGTGCTGCGGGAAGTGGCGCCGGAGGGCGTGCAGGGCGAGGCGATGCGCCGTCGCGTGCTCGCACTCGAGATGGAGATCCGGAAGCGGGTCGCGGCCGGGACTTCGGGGCGGCTGGGAGAGTTGTGGGACGGCGTGACCGAGGCGTTGGCCGAGACAGCGGGCGAGGCCTTCGTCGCCGACCTGCGGCTCGCGAAGGGCGCGCTCGAGGTCGACGGCGACCTGGCCGGCTGCGATGGCGCGCTTCCCGCAAGCTTCCTGCGTCACGCATGGTCAGTGGTGCAGCGCGAAAAGACGCGAGCCGCGCGCGGGCGCATCGACGGCCTCAGCATCCGTCTCGATGAGATCCTGCGCGCCGATTACATGCGCTCTGAGCAGGCGCTGCGACAGCCGGCGCTCAAGGCGTCCTTCGGTGCTGCGCATCACGAGCTGTTCGACTTTGCCGCGATGTCGAAGGTCCTGCAGCGCGGCGGTCCGCAGGGTGGCCTCGGGGAGCGCCGGCGCGCACGCATCGAGCGATCGAAGGCAGCGCTGGCGGCGCAGCGATTCTTCGCGCCGCTCGGCCCGGCGGAGGCTGCGAGCGGCACACACTCTTTTTCGTTCGACGATCCAGCCTCGGCACTGGCCGCGTTCCGCGAGCGGCTGCCGGAACTAGTGGCGCTGCTGAAGGCGCTGCAGGTGGCCGAACTCGAGGTCGAGGGCAGTTACGTCGAAGAACTGCACGATCCGATCTTCGCTGCGCTCGACGACTCGGCGCTTACGGACAGCGACCTGCAGTTCTTCCCCGACTACCTGGTGTGCCTCGACGGCCGGGGCCAGGGCGACCAGGCACACCTGGCAGAGGCGCTCTCGTCCGGTGTGCCGCTCAAGATCGTCGCGCAGGTCGACGACCTGCTCGAAGAGTCGTCACCGGGCAAGGGAAACTTCGCGTTCGGCCTGCGCAGCGCACAACTCGCGAGTGCGGCGATGAGTTTCGGCGAAGTATTCGTTTTCCAGTCCGTTGCGTCGAACCTGCTGCGACTCTGCACGAGCGTGCAGAAGGGGCTGCGTCACCCGGGCCCGGCGCTTTTCAGCATCTACGCCGGAGCCGCGGGCGCGCTGCCCGGTTACCTGGTCTCCGCCGCTGCGATGCAGTCGCGCGCGTTTCCCGCGTTCACCTACGATCCGGCGGCCGGGCCGGATCTCGCGTCGCGCTTTTCGCTGGAGAACAACCCGCAGCCCGAGCGCGACTGGCCAGTCGAGAAATTCAGCTACGCGGACCAGGAACTGCAGGCGGTCACTGAAGACGTGGCCTTCACGTTCGTGGACTTCGTGACCTGCGATCCGCGCTACGCCAGCCATTTCGCGCTGGCGCCCAGGGTTTCCTGGGGCGATTCGATGATCCCCGTGGCCAGCTGGCTCGAGAATCCGCCGCAGGATGCCGCAAGCGGCGTTCCGTATGTGCTGGCTGTGGACGACGGCGACCTGCTGTGCCGGCTGGTGGTGGACGAGCGGCTGGTTCGCCTGGCACTGCGGTGCCGCGAGGGCTGGCACCGGCTGCAGGAACTCGGCGGAATTCACGACTCCCGGGCCGAGCGGCTGCTTGCGCGCGAAAGACAGGCCTGGGAGGAAGAGCACCGGCGCGATACCCAGGCTGCACCGGTCGCGGCGCCGGAGGCGGCGGCCGCGGCGAAAGACCCGGTATCCGTAGTGTCGGTGCCAGCGGCCGTCGAGGAAGTCGAGCCTGAGCGAAATCCGGACGAGGCCTACATCGAGACCATCCGCTGCTCGACCTGCAACGAGTGCACGCAGTTGAATCCGCGGATGTTCGCCTACAACGACGACAAGCAGGCCTACATAGCGGACCTCAAGGCGGGTACCTACGCGCAACTTGTCGAGGCCGCCGAGAGCTGCCAGGTGTCAGTCATCCACCCCGGCAAGCCCTGGGATCCGAGTGAGCCTGGGCTTGAAGAGCTGGTCGAGCGCGCCAAGCCGTTCCTTTAGAAAAATAGGTGCCAGGCACCGAATTACAGGCACCGAATTAAATAATTCGGTGCCTGGCACCTATTTTTCTAGGGCAGGTTGGTCCTGCCCATCAGGTAGCGGTCGCACTCGCGGGCTGCGCCCCGCCCCTCGTTGATCGCCCAGACCACCAGGCTCTGCCCGCGACGGCAGTCGCCGGCCGAGAACACGCCCTTGATACTGGTCGCGTACTGGCCGTACTCGGCCTTTACGTTGCCGCGGGCGTCCAACTCGACGTCCAGTTCCTTGATCAGGGGCTGCTCAGGCCCCAGGAAACCCATCGCGAGCAGTGCGAGTTGTGCCGGCCGCTTCTGCACCGTTCCGGGCACGTCGACGGGAACGAACTGCCCCTTGTCGTTGCGCTCCCACTTCACTTCGACGGTCACCAGTGCCTCGAGCCGGCCTTCGGCGTCGCCAAGGAACTCCTTGACGGTCGTGAGATAGACGCGCGGGTCGTCGCCGAACTTTGCATCCGCCTCTTCCTGGCCGTAGTCGAGCTTGTAGACCTTCGGCCACTCGGGCCACGGGTTGTCTGCGGCGCGCTCGAGCGGCGGCCTCGGCATGATCTCGACCTGCACCAGGCTGCGGCAGCCCTGCCGGATCGAGGTGCCGACGCAGTCGGTCCCGGTGTCCCCGCCGCCGATCACGACCACGTCCTTGCCACGCGCGTGAATCGGGCTCGAGTCGGGACCGCCGTCCAGCAACGCGCTGGTGCTTGCAGTCAGGTAATCCATCGCAAAGTGCACGCCGGCGAGGTTGCGGCCGGGCACGGCCAGGTCGCGCGGTTGAGTGGCGCCGGTGCACACAACGGTTGCGTCGAAGTCGCGCAGCAGCAACTGGGCTTCGACGTTTTCACCCACGCTCGCGTTGCAGAGAAAGCGGATTCCCTCCTGCTCCAGCAGCGAGATGCGGCGCGCGACGACCTCGCGCTTGTCGAGCTTCATGTTCGGGATCCCGTACATCAGCAGTCCACCCGGCCGGTCCGCGCGCTCGAGCACGGTGACTTCGTGGCCTGCACGGTTCAACTGCGCCGCCGCCGCGAGCCCGGCCGGTCCGCTCCCGATCACCGCGACCTTCTTGCCGGTACGCGCCTTAGGCGGCTCCGCCACCACCCAGCCTTCGTCCCAGCCGCGGTCGATGATCTCGGCTTCGATGTTCTTGATGGTCACCGGCGGATCATTTATGCCGAGCACGCACGAACCCTCGCAGGGAGCGGGGCAGACGCGTCCGGTGAATTCCGGGAAGTTGTTCGTCATGTGCAGCCGGTCGAGCGCTTCACGCCAAAGGCCACGGTAGACGAGGTCGTTCCACTCCGGGATCACGTTGTTGACCGGGCAGCCCGAAGCCATGCCGCTGATCAGCTTGCCGGTGTGGCAGAACGGAACGCCGCAATCCATGCACCGCGCGCCCTGCTGCCGCAGGCGCTTCTCGTCGAGATGGGCATGGAATTCCCGCCAGTCGGCAATGCGCGCGACCGGCGCACGGTCGACCGGCAGCTCGCGGAGGTACTCTATGAATCCTGTTGGCTTTCCCATCGTTGCGAACCTGGGGTCTGTAGTCTGATTGTCTGTTGCGATGCGGGCAGGGCCGTGACCGGCGCCGTCCTCAGTTGCCGCCTACGCGCGACAGGTCGCGGGCGTTTTCCTCGAAGGCCGCCATGATCGCCTCCTCGCCGACGAGCCCCTGCTCTTCTGCGCGCGCAATTGCCGCGAGCATGCGCTTGTAGTCGCGAGGGATGACCTTGACGAAGCGTGGCAGCGTGCTGTCCCAGTCGTCGAGCACCTGGCGCGCACGCGCGCTCGCCGTGTGCTGCAGGTGGCGCTCCACCAGGCGGCGCAACTCTGCGACATCGGCCGGGTCCGTGACTCCTTCGAGGTCGACCATTTGTGTGTTGACCATGCTGCGGAACTCGCCGCGCTCGTCGAGCACATAGGCGACGCCGCCGGACATGCCCGCAGCGAAGTTGCGTCCGGTGGGCCCGAGCACCACGACGCGGCCGCCGGTCATGTACTCACAACCGTGATCGCCGACCGCCTCGACGACCGCATTGACGCCGCTGTTGCGCACGCAGAAGCGCTCGCCCGCCATGCCGCGGATGAATGCTTCGCCGCCGGTTGCGCCATACAGGGCGACGTTGCCGACGATGATGTTGTCCTCGGCGGCGAACGTGGATTCGCGAGGCGGAAACACCGAGATCTTGCCGCCCGAGAGCCCCTTGCCGACGTAGTCGTTGGCGTCGCCCTCGAGTGCCAGCGACATGCCGGGAGGCATGAATGCGCCGAAGCTCTGGCCCGCCGATCCGCGGAAGTGCAGGCGGATCGTGTCCTCCGGAAGGCCCTTGGCGCCGTGCGCGAGCGTAACCTCGCTGCCGGTGATGGTGCCTACCACCCGGTTTACGTTGCGGATCGGCAGTTCGGCGACCACTTCCTCGCCTCGCTCGATCGCCGGCCGGCACAGCTCGAGCAGCACGGTGAGGTCGAGCGACTTCTCGAGGCCATGGTCCTGCTCGTCCTGGCAGTAGCGTCCCCAGTCCTGGTCCACCTCGGGCGAATAGAGCAGGTTGGTGAACTCGAGGCCCTTCGCCTTCCAGTGCTCGATGGCCTGCTTCGGTTCGAGCCGGTCCACGCGGCCGATCATTTCGTCGATCGTACGGAAGCCGAGCTCGGCCATGAGCTCGCGCAGTTCCTCGGCGATGAAGCGCATGAAGTTCACGACGTGCTCGGGCTTGCCCTTGAACTTCTCGCGCAGCCGCGGATTCTGCGTGGCGATGCCCACCGGGCAGGTGTTCAGGTGACAGGCGCGCATCATGATGCAGCCCGTCGCCACCAGCGGCGCCGTCGCGAAGCCGAACTCCTCGGCGCCAAGCAGCGCGGCGATCGCCACATCGCGACCGGTCTTGAGCTGGCCGTCGGTTTCGACCGTTATCCGGCTGCGAAGGTTGTTCAACACCAGCGTCTGGTGCGTCTCGGCGAGGCCGAGTTCCCACGGCAGGCCTGCGTTCATGATCGAGGTCTGCGGCGACGCGCCGGTGCCGCCGTCGTAGCCGCTGACCAGCACGACGTCGGCGTGCGCCTTGGCCACGCCCGCGGCGATCGTGCCGACGCCGACCTCTGCCACCAGCTTCACGCTCACTCGCGCGCGGCGGTTGGCGTTCTTCAGGTCGTGGATCAGCTCGGCGAGGTCCTCGATGGAATAGATGTCGTGGTGCGGGGGAGGCGAGATCAGGCCGACGCCGGCCGTCGTGTGGCGCGTCTTCGCGATCCAGGGATAGACCTTCGAGCCCGGCAGCTGGCCGCCCTCGCCGGGCTTGGCGCCCTGTGCCATCTTGATCTGCAGCTCGCGGGCGTTCACAAGGTAGTGGCTCGTGACGCCGAAGCGCCCCGATGCGACCTGCTTGATCGCGGAGTTCCTGGAGTCGCCGTTCGGCAGCGGAACGAATCGCTCGGGATCCTCGCCGCCTTCGCCCGTGTTGCTCCTGCCTCCGATGCGATTCATCGCGATCGCCAGCGTCTCGTGTGCTTCGCGGCTGATCGATCCGTAGGACATCGCGCCGGTCTTGAAGCGCTTCACGATCTGCTCTACCGGCTCGACTTCATCGATCGGCACTGCTTCGCCCGGCTTGAACTCGAGCAGGCTCCGCAGCGTGCACAGGTTCGCCGACTGGTCGTTGACCAGTTGCGAATACGACTTGAAGGTCTGGTAGCTCCCGGTCCTTACTGCCTTCTGCAGGCGATGGATGCTCTCGGGGTTGAACAGGTGATATTCGCCCTCGGCACGCCACTTGTACTGGCCGCCTGCAGGCAGCGCATGGCGCTCGAGCGGACGCTCCGGGAAGGCAGCCTGGTGCCGCATCAGCACTTCCTGCGCGATCACGTCCGTGCCGATGCCGCCGACCCGTGAGGCTGTCCAGCGGAAGTATTCGTCGATGACGTCCTGCCGCAGGCCGATTGCCTCGAACACCTGGGCCCCGCGATAGCTCTGCAGCGAGGAGATGCCCATCTTCGAGGCGACCTTGATCACTCCCTTGGACGCGGCCTTGACGAAATTCCTGCAGGCAGTCCTGTGGTCGACCCCGCTGAGCGTGCCATCGACGATCATCCGGTCGAGCGTCTCGAAGGCGACGTACGGATTGATCGCGCTGGCGCCGTAGCCGATCAGCAGCGAGAAGTGATGCACTTCCCGTGCCTCGCCGGTCTCGAGCACCAGGCTCACGCGCGTGCGCAGGCCCTCGCGGATCAGGAAGTGATGCAGGCCCGACACCGCCATCAGCGACGGGATCGGCGCGAACTCGCGATTTACCCCGCGATCGCTCAACACGATGACGTTGACCTCTTCCTCCTCGATGAGGCGGCGGGCCATCAGGCGCAGTTCCTCCATCGACTTGACGAGGCCCTTCTCGCCGCGCGTCACGCGGAACAGGATGGGCAGCACGCCGACCCGGAGACCAGGCAGGTCCATGCGGCGGACTTTCGCGAACTCCTCATTCGTGAGGATGGGCCACTTGAGCTCTAAGCGACGGCAATCGGACGGCTGCGGATTGAGCAGGTTGCCCTCGGAGCCCAGTCGCGTTTCCGACGAGGTGATCAGTTCCTCGCGGATGCAGTCGATCGGCGGGTTGGTCACCTGCGCGAACATCTGCTTGAAGTAGTCGTAGAGCATCCGCGGCCGGTTCGACAGCACGGCGAGCGGAGTATCGCTGCCCATCGATCCCACGGCCTCGACGCCGTCGCGGGCCATCGGGGTGAGCACGATGCGCTCGTCCTCGAACGTGTAGCCGAACGCGATCTGGCGCTGCAGCAGCGTGTCGTGGTCGGGCGCCGGCAGTTCGGGCGCGGTCGGCAGGTCGTCGACGTGGATCTGGTACTGGTCCAGCCACTCCCGGTAGGGCCTCTGCGTCGCGATCGACTGCTTGATCTCATCGTCGTCGATGATGCGGCCCTGTTCGGTGTCGACCAGGAACATGCGGCCCGGCTGCAAGCGGCCTTTCTGCATGACGTCCTCCGGCGGCACGTCGAGCACGCCGGCCTCGGAGGCCAGCACCACGAGGTCGTCCTTCGTGACGTAGTAACGCGTGGGCCGCAGGCCGTTTCGATCCAGCACGGCGCCGATCTGCCTGCCGTCGGTGAAGACGATCGAGGCCGGGCCGTCCCAGGGCTCCATCAGGCTGGAGTGGAACTGGTAGAACGCGCGCTTGTCGTCGTCCATGCCCTGGTGGCCGGACCACGGCTCCGGGATCATCATCATCATCGCGTGCGGCAGCGAGCGCCCCGCGAGATACAGCAGCTCGAGCGAGTTGTCGAACATGCCCGAGTCGCTGCCGTTGGGGTTGATGATCGGCGAGATCTTCTCGATGTCGTCGCCGAACAGTTCCGACTCGAACCGCGCCTCGCGGGCGTGCATCCAGTTCGAATTGCCGCGCACCGTGTTGATCTCGCCGTTGTGGGCGACGTAGCGGCACGGATGTGCGCGGTCCCAGCTCGGGAAGGTGTTGGTGCTGAAGCGCGAGTGCACCAGCGCGAGCGCCGTCTCGATCGCGGGGTTGTGCAGGTCGGTGAAGTACTGGTCGAGCTGCGTCGTGAGCAGCATGCCCTTGAATACGAAGGTGCGTGCCGAGAGGCTGACCACGTACCAGTACTCGGAGCCCGCCAGCGTCGAGGTGCGGATCTCGTTGTAGGCCCGCTTGCGGATCACATAGAGCTTGCGCTCGAAATCCAGTTCGTCGGTGATCGCGGCATCCCGCCGGATGAACACCTGGCGCATGAACGGCTCGCAGGAGCGGGCGGTCTCGCCCAGCATCGAGTTAACTGTCGGCACCGTGCGCCAGCCGATGACGTGCTGCCCTTCGGACTGCACGACCTGCTCGAACCTCTGCTCGATGGCCCTGCGCACCCCTGCGTTGCGCGGCAGGAAGATGATGCCGCTGCCGTACTGGCCGGCCGGCGGCAGCGGGATGCGGGCCTTGCGGCAGACGTCCTCGTTGAAGGCATGCGGCATCTGGAGCAGCACGCCGGCGCCGTCGCCGGTATTGACCTCGCTGCCGCAGGCGCCCCGATGGTCCAGGTTCTTCAGTACCTGGATCGCCTGCTCGAGGATGCGGTGCGACTTGTGGCCCTTGATGTTGGCCACGAAGCCGACGCCGCAGGCGTCGTGCTCGAATTGCGGGTCATACAGGCCCTGCTTGCCAGGGCGGGTGGTCGGGCGGCTGGGTTTGCTGGTCATCGGCGGGCCTGCATGTCGGTCCAGAGTGCGTCGCTCAGGGGCGCAAGGGTGTGCCCCGGCTCCCGTGAGCCGGACCCCCGTGCTTGGCGCGACAGGATCGTGGAAACAATATCCATATGACATGCGGAGTTGCCGGCGTCAATGCAGTGCAGCAAACCGGGCCCGGCAGATGGCGGCCCGCTGGCAAGGTGCCGACTGCGTTGCACTTTCGGCAATTACTGAGTTCCTATCTGTTGCTTCATGGCAACAAGAGGATTCGTGCGATTCAGTGGGGTTTCGGTTGCCATGTCGCGCCATCCATACGAATCTCGATGG
>JALHTE010000003.1 GCA_022865595.1 Steroidobacteraceae bacterium | reverse complement strand
GGGCGTCGGTCGCGTGGTGAATGTGTTTCGCGGCACCGAGGCCGTGCAGCAGCTTCGAGCCGGCGAGGAAGGGCAGGTGGTGCTCGACTCCACTCCGTTCTACGCCGAGAGCGGCGGACAGGTCGGTGACCAGGGTGTGCTGGTCGCCGGCGACGCCCGCTTCGTGGTTACGGACACGCAGAAGCTCGGCAAGGCGCACGTGCATGTCGGCCGGGTCGGGTCAGGAGAGCTCCGCGTAGGAGACCAGGTGACCGCGGACGTCGACCACGAGCTGCGCCAGGCGACTCGGCTCAATCACACAGCGACCCACCTGTTGCACGCTGCGCTGCGCAGGGTGCTCGGCACGCATGTCGCGCAGAAAGGATCGCTGGTGTCGCCCGAGCGGCTGCGCTTCGACTTCGCGCACTACTCGGCGGTGACGCCGGACGAGCTTCGCGAGATCGAGCGCCTGGTCAATGCGGAGGTGCGTGCCAATGCGGCGGCGGAAACGCGCCTGATGCAGTACGACGATGCCGTCGCGGCGGGTGCGATCGCGCTGTTCGGCGAAAAGTACGACGACGAGGTACGCGTGCTGCGTGTAGGCGATTTCTCGACTGAGCTCTGCGGAGGCACGCACGCGAGCCGCGCCGGAGACATCGGCCTGTTTCGCATCGTCAGCGAGGGCGGAATCGCAGCCGGGGTGCGCCGAATAGAGGCGGTTACCGGCGAGGGTGCACTGACGTTTGTGGTCCAGACAGACCATATCCTCAGGGACATCGCAGGCGCCCTGAAGGCGACACGGGACGACGTCGAGGAAAAAGTGCGGCTGATCGTCGAGCGCAGCAAGCGGCTCGACAAGGAAATAGGGCAGCTCAAGGACAAGCTCGCGAGCGGGCAGGGCCGCGATCTCGCGGCAGACGCTGCGACGATCGGTAATGCAAAAGTTGTTGCAACCAGGATCGAGGGCGCCGACGCCGCAGCGCTCCGGAATACCGTGGATCAGCTGAAAAACAAGCTCGGAAGCGCGATCGTCGTGCTTGGGTCGACAGACGCGGCTGGCAAGGCGGTGTTGATCGCCGGCGTAACCGCGGACCTCACGGCCAGGGTCAAGGCTGGCGAGCTGGTGAATTTCGTCGCCCGGCAGGTGGGCGGAAAAGGCGGTGGTCGCGCGGATCTCGCGCAGGCCGGCGGGACACAGCCCGAGAATCTCGATGCGGCACTGGCGAGTGTCGCGGCCTGGATCGGCGAGCGTCTAGGCTGAAACGCTCCGCCCCGGTCCGTTCGGACCACAAATTGCTGCGCAGTATTTTGCGCGGATTTTTTCCGCTCTACGCGCTATCTTTGCCGCTCTCGAGGTCGTCATCCAGGGAACAGGCTCAGGGCCAGGAGCAGCGATGTTGATTCTCACTCGACGCGTGGGCGAGGCGGTCATGATCGGAAACGAGGTGACTGTCACTATCCTAGGGGTAAAGGGCAACCAGGTGCGAGTCGGCGTGAATGCGCCGCGCGACGTTGCCGTGCACCGCGAGGAGATCTTCGAGCGCATCAAGCGCGAGGACCAGGCCGGTGGTTCCAGCCGGCCTTCGAAATCCGACGACGGGCAGGGTTCCCTGCCGTGAAATCCGGTCCCGGCTGACCGGGATCCCCAGATAGATCAAGGAGTTGAGGGGCATCTAGTGTCGCCCGGCTTTACTGTGGCGTGAAGGGCCGCTATCCTCCGCGGCTCTCTGCAGATCGGAGAGATGGCCGAGTGGTCGAAGGCGCGCCCCTGCTAAGGGCGTAAGGGTCAAAAGCCCTTCGAGGGTTCGAATCCCTCTCTCTCCGCCAGTAGATTTTCAGGTCGAGTACAACGCGCCCGTAGCTCAGTTGGATAGAGTGTCTGGCTACGAACCAGAAGGTCGGGAGTTCGAATCTCTCCGGGCGCGCCAATTGCATCAAAGGCTTACGTTAGCGCGTAGGCCCTTATGCTTTCCGGCACTGGAAATCATGGCTTCGCGGACACGCTGGATCTTCGTGCCGTGCCCATGCCGGGACACGTGGCTGCCCTTCGCATCAGTGCGTCGAGGCGACTGTCACCTGGTAGAGCGCCGCTGGGGTCGCAGCATTCGAATGGAACTCGTTAGGTCGTCCTCGACGGTGGCTGCGCGCTTGCGCTCCGCCGCCTCGAGAAGCGAACCCAAGCGACCGCGCGTATCGCGGACCAGCCCGACGATCGCGGACTCTTCGGCCGGCCTGGCAATCAGGAAACCCTGGACCGAGACCTCGCCGCAGGCCGCGAGAAAGTCGAGTTGGGCGTGCCGCTCGACGCCCTCGATCGTAACCTGTAGCCCGAGATTGCGGCAGAGGCCGATGATCGAATGCGCGATGGCGGCTGAGCGCGGGCTGCTGTCGAGTCCGGCGATCACACTGCGGTCGAGTTTGACCCGGCTGAGCGGTAACTGCTCGATGGAGGTCAGAGACGAAAAGCCGGTGCCGAAATCGTCGAGCGCAGTATCGACGTTCAGCAACCGCAATCCCTGCAATACCTCGACGGTCACGGCGCCAGTCTGCAGCATTGTCTCCGTCAGCTCGAGTTCGATCGCTTCTGGCGGCAAGCCGTGCCGGGCGAGCAGGCGCTCGATATCCACCAGGAAGTTGCCGGTCATGAACTGCTGCGCCGACACGTTGATCGCCACGCGCGCATCAGGCCAGCCGCTGCGCCGCCAGTTGCTGACCGCCGCGGCAGCCGTCTCGAGGATCCAGTCGTTCAGGTCCAGCATCAGTCCCGACTGTTCGGCGATCTCGATGAACTGTCCGGCCGCAACGATCTGATCGTCGCTGCGTCGCCAACGCAGGAGCGCCTCGACTGCGATGGTGCGCTGCCTGCCCAGGCATACCTGCGGCTGGTAATGAAGCACGAAGTCCCCGCCCTCGATGGCCTTGCGCAGGGCCTGCTCCACGCGGAAACGATTCGATGCCAGCACGAGCATGGATGGGTCGTGGACGCAATGTCGATTGCGACCGAGTTCCTTGGCACGGAACAGAGCGGCGTCTGCCGCGCGCAGAAGCGCCGTCGCATCGCGGCCGTGTTCCGGATACATCGCGACGCCGCAGCTCACGCCGACAGACACCTCGTGCCGATCAATGAGCAATGGCCGCTGGAAGCCCCCGACCAGGTGCTCGGCGCGTTGCGCGACTTCAGTGGCGTCGCCCGAGTAGTTGAACACCAGCGTGAATTCGTCGCCGCCCAGCCTCGCGATGACTCCGGTTTCGCCCGCGATGCGGCGCAGGCGCTCGCCTACCTCCGTCAGCAAGCGATCGCCGAAGTCGTGGCCCAGCGTGTCGTTGACAGTCTTGAAGTTGTCGAGATCGAGGAACAGCACGGCGATGTGGGTTTCCGCCGAACCTGATGTGACCGCAGCGCTGAGCATTTCATTCAGGCGCTGGAACAGTTGCCGTCGGTTCGGCAGGTTCGTGAGCGGATCATGTTCAGCGAGGTGCCTGAGCTGCAGCGTACGTTCCTCGACGCGATGCTCGAGCTGCGCCTGGTAGGTCTTGACGATACG
>JALHTE010000303.1 GCA_022865595.1 Steroidobacteraceae bacterium | reverse complement strand
GGCCGGTTACGGCACTACCGGGCCGGCGCGGCCAGGTCGCGGAGCGCTACCGTTACGTCGACGGCGCGGGAGAACTGGGCTTCATATCGTCGGTGTCGGCACCCTTCTGCGGGGGCTGCAGCCGGGCACGCCTTTCGTCAGAGGGCTCGTTGTACATGTGCCTGTTCGCGGCGAACGGGTTCGACCTGCGTGCACCGCTGCGGGCCGGCGCGACTGACGAGGAACTCCTTGAGATGATGCGCGGCGCCTGGTCGCGGCGTTCGGACCGATACAGTGAGATCCGCGACGCAGAGCGCGCTGCGGCGCATCCGCTGCACAAGGTCGAGATGCATTACATCGGCGGGTAAGAAATGTTCAGCCACGTTGACGAGAACGACCAGCCTGCCATGGTGGATGTGAGCAGCAAGGCTGTTACCAAGCGCACCGCGGTCGCCGAGGCGAGGGTCCGGTTTCCCGGTTCGGTGGCCGACGCGCTGCGCGAGGCTGGATTCTCGACCAGCAAGGGGCCCGTTTTCCAGACCGCTATCATCGCCGGCGTCATGGCCGCCAAGCGCACCCACGAATTGATTCCATTCTGCCACCCGCTCGGCATCGAGAACTGCCGCATCGAGATCGACATGCCGGACGGTGACGAAGCAGTGATCCGCTGCACGGTAACCGTGCACCATCGCACCGGCGTCGAGATGGAAGCGCTCACCGGCGCATCGATTGCCGCGCTCACCGTTTACGACATGTGCAAGGCGCTCTCGCACGAGATCGTGATCGGCCCGCTGCGCCTGGCGGAGAAGCACGGCGGGCGCCGTGACGTGTCGCAGCCGTGAGCGGCCCAACCCCACTTGACCGACTGGCACCCGCGAGCCGCGCGGGCTGTCGTCAACGGCGCAGTTCCCCGGCATGACGCTCACGGTTCACGTGCAGTACTTTGCCGCCCTGCGCGAACAGGCGGGTCGCGGCAGCGAGACACTCTCGACCGGATCGCGCACCGCTGCCGACCTGTACGAGGAGCTGCGCGGCCTTCGCGGCCTTTCGCTGCCCCCCTCGATGCTCAAGGTCGCGGTGAACGAGGAATTCGCGGCGTGGGATCGTCCGCTCGTGGACGGCGACCGCGTAGTCTTCATACCGCCGGTTGCGGGCGGCTGATGCGACCGTTCTCGTTCAGCCAGGCTCCGCTCGAGCCCGGCAGCATCCGCGACGCGCTGGCAGACCCATCTTGTGGCGGCTATGCGAGCTTTGAGGGCTGGGTGCGTGACCACAACGAGGGGCATCGCGTCCGGCACCTTGAATATGAAGCGTTCGAGGCACTGGCCGTCAAGGAAGGCGAGCGCATCGTCGCTGCGGCGATCGAGCGCTACGGCGTCCGCCGCGCCGCCTGCATCCACCGGGTCGGTGACCTGGCCATCGGCGACCTGGCGGTCTGGGTCGGGGTCAGCGCAGCGCACCGCGACGAAGCCTTCGCCGCATGTCGCTACATCATCGACGAAGTGAAGCACCGGCTGCCGATCTGGAAGAAAGAGCATTACGAAAACGGAAACTCCGGCTGGGTGAATTGCGAGCGCTGCGCGGAAGCCCCGGACCACGATGCGGTGCACGCGCACGACGAAGAGACCGGACACTCGCAAGGCCATGGCCATGAGCATGCACATGCGGTAGCTCATGCCGGCGCCGGTGCCCGTGCCAGTGCCAGCGCTCACGACGCCCAACACGATCGCTTCACTCACGACTACTCGCGCCAGGTCACGCTGCCCGAAGTCGGCGCTGCTGGCCAGGCGAAACTCCGTGCAGCCTCCGTGCTGGTGATCGGCGCGGGCGGGCTCGGCGTGCCGGTGCTGCAGTACCTCGCCGCCGCCGGCGTCGGCAGCATTTCCGTGATGGACGGCGACGTGGTCGAATCGAGCAACCTGCACCGGCAGCCCTTGTACGAAGTCGCGGACATCGGACGTCGCAAGGCCGTGGTGGCGGCCGAGCGTGTCGCCCGCATGAACCACGAAATTTCCTGCCAGGCCATTGCCGAGCGCGCGGAGGCCGGCAACCTCGGCGCGCTCGTCGAACGCCACGATCTCGTCGTCGAATGCACCGACAACCTGCGCACCAAGTTCCTGGTGAACGACGCCGTGGTGCGCGCGGGAAAGCCGGCGGTATTCGCCAGCGTCTACCAGTACGAAGGCCAGTTGCAGGCATGGCTGCCCACGCCCGACTGGCCCTGCCTGCGCTGCCTGTGGCCCGAAGCGCCACGCGACGGCCTGGTCGGTAACTGCGCCGAGGCCGGCGTGCTCGGGCCGGTACCGGGCACCATTGGCACGATGCAGGCGATGCTCGCGCTGCGAATCCTGCTCGACATGGAGCCGGCGCCGGTGCGCGGCCTCGTGGTGGTCGACCTGCTCAGCTTCGCGACCAGCCACATCAAGGCGGCACGCGACCCGGCCTGCAACCATCTCACGCCCGGCCAGCGTGCGGATGCCGGGCAGGTGCAACTCGAGGTCGAATTCGCGAGCCTCGATGAAGCACGTGGGGCCGGGTTCGAACTGGTCGACGTGCGTGAAGCCTGGGAACTGACCGAGGACCCGCCGGGCCTGGACACCGGCCTTCACCTGCCACTGAGCGAATTGCTTTCCGGCCGAATCATCTTTCCCGCGCAGGGGCGCCACCTGGTCTT
>JALHTE010000302.1 GCA_022865595.1 Steroidobacteraceae bacterium | reverse complement strand
GGCTCTTCGGCGTCATCTACGTACTCGACGAG
Organism: Steroidobacteraceae bacterium; assembly: GCA_022865595.1. Taxonomy (GTDB): domain Bacteria; phylum Pseudomonadota; class Gammaproteobacteria; order Steroidobacterales; family Steroidobacteraceae; genus RPQJ01. Next base: position 1,607 of record JALHTE010000302.1, on the reverse strand, counting down.
CCCTCCGCGGGGCTGCACCCGGCCGATGCCGAACCGCTCCTCGCCGTACTCGAAGAGCTGAAGTCCAGCGGAAACTCCGTTTTTGTCGTGGAACACAACATGGACGTGGTGCGCCGCGCCGACTGGGTTATCGATGTCGGCCCGCGCGCGGGGGAGCACGGCGGAGAGATTCTCTACAGCGGACCGACGGCGGGACTCGCCGATGTGCCCGCCTCCATCACGCGAGAGTTTCTCTTCGCGAACGAGCGCCCGGTTCCGGCCGCACGCGAGCTGCGGCATCCGCTCGGCTGGCTCGGCCTGACGGGAATCACCCGCCACAACCTGCGCGGCCTCGACGCTGAGTTTCCGCTCGGCGTGCTGACCGCGGTCACCGGCGTCTCGGGCTCTGGCAAGTCCACCCTCGTGAGCCAGGTACTCGCCGAGGCCGTTGGCCTGCACCTCCACCCTGACCAGGACTCCGGTGCCCGTACCGCATCCGCCGGCTCGGCGACCGGGGAGAAGGACGACGAGTCCGAGCCCGAACCTGGCGAAACCACAACGGTCGACGCGATCACCGGGGCAGATCCGATCGACCGGCTCGTGCGCGTTGACCAGAAGCCCATCGGCCGCACGCCGCGATCCAACCTCGCCACCTATACCGGCCTGTTCGACGCCGTGCGCTCTACGTTCGCCGCCACTCCGGAGGCTCGGAGCCGAAAATTCAGCGCGAGCCGGTTCTCGTTCAACGTGCCGGGCGGCCGCTGCGAGACCTGCCTGGGCGAGGGATTCGTTGCGGTCGGCCTGCTCTTTCTGCCCGGCAGTTATGCGGCTTGCTCCGACTGCGGCGGCACGCGGTACAACCCTGAGACCCTCGAGGTGACATACCGCAATAAGAATATAGCGGAGGTGCTTGGGCTCACAGTGGATGCGGCCGCGGTGTTCCTCGCCGACATCCCCTCGGCACTGCGCAGCCTCGAGACCCTGCGCGAGGTGGGGCTCGGCTACCTGCGGCTCGGCCAGCCCGCCACCGAGCTTTCCGGGGGCGAGGCGCAGCGCATCAAGCTCGCGACCGAGCTGCAGCGGGCGCGCCGCGGCCACACGCTGTACGTTCTCGACGAGCCCACCACCGGGCTGCACCCCGCAGACGTGCTGCTGCTCCTCACCCAGCTCAACCGGCTCGTCGACGCCGGCAACACCGTGATCGTGGTCGAACACGACATGGACGTGGTGGCCGCCGCCGACTGGGTGATCGACATCGGCCCGGCGGGCGGCGACAAGGGAGGGCGCATCGTGGCCGCCGGCACTCCCCACACCGTGGCTGCCCCCCCCTCGAGCCGAACCGCCCCCTACCTGGCCCTGTGCGTCTCCACCCACTGAGTTCCGGCCCTCCCCGACTGCCTGTCGGAGAATGAGCATAGGTGGCGACTGACCCCTAAAAAGTGAATTTGTAAAAAATGTGGGGTAGTGTAACAGCAAAGCGGTGAAATTAAATCAGGCTGATAACTTGTCTTGATTTGTCGGCCGTTATAGATATAGTGTTCGCCTGACAGCATAAATTCATATTCATTTCGTTTTTCATCTCTATAATCAGAGTTCTTTTATAACTCTGACTAAGGACGGAGTTCCGG
>JALHTE010000301.1 GCA_022865595.1 Steroidobacteraceae bacterium | reverse complement strand
TCCGCGCGAGCCTCGTCGGTCTGCGCATGCCTTGCGCGCTGGAGTCGCTGGATCACACCATGCGCCAGCTCGAGCGCGGAGAGATCGGCGCGCTCGAGGCCATCGACGCCCTGCTGTCGGAGGAGTACGCCACCCGCGAGACCCGCCGATTGAGCAACCTGCGGTCTGGAAATTCTGCGCTTGCGTGGTCATGCATCCTGACATTCCCACTTGATGTAGGCCTTGGTGTCCGAGGCCCATTTTTCGTCGATCTCGACGAGGATGGCGGAGACGAGGCGCTCGAGGGCGTCTTCGCCGGGAAAGACGCGGACCTTGACGGTGCGCCGCTTGATCTCCTGCTGGACGGCGCGCTCCATCGGGTTGGAGGTGCGCATGCGACGGCGGTGGTGCTCGGGCAGCGCGAAGACGGCGAGACCCTCGGGCACGCTCTGCTCCAACCAGCCTGCGAGTTTCGAGGCCGTGTCGCGGTAAGCTGCGATCAGCTCGGCCAGGGCGGTTTCCGCCTTCGCCAGAGAGGCTGCGTTCCAGACGGCGCGCAACTCGGCGCCGATGCGCTTGCGGATCGCGAGGCTCGGCGCGTGATGGATGGCGTTCCGGGCGAGGTGGAACTGGCAGCGCTGCCATGTCGCGCCGCCCAGGACGGCCCGGCGCGCGGCGCGCAGACCTGCGTGATCGTCGGAGACCACATACTCGACGCCGCGCATGCCGCGCGCCTGCAGGCTTTCCAGAAAGGCCCGCCAATGAACCTCCGCCTCGGAGAGGGCGACCGAGACGCCCAGCACCCGGCGACGCTCGTCGGGGCCGATGCCGATCGCCGAGAGCACGGCGGCGTCGCGGACGATCCCGCCGTGGCGCATCTTCTCGTAACGCGCATCGAGGATCAGATACCGGATCTCGCCGAGAGGCCGGGTGCGCCAGGCTTGCAGCTCGTCATCGAGAAGCTTCGCCGCGCGGTTGACCTGCGAGGAGGACAGGCTCTCGATGCCGAACTCGCGCATCACCGCCTCGACATCGCGAGTTGACACGCCCTTGATGTACATCTCGGCCACCGCCAGCATCACGGCGCGCACCGACCGGCGGCCGCGCTCCAGCGATTGCGGGTAGAAGGGCGCGCCATCATGGCCGGCGGTCTTGGGAACGTCGACGGTGACCGTGCCGGCCGGGGTGTCGATGCGCTTGGGCTTGTAGCCGTTGGCATAGCCCTGGCGTTCGGCGGTGCGCTCGTAGGGGCCGGCGCGCAGGAACCGCTCCCGCTCGATCCGCATGGCAAGCTCGAACGCGCGGCCAAAGACCGTGGCGATGTCGCCGGGGCCATGCTCGATCAGATGTTCCAGGATGGCCTCGACCGCTTCCGTCCGTCCGTCCATTCGCGCTTCTCCATGGTTGGTTTCGCAACTCCATGGAATATCAGGATGGGCCCCCCTGCCGGGGCATGCCCCGGCAGGGGGGCGAAGCGCCCGCAGAAGCTGAATTTCCAGACGTCATGTTACGTACCAGGGCCGCGCGCGTTGAAGCGCAGCACCCAATCGCGGACGGTCTGCGATCCGACCCCGCCGACCCGCGCGGCATCGGAGCGGGAACCCCCGTCGCGGAACTCCGCGAGCGCGAGAAGCCGGCGCGCCCGCGCCGCATCCTTCGTGCCCTTCGCGATCCGTCGAAGGGCAGGCCC
>JALHTE010000300.1 GCA_022865595.1 Steroidobacteraceae bacterium | reverse complement strand
CTCGAACCGTCGTCGATCACCAGGACTTCGAACTCGCCGGGGTAGTTCTGCGCGGCGAGCGAGCGGATGGTGTCGGCGATCGAAGCCTCCTCGTTGTATGCGGCGACCAGGATCGTGACCCCAGGGTAGGCGACCAGCTCCTTGCGTTTCGGCCGACGGTCGAACAGCAGGCCCGCAACCAGGAAGGCATTCATCATGCCCGGCAGGATCGCGATGCCGCCGACGATGAACACCGCGAGTGGCCAGCTCGCGAGGCGGGCGAGGTCATGCATCCACGGCAGCGACAGATAGATCGAAAGCGCCGTCCACGCACAGCTCGCGAGCAGCGCGGCAGCGAATTTTGCACGGATGGAAACGTAGAACCTGCGCTCTTGCGCTGGGCGTGGCGGTCCGCGGCTGCTCGCGGACGGCTCGGTCTCGGATGGAGGCAGTATTACCGCGGCGGGCTCACCTGCCGCCGGCGCAGGGAGCGTTCGCTCCACGGTCTCCGCGTGCTGCCGAGCGCTTATGTCTAACATGCGCGCAGCCTAGGATTTTGGCTCCCGGCAATTGCGCGACCAGTTCACGATTTCGTGAAGTCAGGTGCACCCAGGAAAGGGACATCCCCCTGTTTTTCTAAGGGGAATGTCCCCTTATCCCTGTTTTTCAGGCACCCGACTATCTGGCAGGTTCGGTTGCCGGCATCGACTGTACGGCCTGGCCCGACGCATCGACTGCCGGCGCAGGCGCTACCTCAGCGACCGGTGTGCCGATGAGGACCGGGATGGAGAATCCGCGCACTTCTGCCTGCACTTTCGTCGTCATCTTGGCCGAGACGCCGATGTAGTACATGCCTGCCACGTCGGAATGGGCCAGCACTTTCGACGTGTAGCGCTCACCGGCCTGAACATTTTCGAACCTGATCGCGCCGTCGCCGACCAGCGTCAGGCCTTCGACCGCGGAGATCTCCACGTCCATCGATTCCGCCCCGAGTCGCGGCAGGAAGGTTAAATCGACCTCGAAGGGCTGGCCGACGGCAGGCTTGGTCGTGATGTCGTACTTGAGGTCCACCGGCGCTGCGCTCTTGCTAGTGACGACCACCGCATTCGCCAGCCGATCGTCCCCTGCCAGCACAGGCTCGGCACGTTCGGCAGCCTGCTTTGCAGCGGCCGTAGCCGAAGCCGCCTTTGCAGCAACCTCCTCTTCGGACTTGCCACCGCAGCCAGCCGCAATCGCGGCCGCCAGCGAGAGTGCGATGGCCCTGGCGAAATATCCCGCGCTAATTCTGTGGTTCATGACAGCTGCAACCTCAACCGGTGATCGATACAAGCATGCAGGTTCGGCCACGCCGATCGGCGCTCGGGTCCGGGTTGACGTGACTGTACTCGAAAACCTCGAGCACGTAGTCGCCTGCCGGAAGTGTACCCGTGTATCTCTCGGAATTCTGGGGCAGCGTGCAGCCCGCGCCCGGATCCGGGCCGGCACACTCGCTGTAGTCGAAAAAGCCGGCTTTCCAGATATACAGGTCGGGGTCTGGAATCCGTGCATCGGGCGGCGATGCCCCATCGTATGCCGTGACCAGGATCTGGATCTGCCGCGTGCCCGGCACGTTGAAACGCAGGTGCCGACGATTGCCGAGCTTGTTGTAGACCCCGGCGTCTCGCGTCCCGCACACCTCGACCGTCGGCCCGTTGAGCGTGAGCTGCTCGTATACCGGCAGTGCGTCCGGCAAGCCGCCGTTGTTCGTCTCCGTTGTCGCATACGGGTTGATCGTGCCGGCCACGATGTCCTGGCCTCCAACAAGCGCGTTGACCAGCGCGTCGTCCACCCCGGCGCGCTGCTTCAATGCCGCCGCGAAGGCGAAGATGCTTGATAGCGGTACCCCGGTGCGCAGTTCATTCCGGTACACGTCGAACATCGGGCTGAAACCAACCGAGCCCGTATCTACCCCGTCCGCAGCCGTGTCGAACAGGTCCCAGGCAATCGAGGCCATCGACGCCTCGTTGTACCAGCCGCGGACCGGGACCGTGTTGGCCTCCAGGTCGGAGGGCACGTCCAGCCCCTGGCGAGTACCGTAGGAATCCCGGTACACCGGATCATCGACGACCATCGCGCCGAACGCGTCGGCGAAGCCTTCGCTGAATGCCACTCGCAGGTCCAGCCGGTCGCTTCGCGAATGGTCTCCACCCAGGCTGTCCGAGCGCGCCAGCCTGTCTTCCATGTAATGAAAGAACTCGTGGGCGATAACGTGCTGGTCGAATTCGTCGGTATCCGAAGCCGCACCGAGGTCCGCATCGCCGAGCACATAGATCCCGTTGCCGACGCCGTCCTGGAACGTGTAGTAGCCCGTGGTCTGGATGCGCCCCGCCGCCGGGGCGAAATCCACCGATGAGGAATTGCGCGTGCTCCAGAACACGTCGAGCGACGGGAAGGCTCCGGTATAGCCACCCTGCTCGACGACGAAGCGAATCGCCGAGTACATCGTGTCCAGCACGGCGAACGGCGCCGCGGCGCGCGTGGACGTATAGGACACGTTGCCCCATCCCGACGCGGCCCGGAGATCGCGAGCCTGTGCCGTGCTGCCCGAGTTGAAGACGACGCTGTCGAGCACATAGAGCGCATTGCCACTGGTGTTGTTGCGTATCGACACGCTCCAGGAAACCGGGGCGGCCGCCGTCGAAGTGACGACGCTCTGCGCCTTCGCGCGGATACGCATGTCGATACCCGCGGGGACCTGCACGCTGTAGTTGCCATCGTCGTCGGTGGCCGTGGACGCGATCAGTGCGCCGTTGCTGCGGATCGCCTCGACGACGACCCGCCTCGCCGGGCTCTCGAAGGTCTGGGTGTAATCGAGGCCATTGCCGGGCGTCGCCGAGAACGGAACGCGATCGAACGTGATCCGGCCGTTGACCGTCACATTGCCGGCTGGCGGTGGGGTACTGCCGCCTCCGCCGCCGCCCCCGCCTCCACCACAGGCCGACAGGGCGAGTGCGGTCGCGAGGATCGAGGCTCTATAAAGTAACGATTTCAAGGGCATACCAACACAACTTGATGCGGAAAGGATATCACGCGGACTGCTTCTGCAACGCTGCCCAGCGGCACCCGGCAGAACTCTCCGGCTGCCAGCTGCCGCCCGGTCGGTTTCGGTCAGTTGCGTTGCAGCTCCGGCTCCCGCAGCAGCCGGAATTCCCACTCGAGCTGCGACCGGACGATGGTCTCGATGTCGTCGAACCTCGGCTGCCAGCCCAGCAGCTCCCGGATGCGCTCGGCATGCGCGACCAGCGACGGCGGGTCGCCGGCGCGGCGCAGGCCCTCGCTCACCTTGAGAGGCTTGCCGTTCACGCGCTCCACGGTGCCGAGCACTTCGCGAACGCTGTAGCCGTGGCCATAGCCGCAATTGAGCGTCGTCGAGGCGCCGCCAGCCCGCATGTAATCGAGCGACTTCAAGTGCGCGGCCGCGAGGTCCTCGACGTGGATGTAATCACGCACTCCGGTGCCGTCGGGGGTCGGGTAGTCGGTGCCGAAGACGGAGATTTCAGGCCGCACGCCAGCCGCCTGCTGGCAGGCCACCTTGACCAGCAGCGT
>JALHTE010000035.1 GCA_022865595.1 Steroidobacteraceae bacterium | reverse complement strand
CCCGCAGGCCGCGGGCGCACGCTCGGCACCGGGCCCGTGAAGCGCCGGGCGCTGGAACTCGGCCTGCGCGTCGAGCAACCATCCTCCCTGAAATCGGAAGAGGCCGTCGCCGTGCTTGCGTCTTTCGCGCCGGACCTCATGGTGGTGGTGGCGTACGGACTCATTCTGCCGCAGGCGGTTCTCGACGTGCCGCGGCTCGGCTGCGTGAACATCCACGCCTCGCTGCTGCCCCGGTGGCGCGGCGCGGCGCCGATACAGCGCGCCATTCTCGCCGGGGACACACGCACCGGCGTCACGATCATGAAGATGGACGCCGGTCTCGACACCGGGCCGATGCTGCTGATCCGCGAAACCGGCATCGCTGCGGGCGAGGCGGCCGGCAGCCTGCACGACCGGATTGCCAGGCTGGGCGCGGAAGCGGTGGTCGAGGCGGTCGCGGGCCTGGCGGCCGGCAGCCTGGTGCCTGTGCCGCAGCCGGCCGACGGCGCCACCTACGCGGCCAAGATCCGCAAGGAAGAGGCCACGATCGACTGGGACAGTCCCGCCTCCGCGATCGTCCGGCAGGTGCGTGCCTTCAACCCGTGGCCGGTGGCCGAGACGCGCTGGCAGGGCCGCCAGCTTCGCATCTGGGAGGCGCGGCCACTGACGGAGGCTCCCGGCGTGCCGGCTCCCGGAGCCGCGGGTGGGCAGTGTGCGCCGGGCCAGGTGATCGAGGCCGAGCCGGGCCGGTTGGTGGTCTCGACGGGTGACGGATTTCTCGAGGTCCACCGCCTGCAGCTCGCCGGCCGCAATGCCATGCCGGCTGCGGAGTTCCTGAACGCGAATCCGCTTGTGGGCGAGAAATTGGGGTGACGGCCATGCAACCTAGCGCAGCGGAGATTCGTGCGTCGGCGGCGCGCCTGGTGTCCCAGGCCATTGATCGCGGCCGCTCGCTCGACGATCTCCTCTCGGTCGACACGGACGAGGGCTCGGCGCGCGGGCTCAAGCGGGCGCTCTGCTACGGCACGTTGCGCTGGCATTTTCGCCTGATCGAGATCCTCGGCCTGCTGTGCAATCGCCCTTTGGAGGGAATTGCGCCGGAACTTCGCGCCTTGCTCGAGGTGGGGCTGTTCCAGCTGCTGTCGGGCGAGGTTGCAGAACATGCAGCGGTCGCGGAGACGGTCGGCGCCGCGAAGGTAATGGGGCAGGCAAGGGCCAGCGGTTTCGTCAATGCCGTGCTGCGGCGATTCCAGCGCGAGCGCGAGCCGGTGCTGGCCGCCGTGGACCGCGACATCACGATCCGCACGGCGCACCCCCGCTGGTTCGTGGAGGCGCTGAGACGCGACTGCCGCGAGACCTGGCAGGCCACCCTCGAGGCGAACAACGCGCATCCGCCGATGTGGCTCAGGGTGAACCGTATGCGTGCGGACGTCGATGCTTGCGCCGCCGAGCTCGAGGCTGCGGGCTGGACGGTCCACAGGCACCCGTTTGCGCCGGACGCGCTTCGGATCGACCCGCCGGCCGACGTGCGCTCGGTGCCGGGATTCACAGAGGGTCGCGTGTCGGTACAGGACGCCGCCGCCCAGCTCACGGTCGAGCTCCTCGCACCGCAGGCGGGTGAGCGCATCCTGGACGCCTGTGCCGCCCCGGGCGGCAAGACCTGCCACTTGCTGGAGCGGGTCGGGGGGCGGGCCGAGGTCACCGCCCTCGACATCGCGGAGCCCCGGCTCGAGCGGATACGAGAAAACCTCCGCCGGCTGGGGCTCGATGCCCGCATCGAAGTCGGCGACCTCGCCGAGGCCGCTCCCTGGTGGGACGGCCGGCCATATGACCGAATCCTGCTCGACGTGCCCTGTTCCGCCACCGGTGTGATCCGCCGGCATCCGGACATCAAGGTGCACAGGCGGGCGCGGGACGTGCCGGTGCTGGCGCGCAGGCAGGAAGAGCTGCTCCGCTCGGCCTGGCGACTGCTCAGGCCGGGCGGCACCCTGCTGTACACGACCTGCTCCGTGCTTCGAGCCGAAAATGAGCAAGTCGTCTCCGCCTTCCTCCGCAATACGAGCGACGCGAATGACGATACCCCGGGCCGGAGTGCCGGCTGGCCGGCGCGGCCGGCCGGGGCGGGTCCGGGATACCGGGTGCAAGTAGGGGAAGCCGATATGGATGGCTTCTATTATGCTTGCCTGGTCAAGCACCCCTGACGTTGGAAATGAGCAACAGCCAGAGACCATCGCGTCACGGAACGCAGCAATTCCTGCGGCGCGTCGTCGTGCTGTTCGTGTGTTTTCTGGCAACGACGGTCGCGACAGCGGCGCCCGAGGGGATGGGCGTCGCGGTTCGCAGCGCGTCGCTCACGCTGGACAACGACGTCTACGAACTGGATGCACGGCTCGAACTCAGGCTTCCTGAAGAAGCGCGCGAGGCCATCGAGGCGGGCCTCACAATGCGGCTCAACTACGAGATCATCCTGACGCGCGTGCGGAACTTCATGCTGGACGCGACCGTTGCCGAACTCGCGCAGCGATACGAACTGAGTTATCACGCGCTCAGCCAGCGCTACCTGGTGCGCAAGCTGAACACCGGCGAGCAGCAGGACTTCGGCACGCTGCAGGCGGCGCTGGATCGGGTCAGCGAGGTTCGCGGCCTGCCGGTGATAGACGCGGCGCTGGTGGAGCCCGACCGGCAGTACAACCTCGGTGTCCGGGCGCATGTCGACCTCAACACCGGTTCCGATGCGCTCAGGTGGGTCCTGTTCTGGACCGACGACTGGAGCGTGACGAGCGAGTGGTTCGAATGGCCGGTTCGCCCCTGAAGCGCGCACTGTCGGCGGGCCTGATAGGCCTGGGCGGGCTGCTGTGGCTCGCGGCGATCCTGTTCATGGTGCAGACCGCGCAGAACTCCGAGCAGTTCAGTCGACTGCACCCGTGGATCCTGGGAATCAACATCGCCGGCCTGGTGATGCTGGTGGGACTGCTCGCGACCAAGCTCACGCAGCTGGTGCGCGATTACCGCGGCCAGGTGATCGGGTCCCGGCTCAAGGCCCGCATGGTCTGGATATTCGGCGTGCTCGCGACCCTGCCGATCCTGCTGGTGTATTTCTTCGCCGTGCAGTTCCTGAACAAGGGCATCGACAGCTGGTTCAACGTCGAGATCCGGCAGAGCCTCGACGACGCGCTGGTGCTCAGCCGCTCGGCGCTCGAAACCCGGATGCGCGAGCACCTCGCGGACACACAGGAAGTGGCCGACGAGCTCGCCTCCTATGGAGGGCCGGTGCCTGGCCTGCTCGAGACCTACCGCCAGAGGGTCGGCGCGCTGGACATCGTCGTGGCTACGGATTCCGGGACGGTGATCGCGGTCGGCAAGGGTCTGTCGACGGAACTGGTCCCCGACGAGGTCCCTGGCGAGGTGCTGCTGCAGGTGAGGCAGGGGCGGCCGTTCGTGAGCCTCGAGCCGCAACCAGGGGGTGGCTATCTGGTGCGCACCGCCGTGCCCATGGGCAGCGCGGTGCCGGGCCGGCAACGGCTGGTCGTGCAGGCTATCTACCCGGTCGCGGAGCGGCTTGGCGCGCTGGCGGACACTGTACAGGCGGCGTACCAGCAGTTCGGCGAGAAGGACTACATGCGCAGGCCGCTGAAGGCGAGCTTCATCCTGACGCTGACCGTGGTGCTGCTGCTGTCGCTGTTGTCCGCATGGTACGGGGCGATCTTCACCGCGCAGAAGCTGGTGCAGCCTATCCAGGACCTCGTGAAGGGCACGCGCGCGGTTGCGGAGGGCGATCTCGACACGCGCCTGCCGCTCACATCGCACGACGAGATGGGCTTCCTCGTGCATTCGTTCAATGACATGACCAAGCGGCTGCGCCGCGCGCGAGAAGACCAGCTGCGTGCCCAGCAGGCCGCGGAGACAGAGCGCGCCAACCTCGCCGTCATCCTCGCGCGACTTTCCACCGGCGTCGTGTCGCTGGAGCCCGACCTGCGGGTGCGCACGGCAAACCGCGCAGCCGGCATGATCCTCGGTGAAGACCTCGGGCCATGCGTCGGCCTGGAACTGGCCGAGCTCGCTGAAGTCGGGGTGAGCGACGGCCTGTTGCGGCAATTCGTCGAGGCCTGCCGCGCCCGGCTGGCTGCGGGTGACGTCGAGTGGCGCGAGCAGCTCACGTTCAAGGCAGGCACCGGCCGCCGCGTCGTCATGTGCGCCTGCACGCCGCTGCCCTTTGAGGGCAACGAGCCGGGCGGCTACGTGCTGGTGTTCGACGACATAACCACGATGCTGCAGGCGCAGCGCGAGGCGGCCTGGGGCGAAGTGGCGCGCAGGCTGGCGCACGAGCTCAAGAATCCGCTGACGCCTATTCGCCTGTCGGCCGAGCGCATGCGGCTCAAACTGATGCCATCCATGAACGAGAAGGACGCGCAACTGCTCGATCGCGGCACCGAGACGATCGTGCAGCAGGTCGAGGCGATGAAGGAAATGGTGAATGCATTCAGCGAGTACGCGCGCGCGCCGCGATTCGAGATGGCGAATGTCAGCCTGAACAAGCTGGTGACCGAGGTGACCGACCTGTATCGCGCGCAGGTTGCCGGCAGGGGAGTGCGCCTGCGGGTCACGCTCGATCCTGCACTTACGACCGTGGTGGCCGACCAGGGACGCCTGCGGCAGCTGCTCCACAACCTGCTGACGAACGCCGTAGAAGCTCTCGAGGGCCACCCGGACGGCGAGGTGCGGGTCGAGACCCACCTGGCCGTCGGTGGTGAAGTCGATGTCGCCGAGTTCGTGGTCGAGGATAATGGCCCCGGGTTCCCCCGCGAGTTGATCGGCCAGGTCTTCGATCCCTACGTGACGACCAAGGCGCGAGGCACCGGACTCGGCCTCGCAATCGTTCGAAAGATCGTCGAGGAGCATGGTGGCAGCATCGAGGCCGACAACCGCCAGGAAGGCGGTGCGCGAGTGCGTGTGGGCCTGCCCGTGAATGAATCAACGCGTGGCGAGGTGAAGCGCGAGCAGCGCCGACCCGAGCCAAGGAGAGAGCTTGCATGAGTAACGCGCGGATCCTGGTGGTGGACGACGAGGCGGACATCCGCGAACTGGTGCAGGAGATCCTCACCGAGGAAGGCTACAGCGTCGGGGTCGCGGGTACGGCTGCCGAGGCCAGGACCGCCTGCGCCGGCCAGCCGCCGGACCTGGTGCTGCTCGACATCTGGATGCCCGACACCGACGGAATAACGCTGCTGAGAGAGTGGCAGCAGACATTCGGTGCCGCGCTTCCCGTCGTCATGATGTCCGGCCACGGGACGGTGGAGACCGCAGTCGAGGCGACACGCCTGGGCGCGCTCGACTACGTAGAGAAGCCGCTGTCGCTGGCCAAGCTGCTGCGCACTGTCCGCAGTGCGCTCGAGGAAGGCGGCCGGCGTCGGCAGGCCGCGCGCAACATCGTGCCGCCGCTGATCGCGCCGGCGGGACGCAGCCGCCTGATGCGCGAGCTGCGCGACCACGTGAAGCAGCTTGCACCGCACGAGGCGCCGGTGCTGATCGTCGGCGAGCCGGGCACCGGGCGCGAGGCATTCGCGCGCTATATGCATTCGCTCGGTCCACATGCCGACGGCCCGTTCGTGACGGCCGTGGCGGGCGCGCTGAATGGCGAAGGCGCCGAGGCCGCGCTCTATGGCTCGGAGTCGGGCGGGGTGGTCCGCAAGGGGCTGCTCGAGCAGGCCGAGCGAGGCGTGTTGTTCGTCAACGAGCTGGGAGACCTCGGGCCGGCGGCGCAGCGCCTGCTGTTCTCGGCCATCGACGCGGGCACGTTCAACCGCGTCGGCGGCGGCACACCGATGCGCTTCGATGCGCGCATCATTTCCTCCGCCCAGCCTGGTTTCGAGACGCGCGGTGCGGAGCCGTTCCGCGTTGACCTGCTGTCGCACCTGAACGTGCTGGTACTGAGGATCCCGCCGCTGCGTGACTACGCGGAGGACGTTCCGGAGCTCCTGCGTCACTACGTGGACAGGCTGGTGGACGACGATCGGCTGGGATTCCGACGCTTCGGCGTCGCGGCGCAGAATCGCCTGCGCAACTACCCGTGGCCGGGCAACATCCGCGAGTTGAAGAACCTCGTGCACCGGCTGCTGATCCAGGGTGGACCGCCGGAAATCGGGCTCGACGAGATCGAGCGCGAGATAGCGTCGCAGATCACCGTCGACGAGCCTCTGGTCAAGCAGGACCTGCTGTCCATGCCGCTGCGCGAGGCACGCGAACACTTCGAGCGCGCCTACCTGACGCAGCAGTTGCAGCTCTGCGGAGGAAAGGTCGGACTGCTCGCGAAGCGGGTCGGCATGGAGCGCACGCACCTTTACCGAAAGCTGCGCTCGCTCGGCGTGGACTTCAGGCAGTCGGAGGACTGACCGCCGCCCGCTCGAGGGCGATCACTGGCTGGCGGCCACCATGTAGTCGACCGCGTTCATCACCGACTGGTCGGTGAAGTCGGCGCGACCGCCCTTGGCCGGCATGACGCCGTTCTTGCCCTGGAAGCCCTGCAGCGCATGCTGGTAGAGAACGTCCTTGCCCTGCGCGATGCGCGGGGCCCAGGCTGCCTTGTCGCCCAATTTCGGCGCACCGGCGATGCCGGCCCCGTGGCAGGCGACACAGCCCTGCTGGAATACAGTCTCCGCCGGAAGGTCGGTGGCCGCGGCCGGTTCCGCCGTCGGCACCGCGAGGGCCGCGTTGTCCTCGCCCGCAACCGCGTTGCGCGCAAACGGATGGATCCTCGCCTCGACCTGCTGCTCGTACATCGGGTCGCCCTGCCTGTTTGCCGCAGAGGTGTTGGCCGCGATGATGCGGGCCACGACGATCAGCGCAATCGCGATACCGACGAGGATGCCGAGTATCAGCAGGAAGGTATCGAAGAACTTGCGGTCGTGCGAAGCGCTCACTGTGGATCCCCGGGATATGCGCCGAAAACGAGGCCGCGAAGTATACCTTGCGCGGCGCGGGTCCGCGCCACCCGGCATCGGTCGACCGCCGGTCGCAAGCTTATGATCCGTGTCGGTTTTCGGTCAGGCGATGGACGCCCTTTCCATGGCCGGTCTATCATCCGCGCCCCGGATGCGCCCGTAGCTCAGCTGGATAGAGTACTGCCCTCCGAAGGCAGGGGTCACAGGTTCGAATCCTGTCGGGCGCGCCAGTCAACAATCGCAGGCGAATTTCGCTAGGCGGCCTCTGCTCGCCGGGGGAATCCCACCATCCGCCGCGCATCCTCGTCCCAGAGCTTGAGCCGGGCGCAGGCTAGGCTGTCCCGGACGGTCAGCCGTGGCGCGGCACGCAGGCGCGGATCGGATTCGAAGCATTCACGCAGCCGGTAGTTCGGCACGCGGCTCGAAAGGTGGTGGATGTGGTGGTAGCCGATGTTGCCGGTAAACCAGTGCGCCACGCGTGGCAGGTCGTAGAACGAGCTTCCGGCCATCGCGGCCGCCTGCGCGTCCCAATGCACGTCGTTTGCCCAGTACGCGCGCTCAAACTGGTGTTGAACGTAGAAGAGCCACACACCCGCCGCGCCGGCCACGACCATCAACGACAGCTGCACGGCCAGCACGGCCTTCCAGCCGAAGATCCAGCACAGCGCGACGGCGGCAACCACCAGCGCGAGGTCGTTCCACAGCGCGCTCGCCCACTCACGGCGCCAGGCGAGCGGCAGGTCGAACGGGATTCGATGCTTGATCAGCATCTGATACACCGGACCGACGCCGAGCAGCACGGGCATGCTGCGGTAGAGGCGATAGCTGAGGCGCGCGGGTGCCGACAGCGCGCGGTACTCGCGCACCGTAAGCGTCTGGATGTCGCCGAGCCCGCGCCGGTCCAGGTTGCCGGAAGTGCCGTGGTGTATTGCGTGGGTCTTGCGCCAGTATGCGAACGGAAACAGGGTGATGAGCCCGAGCACCGCCCCGACCGCGCGGTTCAGCCGCGCGCCCGGGAAGAAGGACCCGTGACCGCAGTCATGCTGGATGATGAAGAGGCGCACGTAGAGACCCGCGACCGGCAGCAGCAGTAGCAGCGACCAGCCGCCGCTTGGGCTGAAGGTGGCGGCCATCAGCACCCAGAGCGCGACGAAGGGCGGAAGCGTATTGGCGAGCTGCCAGAGCGCCCGGCGGCGATCCGGCACGGTGTAGGGATATACGAGCTCGCGCAGGGAACGGTTCGCCGCGGAACGGGCCGAGTGCGTCAAGGCAGGTCTCCAACCCCGTGGAGACCCATGATACGCCGTCAGCCGGTGACGGATCGGACCAGGTAACCGCCTGATTTCTCGTCTTTTTCCAGGTCGATCAGCTTCTTGGCCTGTGCTTCTTCGAGCAGCTGGCTGAAGCTGCGAAAGCCGTGATAGGTCTCGTTGAACCCGGGCCGCTGGCGCTTCAGCGCCTGCTTGATCATCGAGCCCCAGATCTTCTCGTCCTCCTCGCGGTCTTCCGCGAGCGCCTCGATCGTGGCGAGCACGAGGTCGAAGGCTTCCTGCTTCCGCTCCTCTTCCGAACTCGCCGGGTTGGCGCGCGACGCGGACGGTTCCGCGGAGCCGTGCGTGTCGGTGCCTGGGGTCGCCTGCGCACCGGCGGTTGCTGTGCTGCTGGCCGCCTGGCGGGGCGCCGACTGCTTGGCCGGCGTCCTGCGGCGACGGCTGCGCTGCTCTTCCTTACGCACCAGGTCGTCGTAGTAGATGAACTCGTCGCAGTTGGCGATCAGCAGGTCGGACGTCGAACTCTTCACGCCCACGCCGATCACGATCTTGTTGTTCTCGCGCAGCTTGCTCACCAGCGGCGAGAAGTCCGAGTCACCGCTAACGACCACGAAGGTGTCCACGTGCGACTTCGTGTAGCAGAGGTCGAGCGCGTCGACGACCATGCGGATGTCGGCGGAGTTCTTGCCCGACATACGCACGTGCGGTATCTCGATCAGCTCGAACGAGGCCTCGTGCATCGGCGCCTTGAATTCCTTGTAGCGCTCCCAGTCGCAGTAGGCCTTCTTGACCACGATGCTGCCCTTGAGCAGCAGCTTCTCGAGTACCTTGCCGATGTCGAACTTCGAGTACTTCGCATCGCGGACACCGAGTGCAACGTTCTCGAAGTCGCAGAACACGGCCATGTTGTTGATTGAAGGCTTTGCCATGACGCGATCCTACACCCGTGTCGCGACCAGCGCGGCTGCGGCAAACATCAGGGTTCCCGCCACCCGGTTAACCGTGCGCATCGCGCGCTCGTCGGTGAAGAAGCGGCGGGCGCGGGTTGCGAGGATGGCGTAGCCGGCGTTCACGCCTCCAATGATCACCACCAGCATCAGGGCGACCATCGCGATGTCCGCGAGCGTGAGGCTGGCGAAATCCACCACGCCGGGCAGCAGCGCCGCGTAGAACAGGATGGCCTGCACGTGGCCCATCATCAGCAGCAGTCCCGCGCCGAAATTGCGCCAGAAGTGCCCTTCGTGCGCCGCCCGGCCCACCGGCGAAACCCGCGGCCTCGCCCGCCAGAGCGCCAGGCCCTGCCACGCCAGGTAGGCCGCACCAGCCCATCTGAGCACGGTGAAGAACGCGCCCATCGAGTGCGCCGCGGCAGCCATGCCGGCGGCAGCGGCGGAGAGAAAGACCAGGTCGCCGGTCAGTACGCCGGCGGCAAGTGCCAGTGCCGGGCGCAGTCCGTCGGCAATGGCGCGCGCCACGATCGCCGTCGCGGCCGGACCAGGCGTCACCGCCGCAACCAGTACCGTGGCGGAGATCGTCAGGAACGCGGTCGGCGACACTGGATGCTTACAGCCAGCCCCTGCGGCGGAAGTAGAGGTAGGGCACGACGGCCGAGACCACCATGGCGAGGAGCGCCAGCGGGTAGCCCCAGGGCTTGTCTAGTTCGGGCATGAAGTGGAAGTTCATGCCGTAGACGCTCGCGACCAGGGTCGGCGGCATCATCATGACCGCGGCCACCGAGAAGATCTTGATGATGTTGTTCTGCTCGAGGTTGATGAGCCCGAGCACCGCGTCGAGCAGGAACTGGATCTTGTTGCCGAGGAAACTTGCGTGGTCCGAGAGCGACTGCACGTCGCGCATCGTTGACTTGAACCGTCCGCGCTGGTCCTGTGACAGTGACACGCTCGCTGCCTGCTGTACGTACATCAGCAGGCGCTGGAAGCTCACCAGGCTCTCGCGCGCCTTCGACACCAGGTCGCCGTTCGCCCCGATCTTCTCGATCATGGCCTGAAGGTCGCTGTTGCTGGGTGACGCTCCAGCGCTGCGCCGGAAGATCGTGTGCGAAACGCTGTCCAGTTCAGCCTGGATCCGCTCGAGCAGGTCCGCGATTCGCTCGACGAACGACTCGAGCAGTCCGGCGAACAGCGTTGCGGACGACGTGCAGGCCGCTGGCGAGCGGTCCACGTAGTGCATGAAGCGCCGGACCGGTGTCGGGTCCACGTAGCGATTGGTG
>JALHTE010000299.1 GCA_022865595.1 Steroidobacteraceae bacterium | reverse complement strand
CGACGTGCGCTATTACCTCGTGGCGATCCTCTTCATCGTCTTCGATCTCGAGATCGCGTTCCTGTTTCCATGGGCCGTCGCGCTCGACTCGATCGGCGTGATCGGGCTTGCGGCGATGGGCGTGTTCCTGCTGGTTCTCGTCGTGGGCTTCGTGTACGAATGGAAGAAGGGGGCGCTTGAATGGGACTAGAAGCCTCCGAACTGCCCGATCGCGGCTTCGTCACCACGACGGTGGATGCGGTCATGAACTGGGCCCGCACCGGTTCGATGTGGCCGATGACCTTCGGGCTTGCCTGCTGTGCCGTAGAGATGATGCACGCGGGTGCCGCTCGCTACGATCTGGACCGTTTCGGCATCGTGTTTCGACCGAGCCCGCGCCAGTCGGACGTGATGATCGTGGCGGGGACGCTGGTGAACAAGATGGCGCCGGCGTTGCGCAAGGTCTATGACCAGATGCCGGAGCCGCGCTGGGTGATCTCGATGGGCTCCTGCGCGAATGGCGGCGGCTACTACCACTATTCGTACGCCGTCGTGCGTGGCTGCGACCGAATCGTGCCGGTGGACATCTACGTTCCAGGCTGTCCACCGACAGCCGAGGCGCTGCTGTATGGCCTGATACAGCTGCAGAAGAAGATCCACCGCACGCAGACCATCGCCCGCTGAAGCAGCATGAACCAGTCACTCGAACAGTTGGCCGATGCCGTCTCGGCCAGATTCGCCGAAAAGGTCGTGCGCGTCGCGTCGCGCTGCGGCGAGCTGACGTTCGAGGTGCAGGGCACCGCGCTGTCCGAGGTCTGCGTCTCGCTGCGTGATGATCCGGAGTTTCGCTTCGAGCAGCTCATCGATGTGGCCGGCGTGGACTACCTGCAGTACGGCGCCAGCGACTGGACCACGGAGTCCGCGACCTCGAGCGGCTTCAGTCGCGGCAGGGACGGCGAGACGGATGCCGCGTCTGCAGCGGCAGCGGCGGGCGACTCGACAGAAGGCGAGCCGCGGCGCTTCGCGGTCGTCTATCACCTGCTGTCCGTGACGCACAACCGGCGCCTGCGTCTGCGGGCCTGGTGCGAGCCCGGTGAGCCGCCGATGCTCGACAGCGTGGTCGATATCTGGTCGGCCGCAAACTGGTTCGAACGCGAGGCGTTCGACCTGTTCGGCATCATTTTCCGCGGCCACCCGGACCTGCGCCGGATCCTGACTGACTACGGTTTCGTGGGTCACCCGTTCCGCAAGGACTTCCCGCTCGCCGGCAACGTAGAGGTGCGATACGACCCGTCGAAGGGCCGCGTGGTATATCAGCCGGTCAGCATCGAGCCGCGCACGCTCGTGCCCCGCGTGATCCGCGACGACAACCGTTACGCGGCAGCGCTGAAGGATCCCCTGGGCCAAGGCTGAAATCCGCAGCTACACCATGAATTTCGGCCCGCAGCATCCGGCAGCGCACGGCGTGCTGCGCCTGGTGCTCGAGATGGACGGCGAGGTGGTGCAGAAGGCCGATCCGCACGTCGGGCTGCTGCATCGGGGTACCGAGAAGCTCGCCGAGTCGAAGCCCTTCAACCAGTCGATCGGTTACATGGACCGGCTCGACTACGTCTCGATGATGTGCAACGAGCACGCCTACGTCATGGCGATCGAGAAGCTGCTCGGGGTCGAGGTGCCGGTCCGAGCGCAGTACATCCGGGTGATGTTCGACGAGATCACGCGCATCCTGAACCACCTGATGTGGCTCGGGGCGCACGGGCTCGACATCGGCGCGATGACGATATTCCTGTACTGCTTCCGCGAGCGCGAGGACCTGATGGACTGCTACGAGGCGGTCTCAGGGACGCGCATGCACGCGACCTATTACCGTCCGGGCGGCGTATACCGGGACCTGCCCGACACGATGCCGCGCTACCAGGCATCGCGCTGGAAGTCGCAGAAGGAAGCCGACCGCCTCAACGAGGCGCGCTCGGGATCGATGCTCGATTTCATCGCCGACTTTACCCGGCGCTTCCCGGCCTGCGTGGACGAGTACGAGACGCTGCTCACCGACAACCGCATCTGGAAGCAGCGCACGGTGAACATCGGCGTGGTGACGCCCGAGCGGGCACTCAATCTCGGCTTCACCGGCCCGATGCTGCGCGGCTCGGGCCTGGCATGGGACCTGCGCAAGAAGCAGCCCTACGAGGTGTATGGCGCGCTCGACTTCGACATTCCTGTGGGCGTCAATGGCGACTGCTATGACCGCTACCTGGTGCGCGTCGAGGAGATGCGCCAGTCGAACCGCATCATCACGCAGTGCGTGGACTGGCTGAAGAGCAATCCGGGGCCCGTCGCAGCGGCCGACCACAAGATCGTGCCGCCGTCGCGCGAGCAGATGAAAGGCGACATGGAATCGCTGATCCATCACTTCAAGCTGTTCACCGAAGGCTATTGCGTGCCGGTGGGCGAGGCCTATGCGGCGGTCGAGGCGCCGAAGGGCGAATTCGGCATCTACCTGCTGTCGGACGGGGCCAACAAGCCCTACCGGCTCAAGGTCCGGGCACCGGGCTTCCCGCATCTCGCCGCGCTCGAGGAAATGGTCACCGGCCACATGCTGGCCGACGTGGTTGCCGTGATCGGCACCGCGGACATCGTATTCGGGGAGATCGACAGGTGAGCGAGCTCACCCAGGAAACCGCAGGCGAGGTGCTGTCGGAGCACGTACGCCACGAGATCGACCATTGGATCGCGAAGTTCCCGCCAGACCGGCGCCGCTCCGCGGTCATCTCGGCGCTGCACGCGGTGCAGCACGAACGCGGGTTCCTCACGCAGGAGTCGATGGACGCGGTCGCCGCGTATCTCGGGCTGCCGCCGATCCAGGTCTATGAGGTCGCGAGCTTCTACTCGATGTTCGAGACCAGGCCCTGCGGCCGCCACCACGTCTCGGTGTGCACGAATATTTCCTGCATGCTGCGTGGCGGGGAGGCGGTCCTCGAGCACGTCGAGAAGCGCCTCGGCGTCAAGGTGGGCGAGAGCACGCCGGACGGCCGTTTCTTCCTCAAGAAAGAAGAGGAGTGCCTGGCCGCCTGCAATGGCGCGCCGATGATGATGGTCGACCACGTTTACTACGAGAACCTGACGCCGGAATCGGTGGACAGGATCCTCGACGAGCACAAGTAGGAGCCACGCGTGACCGACTGGAGCGACCGGCTGAACCTCGTGTGCTTCGAGCCGCTCAAGTACGAGCGGCCATGGGAACTTGCCACCTACCAGCGCATCGGTGGCTACGAGGCGTGGCGAAAGATCCTGGCTGAGAAGATGACGCGCGAAGAGGTCATCGAACTGGTCAAGGCCTCGGGCCTGCGCGGCCGTGGCGGTGCCGGCTTCCCGACCGGGCTCAAGTGGTCGTTCATGCCGCGCAATGCGCCGATACAGAAGTACGTTGTCTGCAACTCCGACGAGAGCGAGCCAGGTACCTGCCACGACCGAGACATCCTGCGCTACAACCCGCACGCACTGATCGAGGGCATGGCCATCGCCGGCTACGCGATGGGTGCCACTGTCGGCTACAACTACGTGCGCGGCGAGTTCATGGCCGAACCAATCCCGAGATTCGAGGCGGCGCTCAAGGAAGCCTATGCAGCGGGCCTGCTCGGTGCGAACGTGCTCGGCTCGGGCGTCGACTTCGACCTGCATACGTTCATGGGCGCCGGCGCCTACATCTGCGGCGAGGAAACCGCGCTGCTCGAGTCGCTCGAGGGCAAGCAGGGCAAACCGCGTTTCAAGCCGCCGTTTCCAGCGAACTACGGCCTGTACGGCAAGCCGACCACAATCAACAACGCGCAGAGCTTCGCGTCTGTGCCGACCATCCTGCGCAGGGGCCCGGAGTGGTTCGCCGGCCTGGGGCCTCAGAACTCGGGCGGCACGGTCATCTTCTCGGTGTCGGGCCACGTCGAGAAACCGGGCAACTACGAGCTGCCACTGGGCGTGCCTTTCGCGGACCTGCTCGCGATGGCGGGCGGCGTGCTCGGTGGTCGAAGGCTCAAGGCCGTGATCCCGGGGGGCTCTTCCGTGCCCGTGGTGCCGGCGGAGGTGATGCTCGCGGCCAACATGGACTACGACTCGCTGAAGCAGGCCGGCTCGGCCATCGGCTCGGCGGCGGTCATCGTGATGGACGAGACCACCTGCATGGTGCGGGTGCTCGAGCGGCTCTCGCGCTTCTACCACATGGAATCCTGCGGCCAGTGCACTCCCTGCCGGGAGGGAACGGGCTGGCTCAACCGCACGCTCAGGCGGATCGTGGCGGGGCAGGGGCGGCGCGAGGACGTGGACATGCTGGTCAGCGTGGCCAACAACATCGAAGGGCACACGATCTGTGCGCTGGGCGACGCGGCCGCGTGGCCAGTACAGAGCTTCGTCAGGCATTTCCGGCACGAGTTCGAGTACTTCGTCGAGCACGGCCACAGCATCGTTGATGCGCGCGGGCGCGCTGCGTGACGGCATGAGCGAAGATACCGTCAACATCGAGATCGACGGCGTCGCGGTCAAGGCGCGCAAGGGCGCGATGATCATCCACGCCACGGATGCGCAGGGCGCGTACGTGCCGCGCTTCTGCTACCACGACAAGCTGTCGGTCGCGGCGAACTGCCGCATGTGCCTGGTCGAGGTGGAGAAGGCGCCGAAGCCGCTGCCGGCCTGCGCCACACCGGTTTCCGAGGGTATGAAGGTATTCACGAAGTCGCCGCGGGCCATTGCCGCGCAGAAGGCGACGATGGAATTCCTGCTGATCAACCACCCGCTGGACTGCCCGATCTGCGACCAGGGAGGCGAGTGCGAGCTGCAGGACCTGGCCATGGGATTCGGTCGCGACGTCGCCCGCTACTCCGAGCGCAAGCGCGTGGTGAAGGACCGCAGCATCGGTCCGCTGATATCGACGGACATGACACGCTGCATCCTCTGCACGCGCTGCGTCCGCTTCGGAGAGGAGATCGCGGGGCTTCAGGAACTCGGCACCGTCGGGCGGGGCGAGTACATGCAGATCTCGACCTACGTCGAGAAGAGTGTCGACCACGAACTCTCCGGCAACATCATCGACCTGTGCCCGGTCGGGGCGCTGAACAACAAGCCGTACCGATATCGAGCGCGCGCCTGGGAGATGACCCGGCATCCGCTCGTGTCGCCGCACGACTGCACCGGCACGAACCTGAACGGTCACGTGCTGCGCGGGCGCCTGATGCGCGTCGTGCCGCGCGACAACGAGCAGGTCAACGAAAACTGGATCGCCGACCGAGACCGCTTCAGTTGCGAAGGCCTCTACACGGAGGATCGCGCCGCGAAGCCGATGGTCAAGGAAGACGGCGAGTGGCGGGAGGTCGATTGGGAGACTGCGCTCGAGACTGCTGCCGGCGGCCTGCAGAAGGTCGTTCGTGAGGCTGGTGCCGGCCAGCTCGGGTTCCTGGTTTCGCCGACGGCGACGCTCGAGGAGGCCAGTCTCGCGGCCCGGGTGGCACGTGGGCTCGGCAGCGACAACGTGGATCATCGCCTGCGTCGAGTGGATTTCCGCGACCAGGCAGGGGATGCAGCGGCGCCGACGCTGGGCTGCCGCCTGGCCGACCTGGACACGGCGTCTGCCGTGCTGCTGGTCGGGTCGCATATCCGCAGCGAGGCTCCCATCATCGCTCACCGCATACGCACCGGAGCCGTGCGACACGGGACTCAGGTTGCGCTGGTCAATCCGCAGCCCCAGGAACTGCTGTTCCCGGTCGCCGCGCAATTCACGAGCAACGGCTTTGGCATGGCGCAGCATCTTGCCGCGCTGCTGGTCGCGGCGCTGCGCATCTCGGGCAAGCCGGTCCCGCGTGAACTTGGAACCGCGCTGGAGGGTATCGCGCCGGGTGCCGATCACGAGCGGGTGGCGGCCGTGCTCGCCGGCGAGGGACTGCGCGTGATCCTGCTCGGAGGTATCGCGGAACGTCACGTTGCGTATTCGGAAATCCGGGCACTCGCGCGGGCGCTGGCCGAGGCGACAGGTTCCGCGATCGGTTTTGTCCCGGATGGCGGAAATGCCGTTGGCGCCGCATTGGCAGGCGCGACGCCGCATCGCGCTGTCGGCGGGCGGCCGGTCTCGAAGCCAGGACTTCCCGCACTCGAGATGCTGAATGCGCGCCTGCGCGCCTATGTGCTGGTCGGCGGAATAGAGTTGGCCGACCTGGCTCCCTCCCGTTCGTCCGGGTCGGCGCTCGAGGCGGCTGAATGTGTCGTAGCCCTGACACCCTATGCGGGCGTGGAGCAGCTGGCCCGGGCGACCGTCATCCTGCCGGTCGCCGCGTTCGCCGAAACCTCCGGTACCTGGGTCAACGTCGAGGGCCGCTGGCAGAGCGTCGCGGGCGCTGCGCGCGCGCCGGGCGATGCGCGGCCCGCCTGGAAAGTCCTGCGCGTGCTCGGAAACCTGCTCGCGCTTGCGGGGTTCGACTACGTGAGTTCCGAGGAAGTTCGCGACGAGCTACGCCGTGAACTCGACGATGGCGTGGTGGCGCCCGCGGGTACGGGATTCTCGCCGGGGCGCCTCGCGTCCATGGATTCGACCACTGAGCTGGGCATCTATCGCGTCGATGCAATCGTGCGCCGCTCGCGACCACTGCAGGAAACGCGCTACGGACGCGAACCCGCCGACGGTGACGCGCGATGATGGACTTCGTCGCCAACACCTGGCAGTCATGGCCGGACTGGCTCCGGGTCACGCTCGTGTCGCTCGGGCAGATCCTCGCTGTCACGATCGTCGTGATCCTGTGCGTAGCCTACCTGACGCTCGCCGAGCGCAAGGTGATCGGTTACATGCAGGTGCGCATCGGCCCGAACCGCGTGGGCCCAATGGGCCTGCTGCAGCCATTTGCCGACGTGCTGAAGCTGCTGATCAAGGAAGTGGTCGTGCCGGCGCGCTCGAACCGCTTCCTGTTCGTCATCGCACCGCTGCTGGCCCTGGCGCCGGCGTTCGCTGCCTGGGCGGTGATCTCGCTGTGGCCGGGCTTTGCCATTGCCGACGTGGATGCTGGCGTGCTCTACGTGCTGGCGCTGGCGGGCTTCGGCGCCTACGGCATCATCCTGGCCGGCTGGGCGACGAACTCCAAGTACGCGTTCCTCGGCGCGATGCGCTCGGCGGCGCAGATCGTCGCCTACGAGATCGCGATGGGTTTCGCGCTGGTGGGCGTGGTGATGGCGGCTGGTACGCTCAACATCGGCAGGATCGTGAGCCAGCAGGCCGGCGGGCCACTGTCGTGGAACCGCGTGTGGCTGTTCCCGCTGTTCGTCGTGTACTTCATCTCCGGCGTGGCGGAGACCAACCGGGCACCGTTCGACGTCGCGGAAGGCGAATCGGAAATCGTCGCCGGATTCCACGTCGAGTATTCGGGCATGGCGTTCGCGCTGTTCTTCCTGGCCGAATACGCCAACATGATCATGATCGCGACGCTGACCGCGACCTTCTTCTGCGGCGGCTGGCTGTCGCCGTTCGAGGGCTACCCGGTCGTCGGGAACATCGCTTTCCTGGCGAGTCCGGGCCTGCACTGGCTGGTGTTGAAGGTGGCGTTCTTCCTGTTCTGCTTCCTGTGGTTCCGCGCGACCTTCCCGCGTTACCGCTACGACCAGATCATGAGGCTCGGCTGGAAGGTCTTCATCCCGGTGACGCTGGTGTGGCTGTGCGTCGAATCCGCGCTGTGGTACTGGCGGGTCGGGCCGTGGGCCGCGTGAGCAAGGGCAGCACCATGCGCAGCTATATCAAGACATTCTTCCTGTGGGAGTTGATCCAGGGGCTGATGGTCACCGGGCGCGCATTCTTTGCGAAGAAGGTCACCATCCAGTACCCGGAAGAAAAGACGCCGCAATCGCCGCGTTTCCGCGGCCTGCACGCGCTGCGCCGCTACCCGAACGGCCAGGAACGCTGCATTGCCTGCAAGCTGTGCGAGGCCGTTTGCCCGGCGGCAGCGATCACCATCGAATCCGACGTCGGCGAGGACGGCACCCGGCGCACGACCCGCTACGATATCGACCTGTTCAAGTGCATCTACTGCGGCTTCTGCGAAGAAGCCTGTCCGGTGGACGCCATCGTCGAGACACGAATCCACGAGTACCACATGGAGAACCGCGGCGAGAACATCATGACCAAGGACAAGCTGCTCGCCGTGGGCGACCGGTTTGAAGCCATGATCGCCGCCGACAAGGCGGCCGACGCCCGGTACCGATGAGCGAGCGCACGAGATGATCGTCAACGTCCTGTTCTACATCTTCGGTGCGATGCTGGTGGCATCGGCGCTCGGCGTTATCACCGCGCGCAACCCAGTGCACTGCGCGCTCTACCTGGTGGTGGCATTCCTGAACAGCGCGGTGCTGTGGCTGCTGCTCGGTGCGGAATTCCTGGCGCTTACGCTGGTAGTCGTCTACGTCGGGGCGGTCATGGTGCTGTGGCTGTTCGTCGTGATGATGATGGACGTGGATGTCGAGAAACTGCGGCAGGGCTTCACCCGCTACGCGCCGCTCGGAGCGCTGGTTGCACTTGTGGTCGTGGCGCAGATCGGTATCGTCGTGTGGGTGAGGAAGCTCGGCCTGACCGGGGCGCCCGCGGCAATTGCACGGCCCGATGGGTACTCGAACACGGCCGAGCTCGGGCACCTGCTGTACACCGAGTACCTCTATCCATTCGAGGTCGCCGCGGTGATCCTGCTGGTGGCAATCGTGGCCGCCATCACGCTCACGATGAGGAAGCGGCCCGGGCAGAAGCTGCAGAACGTTGCGAAGCAGGTCGCGGTCCGCGCCAGCGACCGGATACGCATCGTCAAGATGGACGCGGAGGGCGGGCAATGATTCCGCTGCACCACGTGCTGCTGCTGTCCGGCATCCTCTTCAGCCTGAGTGTGGCCGGCATCTTCATCAACCGGAAGAACGTGCTGCTGCTGCTCATGTGCATCGAGCTGATGCTGCTGTCGGTGAACTTCAACTTCATCGCGTTCTCGCAATACCTGGGCGACCTTGCAGGCCAGGTTTTCGTGTTCTTCATCCTGACCGTGGCGGCCGCCGAGTCGGCCATCGGGCTCGCAATCCTGGTGGTGATTTTCCGCCAGCGCAACAGCATCAATGTCGAAGACCTCGACACCATGAAGGGCTGAGCCGTGGAGCGCCTGCTTCTCATCATCGTGCTCGCGCCGCTTGCTGCGGCCATCGTGGCGGGGCTGTTCGGTCGCTGGATCGGCCGGGCCGGCGCGCACACGGTCACCATACTTGGCGTAGCCACCTCGTTCGGACTGTCGGCGAAGGTCATGTGGGATTCCCTGCATGGTGCGCCGGTTTTCGATGCTGCCGTCTACACCTGGCTGGTGAGCGATGGCATCCGGATGGAGGTCGGTTTCCTCATCGACAGGCTCAGCGCGCTGATGATGGTCGTGGTGACCTTCGTCTCGCTGATGGTTCACGTCTACACCATTGGCTACATGCGCGATGACCCGGGCTATACCCGGTTCTTCAGCTACATCTCGTTGTTCACCTTCGCGATGCTGATGCTGGTGATGTCGAACAACCTGTTGCAGTTGTTCTTCGGCTGGGAGGCGGTGGGCCTGGTCTCGTACCTGCTGATCGGCTTCTGGTACACGCGCCCGTCGGCGATCGTCGCAAACATGAAGGCGTTCCTGGTCAACAGGATCGGCGACTTCGGATTCCTGCTGGGCATCGCGGGGATCGTGTACCTGACGGGCTCGCTGCACTACGCTGATATTTTCGGCAAGGCGGAGGGCATCGCTGGTACGACGTTCGAACTGTTGCCCGGTACGCCCTGGTCTGCAGCGACCGTCATCTGCATCTGCCTGTTCATCGGGGCGATGGGTAAGTCGGCGCAGGTACCGTTGCACGTGTGGTTGCCCGACTCGATGGAAGGTCCAACCCCGATCTCGGCGCTGATCCACGCGGCGACCATGGTAACGGCCGGCATCTTCATGGTGGCGCGCATGTCGCCGCTGTTCGAGCAATCGGAGACGGCACTCAGCTTTGTGCTGGTGATCGGCGCCACTACAGCGTTCTTCATGGGACTGCTGGGCATCGTCGCCAACGACATCAAGCGCGTGATCGCCTATTCAACGCTGTCGCAGCTGGGCTACATGACGGTCGCGCTGGGCGCATCAGCGTATGCAGGGGCGATCTTCCACCTGATGACGCACGCGTTTTTCAAGGCACTGCTTTTCCTGGCCGCCGGATCGGTGATCATCGCGATGCACCACGAGCAGGACATGCGCAAGATGGGCGGCCTGCGCAGGTACATGCCGATTACGTACTGGACGGCGCTGATCGGCTCCCTTGCGCTGATCGGATTTCCGGGGTTTTCGGGTTTCTTCTCCAAGGACGCGCTGATCGAAGCGGTGCACGTCTCCAGCATTCCGGGCGCGGGCTACGCGTACTGGTGCATTCTCCTGGGGGTTTTCGTCACGGCGTTCTATACCTTCCGACTGATGTTCATGACTTTTCACGGGAAGGAGCGCATGGACGAGCACACGCGCGAGCACCTCCACGAGAGCCCGTGGGTGGTGACGCTGCCGCTGGTGCTGCTCGCGATCCCATCTGTCGTAGCGGGCTGGCCGGACATCGGACCACTGCTGTTCGGTGACTTTTTCCAGGGATCCATCTACGTGACACGTGGCCACGACGTACTGGCGTACCTCAAGGAGGAGTTCCATGGCCCAGCGGCGTTCGTCGTGCACGGGATCAAGGGCCCAGTAGTCTGGCTCGCAATGGCGGGCGTGCTGACGGCCTGGTTCCTGTACCTGAAACGCCCGGAACTCGCCGCACGGCTCCGCGAGAAGTCAGGGGCGCTGTATACGCTGCTGGTGAACAAGTACTACTTCGATGCCTTCAACGAGAAGATGGCGGCCGGGACGCTCGGGCTGGGCAGGCTGCTGTGGCGCGGCGGCGACGAGGCGCTCATCGACGGCGTGGCCGTGAACGGCTCGGCTCGACTGGTGGGCTGGCTGGCGGGCGCCGTTCGCGGCGTGCAGACCGGGTATCTCTACCACTACGCCTTCGCGACGATCATCGGCCTCTCGGCGTTGCTCGCGTGGCTCCTCTGGCGAGGCTGACCCATGCAGGCTGACTGGCCCATCCTGAGTGTTCTTGTCTGGCTGCCGATCGCGGCCGGACTGGCGCTGTTGATGATTGGTGACCGCAGCGCCGGCCTCGGGCGCTGGCTCGGCGTGGTCGCGTCGCTGGCGACATTCGCCGCCAGCGTCGTGCTGTGGCGGGATTTCGACCGCGGCATTGCCGTGATGCAGTTTGTCGAGCGCCAGCCCTGGATCGGTGCATTCAATGCCTGGTACCACCTGGGTGTGGATGGTATCTCGATGCCGCTGATCGTGCTGACGGCCTTCATCACGCCGCTGGTGATCATTGCCGGCTGGACGGTTATCGAGAAGCGGCCGGTCCAGTACGTGGCGTCGTTCCTGATCCTCGAGGGATTGATGATCGGCGTATTCGCGGCGCTGGACGCGATGCTTTTCTACGTGCTGTGGGAGGCGATGCTGATCCCGATGTTCGTGATCATCGGCGTCTGGGGTGGCCCGCGCCGCGTGTACGCGACGATCAAGTTCTTCCTGTACACGTTCCTGGGTTCGGTGCTGATGCTGGTGGCGCTGATTTACCTGTACCTCAAGGGCGGCAGCTATTCGATCGCCGACCTGCAGGCGATGCCGTTGTCGATGCGTGAGCAGACGCTGATTTTCCTGGCGTTCCTGGCCGCGTTCGCGGTCAAGGTGCCGATGTGGCCGGTGCACACCTGGCTGCCCGATGCGCACGTAGAGGCGCCCACCGGAGGCTCGGTAATCCTGGCCGCCATCATGCTGAAGATGGGCGGATATGGCTTCCTGCGCTTCAGCCTGCCGATTACGCCGGACGCAAGCCGCGAACTCGACTGGCTGATCATCCTGATGTCGCTGACCGCAGTGGTCTACATCGGCCTGGTCGCGCTGGTGCAGCAGGACATGAAAAAGCTGATCGCGTACTCGTCGATCGCGCACATGGGCTTCGTGACGCTCGGCGCGTTCGCAGCTTTCCAGATCGTCCGCGTGACGGGCGGGACTGACGGCGCAGAAATGGGCCTCGACGGCGCGATGGTGCAGATGATTTCGCACGGGCTGATTTCGGGCGCGCTGTTCTTCTGCGTTGGCGTGCTCTACGACCGGATGCACAGCCGGCAGATCGCCGACTATGGCGGTGTGGCGAACACCATGCCGGTGTTCGCTGCATTCATGGTGCTGTTCGCGATGGCCAACGCCGGCCTTCCCGGCACCTCCGGGTTCGTGGGCGAGTTCCTGGTCATCCTGTCCAGTTTCCGTGCGAGCTTCTGGTACGCATTCCTGGCGGCGACGACGCTGGTCCTCGGCGCGGCGTATACGCTCTGGATGGTCAAGCGGGTGATATTCGGCCCGGTTGCCAATGACAACGTGGCCGCACTAACGGACCTCAACGGCCGCGAGTTCCTGGTCCTCGGCGTGCTGGCGGCCGGCGTGCTGCTGCTCGGATTGTGGCCGGCGCCGCTGCTCGACGTGATGCGTCCGACGATCGAGCAACTGGTGCAGCTGATGATGGTGACGAAGCTTTGACCATGAATCCCGCAATCATCACTCGCCTCGACCTCATGCTGGCGTCGCCGGAGATATTCCTGCTGGCCGCGACCTGCCTGATCCTGCTGGTGGACCTGTTCCTGGACGATCGCCAGCGCTGGCAGACGTTCGTGCTGTCGCTGGCCGCGCTGGCCGGCACCACCTGGGTTGTTGCCAGGACCGGTGTAGACGTTCGGACTGTCGGGTGGCACGGAACCTACGTCTCGGATCCGCTCGCGGCGTTGCTGAAGATAGTGGCCTGCGGTGCGGTCGGTGTCGCGTTTATCTATGCCTACGGTTACCTGCAGAAGCGGGGGCTGCTGAAGGGCGAGTTCTTCA
Source organism: Steroidobacteraceae bacterium (assembly GCA_022865595.1). GTDB lineage: Bacteria > Pseudomonadota > Gammaproteobacteria > Steroidobacterales > Steroidobacteraceae > RPQJ01. The sequence continues at coordinate 4,157 of JALHTE010000299.1, read as the reverse complement.
CGCTCGGCCTTTTCGCGCTGCTCGGCATCATGGTGCTGGTGTCCGCAAACAGCCTCGTGACGCTCTACCTCGGGGTCGAGCTGCTGGCCTTGTCGCTGTACGCGATGGTGGCGTTCCACCGGGACTTGGCCGTTGCGGCCGAGGCGGCGATCAAGTACTTCGTGCTCGGCTCGATTGCGTCAGGCGCGCTGCTCTACGGCATCTCGATGATCTACGGCGTCACGGGCACGCTCGAGCTGGGCAAGGTGAGCCAGGTGGTTACCACGCTCGGTCCGAGCCATATAGGGCTGCTGTTCGGGCTCGCATTCGTGATCGTCGGGGTGGCATTCAAATTCGGGGCCGTGCCGTTTCACATGTGGGTGCCGGACGTTTACCAGGGGGCGCCGACCCCGGTGACGCTGTTCCTGAGCTCGGCGCCGAAGCTGGCCTCGTTCGCGCTAGCTTTCAGGCTGCTGGCCGAAGGGCTCGGTGGGCTGCACTCCGGCTGGCAGGACATGCTCGTCGTGTTGTCCGTGCTGTCGATGGCACTGGGCAATGTAGTGGCAATTGCCCAGACGAACCTCAAGCGGATGCTGGCGTATTCGACGATTTCCCACGTCGGCTTCATCCTGCTCGGTATCCTCGCCGGCACGTCGGAGGGCTACCAGGCGGCGCTTTATTACACGATCACCTACGTCGTCATGTCGGTCGGTGGGTTCGGGATGATCATCCTGCTGTCACGTGCAGGCTTTGAGGCCGATTCGCTCGACGACTTCAAGGGCTTGAATGCACGCAGCCCGTGGTTCGCGGCCATGATGCTGATGCTGATGTTCAGCATGGCCGGAGTGCCGCCATTCGTCGGTTTCTGGGCGAAGCTGGCCGTGATCCAGGCCGTGCTGCACGTCGGTGCGCTCTGGCTGGCGGTGGTGGCCGTCGCGCTGTCAGTGGTCGGGGCATATTATTATCTGCGAGTCGTGAAGCTCATGTACTTCGACGAGCCCGACGAGCGGCGTGCGTTGGAGGGCAGCAGCGCACTGCGGCTGGTATTGAGCGTTAACGGCCTCGCGGTGCTGGTGCTCGGCCTTTATCCAGGCCTGCTGCTCGAGTTGTGCGCCAGGGTACTGCAGTGACATTTTCAGTCAGTGTCCGCGCAGGATGGAGGCAGGCATGCGGATAGGGTCTGTGGTGGTTTTGATAGCTTCGTTTGCAGCAGGCACCGCGTTCGGTGCAGATGCCGTCATGCCGCAGCCTGGACCGGGACCGGAATCCGCCGCAGAGGCGCCCGCTACCGCACAACAGGTGCCCGCAGCGGCCGCTTCCCCGGAGGCCACCGCTTCGGCATCGGAGGCGGTGACGCCGCGCGATGCAACCACTTCGCAGCCGAATCCGAGCGACCCGGCTCCGGCCGAATTCAAGATACCGGCCGGATACAAGGCGGTGAAGCGTGGCCTTGATACCGTCTATTGCAAGAGCGAGAAGCCGACCGGTTCGCGGGTTCCCGAGAGAGTTTGTTATTCCAGGGAACAACTGGAGGCGATCGAACGTCGGACTGAACAAGACCGCCAGAACCTGAAGCAGATGACTCGTCCGCTGGGTAATGTCAGCGGCGGTTGACTTGCGGACACCCCGCTTGCCGGTAAGCTCGATTCGACCCTGCTGGTTTGTAATCGTATCGAAGCGGATGTACAATTAGCGGCTCGATTGCGGGGTGGAGCAGTCTGGCAGCTCGTCGGGCTCATAACCCGAAGGTCGTAGGTTCAAATCCTACCCCCGCTACCAACGCATTCGAAGCAAGCGGCCCCTCTGGGGCCGTTTTGCTTTTCGGCGAGCCGCGAACTCCAATTCGCAGGCGCAACGATCCTTTTCCCTGGACGACGAACTCCGGGATCGGCCGCACCGCGCCATCGCCCTCGGTTGCACGATGAGCTTTTCAAAGACCGCCATGGATGGCTTCTTGCTGCATCGCAGCTTGAGTTTTTGATCAAATCGGCGCATGGAAATCAACCAGACTAGGAAGAGATGACCATAGAGTCATCCCAACATGGGGGTTTGAGTTCAACGCCCAAGCCGGGCAATCAACTGTTTCTTCGGATGCAAAGCAACGAGGAGGGGGTTAGTCATGACCAGACAGACTGGCGGCACGGAGTATTCTTCATCGCCCACCTATATCGCAATTCTGGTCGCGCTATTTGCGATGGCGCTTCCTGGCTGCGGTGGTGGCGGCGGCCACGGTTCCGGCGCAAACCCACCGAACCCCATCCCGCCGGATGCCACGGCCGCGGATGTAAAAATGAAGGAGCAGATGTTGAAGGTGATGCCGATGCTGGCCAAGGCGCAGAGCGGATTCCTCTTCATGCTGAATCCCGACGCCGGGCTTACGCCTGGAGTGACATTGATTCCCGACCTGCAACCAGGAGCCCCGGCAAACAGCTATACCTTCGACGGTACATACGACGGCAACGATGACCTCATCAGCGAAACCTCGATATCAGGGCGTGTCACCTTCGGGGGCGACCCATCCTCGCTCGACTGGAGTCCACTGACGGGCGAGGCCACTATTGACGTCAACATTCCAGTGGTCGGGCATTTGTATCACTCGACACTCGCCTTCATGGCGACCGAAACGATGGTGCAGATCTCCGGTGTCGGGACCTTCACGAATCCGGTGACAGGTGAGGCCACGACCATCGACGTCCCAGCGGGGCAGCCGGTCATCGTCAGACCGGCGTCGAAGGCCGATGGTGTAGTCGCCAACGCCTGCGGCTTCAACATTGATGGGGCTGTCCCGATCCTGCGGTCGGGACCAACTGGCACATTGCAGGCGACTTGGCTGTTCTCACCCAACACTGCGTCGGTGGCGGTGCAGCAGGTATCTTTCCGCGACCCTGCCGGTCTGAGCACCGCGATGCCGGATTCCACCGTGGCGATGACTTGTGGCTCTGGTGGCACGATCGACGACTGGGTGGCGGACTATGATCAGAATTGGGTGTGCCTGCCCATTGAACACGGTAATGCGCGGCTCACTCTCACAAAGACTGATGCGACGACTCTTTCCGTCGCCGATGAGGATCCGCCCGGATCGGGGGACGTTAATACCTATTCCGTCTCGATAGTGAGCGGCAGCCCGCACGCGGCGACCGGATTCTTCGATGCAGGCCCAGTCGGCAATACTTACCGCGAGCACTTTGAGTGGACATTGGGCAAGGACGGTGACTTCTCGCAGATGTCACGTTACGCGTACACGGAGGGGCCGAACATCGGCTCGGGCGGTATCTGCTCCGCGATCATGAAGCGGGTGCAATAGGGGTGCCTCGAGACTCATGAGGCCGGCCCCGCGCCAGGGGGTCGGTTTCTGCACATTCCCGCCACATATTCACGGTGTGCCGGTCGTTGGGTGCGGTGGACTGAGGCGTGGATTGCCTTCATCGAGGCGCAGTACCGGGCGGCGAGGGCGATCGAACTACCGAAGCTCAACCTCTAGCCTATAGGCGCAAAATCCCGCCCCCGCTACCAACGCATTCGAAGCAAGCGGCCCCTCTGGGGCCGTTTTGCTTTTCGACGCGCCGCGATTCCTCACCCAGGTATTTCGTAATGCGGGTTCCGCCTGCTATTTCTCCAGGAATCGGCAATTCTCGCGGAAGGATCTTTGTTCGCCGTCCGCCTTCAACTCTGCCGACAGCATCGCGGTCAGCTCTTCGATCGACGAAGACTTTCTGGCGGCCTGTGACACTAGAAACTTCGCAACCGGTCCCAGGTAGCTGGCCAACTGGGTCTCTATGTATTTGAGGTCCCGTGGCGAAAATTCCGTTGGGCGCGCAGAGGCTGTCGCGGTCGCCGCGGATTCGGCAGATGCGCGGGTTGTCGATAACGCTCGGTCCGGCGAACCATCCGTCGATGGGCCCTGGAGCACCTCCAATACGCAAATCCGCAGGTTCTCCAGGTGCATCTCGAACGGTGGCGCGAACGCATCCAGCCACTGCTGGGTGCTGATGAAATACTCGAGGCTCTTGGAGAGGAGTACGTCCTCGACGCGCAGCGGCAGGACAGGCACGCTCTTGCTGACGGCGCGCTCTACCTCGCGGCGAACCTGCGGCGAGTCGTTCGAACTGGAGGACAGGACCAGGACCACGATTGCCGCGGAGCTGATCGCGTCGATGATTTCCTCGGCCCAGTCCTTG
>JALHTE010000298.1 GCA_022865595.1 Steroidobacteraceae bacterium | reverse complement strand
GCCGGGACCCGGCCGTAACTGACCGAGTCGCGTTCCCGGTCGTAGATCCGGGTGCTCTGGCCGACATACACGCCCATCGAGAGTACCGCGCCTTCCTCGACGATGACGCCCTCGACAACTTCCGATCGGGCGCCGATGAAGCAGTTGTCCTCGATGATGGTCGGGTTGGCCTGCAGCGGCTCGAGCACGCCGCCGATGCCCACGCCGCCAGACAGGTGGACGTTGCGACCGATCTGCGCGCAGGAGCCGACCGTTGCCCAGGTGTCCACCATCGTGCCCTCGCCGACGTGGGCGCCGATGTTGACGTAGCTCGGCATCAGCACGGTATTACGCGCCACGTATGCGCCGCGACGTACGACCGCGGGCGGCACCACGCGGACGCCCTCCGAGCGGAAGCGTTCTGCATCATGGCCGGCGTGCTTCAGCGCGACCTTGTCGTAGAAGCGCGTGTAACCGGCGTCAATGACCCGGTTGTCATTCAGCCTGAACGAAAGCAGCACCGCCTTCTTGAGCCATTGGTGGACGAACCATTCGCCGTCGATTTTCTCGGCCACGCGCACCTCGCCGCGATCGAGCAGGTCGATTGCGGACTCGACGGCGGCCGTAATTTCCGCGGGAGCATTTGCCGGCGACAAGTTCGCCCGCTGCTCGAACGCGGCATCGATCGTGGTTGCCAGTCTTGCATGCGTGGTCATGTGGTTCCCATCCGGGCCGCATTCGGCAGGTCGAGAGCGACGTGGAGTTGTTCCTCGAGTCGCAGGCGTGCTTCCTCGGCCAGCGGCTGGCCGCATTCGTCGGCGACGTAGAACACGTCCTCGGCACGCTCGCCAATGGTCGTGATGCGCGCTGTCACGACGTCCACGCGCTCGGCGAGCAGCACCTTGCCGACCTCGGAGAGCAGGCCGGGGCGATCGCCGGCGATCAGTTCGATGATCGTGCGTTGTCTCTCCGGATCGTCGGCGAACGTGATCTGCGTAGGCGTGGAGAACATGCGCACCTGGCGGGGCGCCCGCCGGGTGACTTCGGGCCAGGCCCCGTCGGGGCCCTGGAGTGCGCGCCAGAGCTGGCGCTCGATCTCGTTCGCGCGCTGCCGGTCCGTGATCGGTGCGCCCGTGTCCTCGAGCACGAGGTAGGTGTCGAGACTCAGGCCGCCTTCGAGCGGCGTGATGCGTGCGTCGAGGATGTTGAGTCCCATCTGGTCGAGCAACGCGGTGGTGCGGGCGAAATTCTGCTGCGTGTGCGGCATGAAAGTCAGCACCGCGTTGCCGCCGCGCTCCGGCGCATCGCGCACGGCGACCAGCGGTGAGGTGTCGTCGGGTTCACGGTTGGCGATCAGCCTCGAGTGCCAGGCGATCTCCGGCGGGGTGTGCTTGAGGAAATACTCGTCGCCGAGCTTCGACCAGGAGAGCTCTGCGCGTTCCGGGTCGCCGCCGTCCCGGGCAATCAGCTCCCGGGCCGCGGCGCGGGTTTCGGAGACGAGTTCGTCCTTGTCCACCGGCGCCTCGAGCCCGCGGCGCAGCGCGCGCTTGGTGCGTTCGTAAAAATCGTGGAACAGCGAGGAGCGCCAGGAATTCCACAGCTTCGGATTGGTGCCGCGCACGTCGGCGACGGTGAGGACGTAGAGGTAGTCGAGGTGCTTCCGGTCGCCGACCAGCTGCGCGAAGTCGCGG
>JALHTE010000297.1 GCA_022865595.1 Steroidobacteraceae bacterium | reverse complement strand
CATCGTCGAGAACTGCGGGAACTCTTTGATCCTGCGTTGCTCGGCGAGCGAGAACGGCGGTACCGCAAGATTCGCATCGAAGTTGATTGGCGAACGCGAAGTCATTCGCCCGACGATCTCACGCACCCGGCGAACCGGAATCTTCACCGACCCACACCACAGTGTGAGCCGTGGTGAGCTGCACGTACTCGAGGCCGCAGTGCTACCCGCCGAGGTAGAACAGCTCCCCGACCTCAGCGGTTACCTAAAGTTCGCCAGCCACCCCGCCTGGCTGCGAGTGCAGCTGCCCCCGCCCTGACTCCTTCCCTTTGCCAGACCCGGCCGCCGACCGGCGGCCTCGGAAGACGCGGCCCGCCGGGGCCGCGTCGAGGTCAAAAGGACCGTCCGCCCACCGGCATGACTTTGCCGGACGCTGTACCAGCGCATCACCGCATGAACTGGCGCAGCGACTGCACGACCGAGAGAAGCTGCGGGCCGTCCATGCGCCCGATGATGTTGCGGATCACCGGCGCCAGGACCTGCTGCACCCCCACCATGCCTAGGCTGGCCGACTGCTCCAGGATGAAGCCGGCTTTCGCGGCCTTGAGCGGCTTCACGAAGGAGTAGTGCAGGCCGCTGACGGTGAACTCGACGGCGATCTCGGCGAGTTCAACGCGGTGCACGGTCGGATCCCGGGCATTCTCGAGCCGGGTGAGGAGCACGAGGGTTCGTTCGTGCAGTTCCTCCGAGTGATAGAAGCGCACGAACGGTCTGGCACTCGGCCTTGGCGGAGCCCCGATCCGCGACGCAGACGTCACCTGCCGGGAGCTGGATGTGCGCTTCGAGCGAGTGGCCATGCGCCGGATGATACCCGGGCGGAGGTTCGTGGAGCCGGAGGTTCGTCCCCCCGGGCTTCGCGCGTCACTTCGCGAGCTGCTTGCGGATCGATGCCAACTCCTCGCGGCGCTTAGCGCTGGTCCCGGGATACGCCATATTCAGCGCTCTGAACTTTGCGAGCACGATCGCGGAGACGATCAGCCGCGCATTCTCCTTGTCGTCGGCGGGAACCACGTACCAGGGCGCGTTCCGCGTGCTCGTCGCACTCAAGCATTCCCCGTAGGCCGTCATGTACTGGTCCCAGTACTTTCGCTCCTCGACGTCCGCGTCGCTGAACTTCCAGTTCTTGTCCGGATCATCGATGCGATCGAGGAATCGCTTTCGCTGTTCTTCCTCGGAAAGGTGCAGAAAGAACTTGATGATCAACGTTCCGTTGCGATGGAGGTGGTTCTCCAGGTCCACAATGGATCGATACCGCTCCTGCCAGATGTTTTGCTCGTCGAGCAAGGTGGGGGGCAAGCCCTCACCGTGGAGGATCGCCGGGTGCACACGTACGATCAGGACTTCCTCATAATAGGAACGATTGAAGATGCCGATCCGACCGCGTTCCGGCAGGCACCGCGTGGTGCGCCACAGGAAATCGTGCTCCAGTTCGGCCGCGGTAGGATGCTGGAAACTGAATACCTGGCAGCCTTGTGGATTGACGCCGGACATCACGTGCCGGATGGCACCGTCTTTTCCGGCCGCGTCCATTGCCTGAAAGATCAGCAGCAGCGAATAGCGATTCGAGGCGTAGTGAAGGCGCTGCAGCGAACTCAGCTGGTCAACGTGCTCCGCCAGGAGCTTTTTGTATTTCTTCTTCGACTTGTAGATGGGCTTCACCAGTGTCGGCCACTTCTTCAGGTTGACCCTTTTGCCGGCCGGCACGCGAAAGTCACTGCAGTTTATTTTCATGTCTGTTACCTCGTTGCCTGCTGGCGCGCCGATGGCGAAAACACATCGACAGGCCCGCCCTAATCACCGTCCTGCGCCTGATCATCGATGCCGAGAGTACCTACCGCCGTGATCGTGCCGGCACCGGTGGGCTCACCCCTCAGTATCCACTCGAACAAGACTCCAATCAGCGCACCCACAAGCGGGCCTGCCACATAGATCCACGCCGTGCCGAGGTCGCCACGCAGCAGGTCCGGGGCGAACGATCGCGCCGGGTTCATTGAGGCGCCACTGATCGGCGCCGCCCACAGACCCGCGAGCGCAATATACCCACCCACTGCGATAGCGCCGTTGGCGCCGATGTTGCGCGTCATCAGCGGGTACCTGCTGCGCTTCGTACGCGCCTTTCATCGGCGAGTCGCCGCCGCGCGCTGGATGCTTCTGAACGTTCGAGAAGATGATTCGGGTGATCTCTCCCTCTGCCGACAGACCGACAATCTGAGCCTTGCGATGGTCGATCCAGACCCCGGCGCAATTAATCGTCGGCCTCGCGCTCAAACGCCTCTGGAGCCCCCGTGTCGTCGCGAATCTCGCGCCCGCTGGCCTCGTTTTCCCCGTCGTGTTCGTCTTCAGGCTCATCGTCATCATCCACGGTTCCAGTGGACGCTCTGGTTGGCGGAAATTGCGGTGGGACGTTGACCGGCAACTCGTGGGCGTCTGTATCAGGGTGCGTGCCGGATCGGGATTTCATGATTTCCACTCCTCAAGTGACAGCGATTCGTGCCCTCCGCCGTTCAGGGCTCCGGGCTCCAGCAGCACAGGCTACGCGTATCCAGGTCTGCCCTCGGTGCGCCGTCGCACCGATCGATGCAGGCCACCGTGACCGGCCGGTGCGCTGGCGAACAGACGCTGTTGCGTGCCGACAGCTAAGGTTTTGACTCAGGACTCAAGCGGAGAAGTCAGATGTTGCATCGGATTGATGATCTTGTTGGCTACGTTATTGCAGCCACTGACGGCGAGCTCGGTCACGTCCGGGATCTGTATTTCGACGACGACGCGTGGGTCGTGCGCTATCTGGTCGTCGATACCGGTAGCTGGCTGTCGGACCGCAAAGTGCTGGTGTCGCCCATGGCGCTCAGCGCACCCAACTCGGAACTGCGTGCCATTCCCGCGCACCTGACTCGCGAGCAGGTACGCAACAGCCCGGGCATCGATACCGACCGACCCGTGTCACGCCAGCATGAGCTGGAGTTCTCCGGCTTCTACGGGTACCCGTATTACTGGGGCGGCGGTGCCCTTTGGGGAGCAGAGTACTATCCCGGAGCCATGCTCACGGGGGTGGGCTACGATGGCTCCGGCTCGGAATACCTTGTGCGGCAAGTCGAGCGTGAACGGCTTGCGCGCGAAGTAGATCAGCCTCAACGTGAGAACGACGATCCGCACCTGCGCAGCTGCAAAGAGGTCACTGGGTATCACATAGAGGCAGTTGACGGCGAGATTGGCCACGTCCAGGGCATGCTGGTCGACGAGAAGTCCTGGGCAATCCGCTTCCTCGTTGTAAACACCAGCAATTGGTGGCTCGGGCATAAGGTCCTTATTGCTCCAGAATGGATCACGGATGTGAGATGGTCCGACCAAAAGGTCATGATCGATCTCACGCGCCAGGCCATTCAGGGCGCGCCACCCTATGATCCGGCGCAATTGCCTGATCGCGCACAGGAACGCCTGGTATACGAGCACTATGGGCGCGACGGCTATTGGCACCGTGAGACGCGGTCGTCGATTGGTCCTCCCGTGGAATCATCAAACGCACGCCGGTAGCGCTGAAGGGCGGGTATGCAGGCGTAACCCGGAGAACGCCGATGATCGATATGAACCCTGACATCCGGGTGAAATCGCACGTGCGGTGGCTTGCGCTCTCCCGGTGGGAGAACGAGGGTGGCGCCGGCAATGACCCGAATCCTCCTGAGTGCCCGCCTCAGAGTCCCCTTCCGTTCCAGACACCATCGGGCCAATGCGCGGCCGGTGGCGGAGAGGGGAATCAACCGGGTGCGGCGGAGTTGCCGTCCCAATAACGCCCAGCGGCAGCGCAGCGCCATTGCAAAAGCTGGCCGCAGAGGCGAGTGCAGCCCGGACCGGGCGCGCCGCCAGCCCGTGCGACCACTTCGGTTACGTTTTGTTTGGAGCCGCGGACCCGTTTGCCAGCCCCCCTCTGCTGAGGCATCTGACAAGCATGGGTACATCAGCACCCTGCGTTCCAACCGCGATCGTACGCTGCCGCACAGACCAGACCACGGGCCGCGAGCAGGATTTCAAAATGCGACGTTAACGGTGACCACCAACGGGGTGACGACCATGTCGACACACAGTGGACGGATTACCGGCCCGGTGCTTTACCAGGCAGAGGGCGGCTATCAAGTCAGTATTCCGCTCGGCCCCTGTCTGGTCGATCAAGTGGACGACCGTTCTATTGACATCGTCTGGGGCGCACTCGGGCAGAATTCCGCTGCCTTGCCAGTGACAGCCGTCAAGGCGGCGCTGGTTGACGGGGATCTGATGCTGCTCGACTGAGTGTGAGGGCCGGCAGTATCGCGGTCGACCAATGCTGCCACCGGACGGCTTGTTAACACGGGTCCTCGGGCGATCCACACCCGCCTCGCTTCACCCGGATTCCTCGATCTCCACGCCAGACTCGCGAGCGGCTGTGGCACGGTGAGGCGATCGGAGACCGAAGATTGGACCACAGCGACACTCTGCGCCTGTCGCACGCGCAAGTGCTACGAGCGGCGCGCCGCGTTTGCCGGGTTGGACCCCGCTCCCCGCAGAGACCGGCGGGCCGACGTTAGGCAGCGTTACTTCTTTTTCGCGACCTTCTTCTTTGCGACCGTTTTCTTCGTAGCCTTCTTCTTCGCGGTCTTCAGTTTCTGTTTAACGTCGCCAAACTTCGCCTGCGCCTTCCCGCGAGTCTTCTGCGCCTTGCCTTTTGCCTGTAGCTCCTTGTTGCCCACGAGCTTGCCGGCTGCTTCCTTGATGTTGCCTTCCGCTTCCTTGACGCGACCCTTGATCTGGTCCTTGTTGACGCTCATGCCTTGCTCCTGACAACCACAACAAGAGTCTGTGCCTGCGTGCGCTATCGCGCAGACGGGCGGGTGCTCGGCATGCTCGAATGACTTCGTCGGCAAACCATAGGAGATTCACATGTACATCGGCGGCATTATCGGCACGATTCTTGTCATTGCTCTGATCGTCTATTTCGTGCGTCGCGTCTGAGGCGACTGCGAAGGTGGAGGACTGCGGCGCCGTCTCGGCCGCGGCGACGACCAGGCGCGACGCCTGCGTCGGGGTCTCGAGACAAAGAAGATACGTTGACGGAAGGAGGGCGCGCGGCGTGACCGCGAGCGCGGCTGTGTCTGGGACAACCGACGTCTCAGGGCGCTGACGCGCCGAACGAACACAACTCCCTTGCCCCAGAAGCGCAGACCATCGTCGAGAACTGCGGGAACTCTTTGATCCTGCGTTGCTCGGCGAGCGAGAACGGCGGTACCGCAAGATTCGCATCGAAGTTGATTGGCGAACGCGAAGTCATTCGCCCGACGATCTCACGCACCCGCCGCACCGGAATCTTCACCGACCCGCACCACAGCGTCAGCCGTGGGGAACAGCACGTGATCGAGGCTGCGGTCCTCCCCGCGGAGGTGGAGCAATTGCCGGACTTGAGCGGCTATCTGAAGTTTGCGAGTCACCCTGCGTGGCGGCGGGTAGGACTGAAGCAGCCGCATTAGGCGGGTACGTGATCGACAGGAATCGCGGGAACGATTCCTGAACCGCCGCCCGAGATGACACCGCGCACCAATCATGGGCGAGGCTGGGGACAACTGGCCACAGGACAGACTAGGTCGCAGGCGGTGCCTCGGGCGGTGCGCAGCCACAATCCTTTCGTGCAGTCTCGATCTGGATCGTGGGGTGGGAGATATTAAAGCGCTCATTCAGCGTGTCAGCAACGGTATCGATGAACGCTTGCCCTGGATAGCCGCCGGGCATGACCAGGTGGGCACTCAACGCGATGTCCGTCGTGCTCATTGCCCAGACGTGCAAGTCGTGCACCTCCTCGACGCCTGTCTGCGAGAGCAGGTCGGTCTGCACGGCCGTCAGGTCGACGGAGTCCGGCACGCCGTCAAACATCAGGTGCAGGCTCTGCCTGAACAGTTGCCACGTGCCGACGACAATGACCGCGGCGATGGCGAGACTGGCCACCGGGTCAAGCCAGTCCCATCTCGTCCACAAGTACAGCGCACCGGCCCCGACCACGCCGAGGGACACGAGCGCATCGGCGGCCATATGTAGAAACGCGCCGCGAATGTTGAGGTCGCTCGACCTTCCGGACATGAACAACGCTGCGGTGATGCCGTTGACGACGACCCCGACGGCAGCCACCAGGATGATGGTCAGACCTTGGGTCTGCGTGGGAACCCCCAATCGGTGGACGGCCTCCCAGGCCAGCGATCCCATGGCGACCAGCAGCAGGATGGCATTTGCGAAGGCCGCGAGAATCGATGCGCGACGCCAGCCATAGGTGTGTCGATTGTCCGGCGCCAGGCGTACCGCCATTGCAGCGGCCCACGCCAGCCCGAGGCCGGCCACGTCGCTGAGGTTGTGGCCGGCGTCGGCCAGCAGCGCCAGCGAATTGACCTTCCAGCCATAAAAGGCCTCGATGGCAACGAACGCGATGTTCAGCCCAATGCCGACAGCAAATGCTCCGCTGAAACTGACGGGGGCGCGACTGTGTTCGTGCCCGGCGCTCACTTGCCTGCGTTCCATGCGCCCACTATGGGGTAAACCCAACAGTCGTGTCACCAAGTGCCATTTGAGCGGGAGTTGCGGTTCCTGCCTGATCTTGTGTACCGACCTCGGCGTCAGTGCCTTGGCGTTCGTCGCAATGCGACTCACCCATGCTTAGCTGCGGTCCAGCCTGCAGAGGTTGAACAACTGCCCGACCTCTCAGGCTACCTCAAGCTCGCAAGCCACTCCGCCTGGCTCCGGATCCACCTGACCATCCGGTAGCCTCCTTCCATGGCAAACCAACTCCGATGCTCGGCCAGTGGCCGAGCGAGCCACTGTAGGTGGCGTCCCCCCATTCCGGCCGTCTTCCGGCCGGCAGTAAATGCAACGACCGCTCAGCCTGCGTAAGAGACAACTTCGGCGTGCAACCTGGCCGCCGTCGCCGGATCGGCCGCTGCACGATGGATGAGCGCCATGGCGCCGGCCTGTTGCTCCCTGGTGGCTGACGCCTGCCCGTGCACTGCGACCGCGTACTCGCTCAGGTCCTGCACGAACACGCCAAACATCCGGTCGACATGTTTCTCGTCGAGACCTGTGCAGGCAGCGGTGGTTCCGGCGCGTGTCCCGCCCGGGGCGCCGTCGATTGCGAGGGCGGCCGCTTCTGCGGCCAGTTGCGCATAGACGATCTGGGTGAAGATCTGCCCGATGTTGAGCAGGAAATCGAGGTCCTTGGCCTGCTCGCCGCGCGGCGCAGCGGTGGCCATCAGTTGTCCGAAAGCCTGCACCTGGCCGATGAAGGTCGCGACGTTCGGCAGGTGCGAGAACCGTGCGAATGCGCCGCGCCAGTCCGGGAAGCCGATGCGCGACAGGCCGCTCGCCGGTCCCTGCGCGAACAGGAAGGTGTCGTCGGCGGGGTCGAGCCGCACCGGCACCGGTGGGTACTTCACGCCCTGTCCGGCCCCTGCCGCGGCAAAGGCCGGCAGGAACTTGAGCACCAGCGCGAGATTGACGTGGACGGTCCCCTCCAGTTTAGGCAGCGTGCGGATGTGGCGTGTCGCCTGCTCGAAGTACGTGTCCTTCTCGAATCCTTTCGCTGCGATCACTTCCCAGAGGAGATCGACCACCCGCTCACCCTCGCTGGTGACCTTCATCTTGGCGATGGGGTTGTAGAGCAGGAAGCGGCGGTCTTCGGGTGAGGCGCTGCGCTCGTAATCCGAGCACCGCGCGCTGTAGAGCTTCATCGCGACCAGTCGGATGTAGGCGTCGGCAAGCAGTCGCCGCACGTGCGGAAAATCCGTGACGCGCGTGCCGTAGAGCACCCGGCGGTGGGCGTGCTGGATCGCTTCGACGAACGCATGCTCGGCGATGCCGATGCTGGCCCAGGCGAGCTGCACCTTGCCGACATTCACGGTGGCGAGCGCTGCATCCCACGCGGCCTTGCCCTTGTGCAGCACGTCCGCGGGGGTCACGGGGTAATCCGTGAGCCGGAATTCCGAAACATACATCTGGCCGTGCACGACATTCTGCACGAGCGTGTATGCAGCGTGCTTCGGGTCGGCCAGGAAGAACAGGTAATCATCGGCTGGGTTGGCCGACGGTCCCTCCGGGCGCTGCACTCGGCCGAACACCGAAACGCGGGCGGCGCAGTTTCCATTGCCGATGTAGTACTTCTCGCCGCTGGCGCGCCAACCGGTGCCGTCCTGGGTCAGGACCATGTCGGTGGAGTAGATGTCTGCTCCGTGTTCGCGCTCCGAGAGTCCGAAAGCGAACAGTCCGCCCTGAGCGAGCAACTGGCCGACCAGACGCTTGGCTTCCGCATTCCCGCTCGTCCAGACCGGCCCCAGGCCCAGCACGGTGACCTGCCAGGCGTACCAGTGCTCGAGCGAATACCAGGCAAGCAGCTGGCTCAGGTCGTTGTTGCGTGCGGTGTCCCAGCGGGCAGTCGTCGCGTCGCTTCCGCCGGTCAACGTTCCGACCGCGGCCGGTGTGCCGAACCGGGCGAAGACGCCGTCGCGGGCGATCATCTCCAGGAAATCGTCATACCAGGTCGCGTCGTGGCTTTCCGCCTTCAGGACTGCGTGACCCTTGGCCTCGAAAAAACGGCGCACGGCCAGCAATGCGCGGCGAGTTGGCCCGTCGTAATGAGCAGCGTCGTAGGCGGCGGGATTGAAGAGCAGCATGATTCAGTGACTCCGGGCGGCCGCAGGGGCGGTTGCGCCTGATTTGACGATGCCTAGTCTACGCCGCACATCCCTGTGCGAGCATTTGCGCGGCATAACGAGACAGTGAGTCTCGATGTTGAAGCGACACTTGCTTCCCCAGCGGACAACCCACTTGGCGGCGTGATCAGTGTCCCGACCATGTTGCAGATGCTGCTGCGCACTGGCGCTGGTGACCCTCTGGTCAATATCTCTTTATCCGCACCGCGCCACAGCGCGTCCGAGGCGTCGGCTCTAGTGATCGCGCGAGCCGCAGAGCAGCGTCCCCGGTATCCGGGTCTGCAACCAGCCACCCGACCTGGCTCCGCGTGCAGTTGTACCGCCGCTGACTGCAATCCCACTGCAGAACCAGCCGCCGCTTCTCGGCGGCCTCCGAGGACGCGCTGGAACCGCCGGCGCGTCGAGGTCCAAAGGACCGTCCACCTCTTTCCGAATCCGGATTCCCGCGTGCCATCCCGCGGCGGCGCGGGAGACTAGAATTGTCCTGAAACGTCGGAGGCCGACCGATGCTGCGATATCTTCTTGCCTGGTTCCCGATGCTGGTGCTCGCGATCGCAAACGGCGCTCTGCGCCAGGCCACCTATGCCAGGCGGATGCCCGAGCTCGGTGCCCACCAGCTCTCGACCGTAATCGGCGCGGCGATCTTCGGGGTCTACATCTGGTTCGTGATCCGCACCTGGCCACCCGTCTCGACGCAGCAGGCACTGCAGGTCGGTCTGCTCTGGCTGGCACTCACGATTGCGTTTGAGTTCTTCATGGGCCTGGTGCTCGCGCGCCGCCCGTTGAACGAAGTGCTGCGCGATTACGACGTGACCAGAGGCAGGGTTTGGGTGTTTCTGCTGCTGTGGATCGCACTCGCGCCCGCGCTCTTCCAACTTTTCGACCGCAACTAACCCCGGTCGCTTGGCAACAGGCTACGAAGCGCGATCACTGATTGCGCGACAAAAATCGCGGGAACGATTTTTGAACCAGTGTCCTGACTTTTCGGTGTATGCCACCGCCGACTGCGGCTCCCGGTTGTCCCGCCAGTACTCTGGTTCCGACGGCCTCCGACAGGCGAGGCCCAGGACGGGCCGAGTAACTGCTACGCAGCGTCTGCCTGCTCTCGGACTCCGGAAAGCGGACCTTCTAGGACCGAGAACGACCCAAAGGTGACGAGCGCCCCAGTGCCTAAAAGTGGAGTCAATGGCAGAATCCATCCGAT
>JALHTE010000296.1 GCA_022865595.1 Steroidobacteraceae bacterium | reverse complement strand
GTTGATGTATCCCAGCGCTACATCAGATGAGAGCCTCGACGTTCACATGATGCGGCGTCGACGGCCATTTTTTCTGCTTCTCACGTGCTACGTTCTTGTCACCGCCCTGTTCAGTTGGATCCTCTTTGACGAGGATCTGACCCTGATATCGGCGATCATTCGCCTCCCAGCGATAGCGATACTGGTGACTCTAGCCTTCACCGAGAGTCGACGCCTGCATCTCGTCCTCGGGCTCATGCTTCTTGCATTGCAGCTTTGGTTCACCTACCTGTTCACATTTATCGTCGCAACGGGACCGGCGGCTGGGTAGGATTCAAACCATTGGTGGCACTGCACATTTGCCAGCCTCAGACCGTTCAGGCCACGAGATCTCTGGTTGCTCGACGTCGCCAATGCTTACGGAGGCCGGACCTGGTTGATCCTGCGCGCCAGGCAAATTCTATTCTTTCGGTTTGACCCTACCTGCGGCTGACGTGGGACGGCGATGGCAACAACACCGCGCGGTGCCGGTCAGGCCGCCCACTGGCCTTCCGGGTGAATCGACGAGATTGCCTCACGCTGCTTGCTGGCAAACGGTCTGGCGCGCATGACGCTCACGACGCCCGCCGCCAATGTCAACGCGGCTGCAATCCCAAGACCGATCCGAGGCGCCACCTCGACGGTTGACGCCGTGAAGAGCAGGGTCATGACGATCGCCCCCGCCGTCTGGCCCGCCAAACGCGCGGTGCCCTGCATGCCTCCCGCAGCGCCACTCCGCTAGCGCGACCCCGCAGCGCGGGCCCATCCCTCGATTTGTGTGACGCACGTTATTGCGTCGACGGCAGCGATTCGACGTGACCTGAGTCCCGCTTCGCAGAGCTACGATAGCTGACTTGACAGTACCTCTTCAACGAATTACGGATGATCCTTACAGCAGCGAACTCGCGGGCATCGGGCGCAGCCCGCAGGCTATCATCCCACTATCCGCACTTGTGCGATCCCGCCGTACTGTCGAATGGCCGATTACCGCGTCATCCATCGTCTCGAGATCGACCCCGCCGCCGAGCGGCGCGCGCTCGTTGCCGGACTGCGTGCTACGCCACCTTGCATTGCGCCGAAGTATTTCTACGACGACCTGGGATGTGCGCTCTACGGCGCGATCTGCGCGCTGCCCGAGTATTATCTGACGCGCACGGAGAGTGCGATTTTCAGCGCCTACCGCGTCGAGATCGCGCAGGCGATCGGCGCCGGCGGCCAATTTGTCGACCTCGGCGCCGGGGACTGCAGCAAGGGCGAGAGCTGGCTGCCGTTTGTCGCCGCGAAACGATACCTGGCAGTGGATATTGCCGCCGGGGTGATCGAACGTGCGCTCGCGCGGCTTGCCCCCGCGTTTCCGGGCGTGGAGATGCTGGGGCTCATCACGGATTTCACCCTCGGGCTCGACCTGCGTCGCGATCTTGTCCAGCTGCCAACGACATTCTTCTATCCCGGCTCGTCGATCGGCAATTTCACGCCCGACGACGCGCTACTTTTCCTGCGGGCCATACGGCGACATTGCGAAGTTCCCGGCAGCGGGCTCCTGATCGGCGTCGACACGATAAAGGACAAGGCGCGGCTCGATTCAGCCTACGATGATTCGCTCGGCGTGACCGCGGCTTTCAACCGCAACGTACTGAACCACGTGAATCGGGTGCTCGGCAGCGATTTCGCCGCCAGCGCCTATGCGCACCGCGGCTTCTACAACATGGAAGCCAGGCGAGTCGAAATGCACCTCGAGGCGAGGTCGACCCAGGTCGTGACGCTCGACGGCGCGCCGCTCATATTCGACGCGGGTGAGCGTATACACACGGAGAATTCGTACAAGTATGTCGCCGAGGATTTTGCCGCGCGGCTTGAGCTCGCGGGCTTTCGTACCGTGCGCTGCTGGCAGGATGCGCGCGGCGATTTCGCAATGTTCCACGCCATTTGAACGGCGAGGCGTCAGCGCGGATCGCGCGCGAGGCGTACCCCGGAAAACTGCCATCGCGCCTCGGGCGGAAAGAAATTCCGGTAGGTTGCGCGAATATGCGAGCGCGGGGTGGCGCAGGATCCGCCACGTAGCACATATTGATTGCACATGAACTTGCCGTTGTACTCGCCGACGGCACCCGGCGCCGCCGCGAACCCTGGGTAGGGTGCGTAGGAGCTTCCTGTCCACTCCCACACGTCGCCGAAAATTTGACTGGGATTGCCTTGCGGGGGGTCCATGCGTGTTGCGAGCGGATGCAGAGCTCCGCTGTCCCGGAAGTTTCCGTCGATTGCGCAATCGGCGGCGCCTGCTTCCCACTCGAATTCGGTCGGCAGGCGTGCACCGGCCCAGCGCGCGAAGGCATCGGCTTCGAAGTAGCTCACGTGGGTCATCGGCGTGGCGGGGTCGATTTCGACTCGGCCGCGCAAGGTGAACGTCGTCCACCGGCCGTCTCGTCGTTCCCAGTACATCGGCGCGGTCCACCGCTGTGCCTGCACTATATCCAGGCCCAATGACAGCCACAGGTCGGGGCGGGTATAGCCGCCGTCGTCGATGAACGCCAGAAAATCGCCGTGGGTCACCGGATACGATGCGAGCTCGAACGGGCTGAGGACAACCTGGTGCCGCGGCTGCTCGTTGTCGAAGCAGAAGCCGGCGCCGTGGTGGCCGACGGTGACCATTCCGCCGGTGAAGCCGATCCACCGCGAGGCGCGCGGTTTGACCGGCGTCAGCGGCCAGCGCTCCATGTACGCGGGTTGCAGCGGATTGCGTGACAGTAGGTGCTTCAGGTCGGTGAGGATAAGCTCCTGATGCTGCTGTTCGTGCTGCAGGCCGAGCTCCAGCAGCGATGCGAGCTCCGCGTCGTCGTCGGCTTGCGCAACGAGTGGGGCAAGATGGCCCTCGACATGCCGGCGGTATGCATGAACCTCGTCCAGCGCCGGGCGTGACAGCAGGCCGCGATCGGGCCGCGGATGCCTGTCGCCAACTGCGTTGTAGTAAGAATTGAAAAGCACCCGATATCGCGGGTCGAAATGCCGGTAATCGCGAATGAAGCGTTCGAGAACGAACGTTTCGAAAAACCACGTCGTGTGGGCCAGATGCCACTTGACTGGACTCGCGTCTGGCATCGACTGCAGCGCGCAGTCCTCGGCCGACAGCGGCGCAGCAAGTTGCACGGTGGCTGCCCGTATGGCGTCGAGACGGTCCCCGAGTGCGCTCGTAGGGGCGCGGGCCATACCGTCAATCCGGCGCGGGGTGCGGGAAGCGGACATGTCGCCTCCTCGGAGACAGCCCCATGTTTGGGTAATGATCACCCTGCCACCGGACCGCCGTGGAAGCAAGTCATTCTGGTACCGTCAAGTTAAGTAGGATTGGACAACCATTCCCACATGAGCCCATCGGCCAATCCCCGCAAACGGCGCCGATCCCCTGACACCGACCTGCCAAACTACCGCGCCCGGGCGCCCGCGCCGCTTCGCAATCCCTTCTGCGCGGCGTACCAGCCCCCACATCCCTGTGCGGGCGTTCGCCCGGTGCGGCCGTCCACCGGACGTCCGTATCAAGCCCCGCGCTCACCCAAGGCGCGATGGATATCACGCGAGCGCGCCGCGCGCGCGTCCCCCCGATTCCGGCCAGACGGAATTCTCATCGCACACCGACGCTGCCCGATACCTGGCACCCGCTACCATTCGCCATGGCCGTTCGAATCGGAATCTGGACGGGTTGCCTGTTGCTTGTACTCGCGGGCTGCACGAGCACATCGCAGCGAGCTGCGCCGTCGACCGTTGGCTGCGCCGAGGCGGTCGTGGCCACGCTGCCCGCCGGACTCACCGACCCCGAGAAGCACTGCGTCGCCTCGGCCAGCATCGTCCAGCGCTGCAGCCGGCTCGAGGCCTGGCTCGCAGGCTGGGGCAAAGAGGTTCAGGACGCCTTCGGCGATGGCGATGCGTCGTGGGACGACCTCGCCGCCAATCGTATCGGCCGGCGCTGCGCGTCCACAGGTGACGGAACCGACGCATTAATAGAATGCTGCCGGCAGGCCCTCGCGGCGCCCGTGCACTAGCCCGCCGCTTCTCCGCCGAATGATTCCCTGCTCACGCACCCTGACCCCGCAACTCCTCGAGCCGCTCCATCAACCCGCGACGCGATCGTCCGGAGTTTCACTCGAGTCGCCAGCACCGGCCATCCAATCAGCCGATGTCAATGATCTGATTTAGCGTTTCGCACGCCAGCGCATACGAATCCTCCGGTACCTTCTTCCACGGATGCGGCTTCGCCTTGCGAGCCCGCCAGTCGAACGACTTCGGCTGGTGTCCGAGAATGTAACTGGTCGCACCCCGGGCACCCTCGACCCTCACCGCAAACGGGTTCGTGTCGTTGAAAGCGGCGGTCGTCATCGGCAGCCCGATTACAATGCCCGTGCGTGCATTGAATTCCCGCGGCGAGAGCACCATCAGCGGGTGCCTGTCCTTCATCTCCCGACCTGCCTGCGGATTGCAGTCGATCCAGATCATGTCGCGGCGGTCCGGACACCAGGACTTGCGCGCCATCAGAATACCTCGCGCCCGACCCGCCCGGTCGCCATGACCTCGCCCCCATGCCGATCGGGATCGAACGTCGCGAGCTTTTGCGCGAGGCTGAGTTTCGGTTCGCCAATGGCACGCACCAGCACGCTGGCGTCCTGCGCGGACACCTCCACGGGCTGGCCGACCTTGAAACGAGCCGACCTCGCGACCTTCGCTGGAATACGCACGGCCAGGCTGTTGCCCCATTGCTGCACGGTCAGAGTTGCGGACTTCGACATCGCGTTTCTCCTATGTATAAACAAGTATATACATTGGCCAGCCGACGTCAAATCGGGGCGTCCCCTTCTTCAATCCCCCCGCAACTCCTCCAGCCGCTCGAGCAACCGCCGCACATGGCCCGCCTCGATCATGGCCGCCCAGTGCCCCTCGCTGAATCGCTCACCGCGCACGCAATACGTGAGCATCGTCTTGATGTCGTCGAGACTCGCGCGCCGCACCAGAGCTTCATCCTCGAGCATGCGACCCGCCTCGATCGGATCGTATTTGAAATCTATCCAGCAATCCTGGCCCGCCGCCTCGAAGAATTCCTTCACGACGTCTTCGTACTCCGGCCACGGCATCACGTAGGCACCATCCGCTTGTTTCTCCCCGCCTCCCCAATCCCGGATCGGATCAACCCCGTCCGCATATAGCCGCGGCAGGAACGCCACCAGCGCATCGATATCCCGCTGTGTCGGCCGACTGCTTTTCACGCGTGAATCCTCTTGCATGTGTGCTAGACCGCC
>JALHTE010000295.1 GCA_022865595.1 Steroidobacteraceae bacterium | reverse complement strand
GCCATTGCGCACCTGACTCCCGAGCACGCTATTTTTGCCGACGAATCGGCAACCTCCGGCTTTCCGCTGGCCATGATGATGGCACGCGCACGCCCGCACGATCACCTGGCGCTGACAGGCGGCTCCATCGGCCTTGGCCTTCCGCTTGCGCTCGGGGCCGCCATCGCTTGCCCGGACCGCAAGGTCGTGTGCCCGCACGGCGACGGCGGCGCCGCCTACACGATGCAGGCGCTCTGGAGCATGGCGCGCGAGCGCCAGGACGTCACCGTCGTGATCTACGCGAACCGGTCCTATGCGATCCTGAACATCGAGCTGCAGCGCGTAGGCGCGAGCGGTGCCGGGCCCAAGGCGCTGTCCATGCTCGACCTCCACAATCCGGAGATGAACTGGACGAAGATCGCCGAAGGACTCGGCGTCGAAGCCAGTCGCGCCGAGACGGCCGAAGACTTCTGCGCGCAGTACGCCTCGGCGATGAAGCAGCGCGGCCCGCGCCTGATCGAGGCGATGATCTGAGCGAAAGTCGGCGCGCGGCGCGCAAGCCGGCCCACTGACGGCATTGAGTCAGGGCCAGCCGGCTCCTGCGGTTGCGACCTCGGCGCATTCGATCAGCCCTCGCCTCGCGACCGAGACCACTGCAGCGGCCGAGGACGGCGCGGTCATCATGTAGAGCGTCCGCCGGTCGGGCCCACCTAGCATGCAGGCAAAGCACGGCTGCGAGGTGCGGACCGTCGAGACGATCCTGCCGCCGGGCGCGACCAGCACGCACTCCGGGGCAATGGCGTTCGCTATCCAGACATTCCCGTCCGCATCGAGACAGATCCCATCGGGTGCGCGCATGCCAAGCGTGGCCCAGATTCGTCGGTTCGACAACACACCGTCGGGTCCCCGATCGAATGCGGTGAGGCACATTCCCAGCGTCTCGGCGACGATCAGCGTCTGGCCGTCCGGCGTGATGACCGTGCCGTTCGGAAAGTGCATTCCGGACGCTGCCTCGCGAACACGACCGTCGGTCTCTACCAGTGCCAGGTTCGCCGTCGCGTGATCGGCCAGCACGCCCATTGTTCCGCGCGCATTGATTTCCGCATCCAGGTCGAACCCGAATTCGCCGACATAGGCGCGGCCCTCGGCGTCCACAACCATGTCGTTGCAATGAAACGCGGCAATTCCTGAGAGATCCGCGTGCAGCGCAAACCCGCCCGCATCCAGTCGCAGTACCTGCCGGCGCTGCATCGCGACCACGAGCAGCCGACCGTCCGGCAGCCACCCCAGTCCCGACGGTCGGTCATCGATGACGTGTTCGGTACGAATCGCAGCATCCGCGCCGACCGACTTGATCGCCCGGTCGTAGAAATCGCTGAACCAGAGGCGGCCGCCGTGCCATCGTGGCCCTTCGCCAAAATGCAGGTCCCGGGCCAGCACTTTTGATTCGAGCTCGCTCATAGGAGACCTCAGGATGCCAGCGACTGCCAGCCCTTGGCATTGCGTATGTCGAGCGTCGCGGCAATCTTGAGGATGAGATTGCGCTCCTCGCGCTGAATCTTGCCGTCCGCCCATGCAACATAGACCAGCGGCAGCAGCGACCCCACGCGATAAGCCTGACGCGGAATCTTCAACTCGGCCAGCCATGAGTCGATCTTCACTGTTCCCCCATAGTTTTCTTGGTTCGCCGCGCGCAGTCTAATTGCGCGTTTCGCCTGTGTCACCGACCACCGAACAGCAGGTGCAATTGACACTCTGGCAGGAATTTCGGCCCGGAATTTCGAGCGAAACGACTCGAATTGGCGTAAAAGAGAAGGATGATTGCAGTACAGGTTTCTGAACAGCTTGCCACCGCGGCCAACTCGTACCTCAAGGCCTTCGGTCATCCGGTACCCGACGAAATCATCGAGATGTTCGCGTCTCGCGACGGCCCGTTGCTTCTCGAGATTCGCCAGGCGATCGCGCTTGAACGACCGATAAAAGCCTGGTTGGCGCGATCGCGGATGGCACCGCCGACCGGCCCCTGAGGGACCGGTCGGAGTGACCGATTCCGCGTGCCCGGTCTAGTAGGTGTCGAACCCCGACCGGCTGACGTTAGTGCTGCAAGTGGCAAAGCGCGCGTTCAGCTTCGCCGGCATTGAGTCGGCATTTGCCTGCGCATCGCGCCACGTATCCCACGCCTTGCCGAATGCCGCGGCATTGGCGCTGCGCCCGACCCAGAACAGGTACTCGAGGTCAGACTGCTGCAGAGGCATCAGGACTTCGGCCTTGTAGCCGTTTGCCTTGCCCCACTCGTTGAAGTCCTTGACGATTCCGACGTATGTCGAGAACGTGCAGCCCTCGTTCAACTTGAACTTGATGACGTCGAGGTAGTCCGCCGTTGCCGTGACCGGCAGGACCAACAGCATTGCAACCAGCAATCGTTTCATTGAAATTCCCCCTGATTTTTGTGGTGATCCGCACCCTTACGGCCATCAGTCTGCCGTCCGGGCAAAGCTACTATAGCTCCATATGGCCCGATCGCGGCCCGATCGCGCATAGAGTCGCACGCCGCACGCAGGACCCGACCGCTCCCTGGGCTGGTCACGGCAACTTACTGGACGCACAATCGACCATCGCAGGCTGCAGCCGGGATTTTCGGAAAAAGGCGGGATTGACGATGCAACAGTTAATTTTCAGGTGTCTGCTGGCTGCGTTGGCCTGCGTTCTGGTGTCCTGCAAGCCGGAGCCGGTTGCGGAGTGGGTCGTGTTCGAATCGGCGCCGGAGGCGACGATCTACCTCGATCCTTCGACCATCCACAGGGAGGGCGACCGCGCCGAAATGTGGGTCCTGATCGACTACCGTCAACCCCTGCCCGACAAGACCGGCAAGCAGGTACTGTCGGACAAGGTGCATTACCAGTACGACTGCAAGGGCAAGAATCTCAGCATCGTCGGCACATCGGCCCATGCCGGGCCCATGGCGACCGGAGAGATCATCAACGTCAATCCAGATCCGCCGGAAGTGACGCCAGTACCACCGGGAACTACGGCTGAAGATATGTGGAAGCGCGCCTGCGGTGACGGCGCCAGCTAGCTACGCGAAGAGTTACGCCCGTGAAAGCACTCGAACGCTTCACCGCCCTCGCGCTGCTCGTCATTCTAAGCGGTTGCGGCGGCGGCAGCGGCGGCGGCGGCGGATCGTCGCAACCGTCGAATGCACCAATCGTCGTCAACAGTCTCCTCGACTCAGCTGCTCCGCCGTCGGGAATGACGACGCTACGCTCGGCGCTCGCGGGCGCGCGGCCCGGCCAGCCCATCACCTTCGACCCTGGCCTCGATGGAGGCACCATAGGGCTGTCGATCGTCGGCAACGAGCACACTTTTCTCAAGGGTGAGGTCATGGGCATTCGTGACGAGCCCAGCGGGCCTGTCTCGTACCTGATCGGGTATTTCGATCGTGACTACGGGCGCTCGGCACTGGTGGCTCGCAAGGACGTCGTGATCGACGCTTCTTCGCTTCCCTCAGGCATTACCGTCGCCTGGGCGGGAGGGGCCGAGCCAGGTGCGCGCGTGCTGGCGGTGGACGGCAACCTCACCCTTATAAACGTCTCGGTCACAGGCGGTCACAGCGTGACCGAGGCGATCTCGATCACCGACCCGCACCCTCAGCCGTGGACCCTGGCGCGGGGCGGAGCATTGGCTGTCTGGGGCGTGGCGCGGCTGGTGAACTGCCGGCTTTACGACAACCGCGTCCAGGGCGACTTCGACTCGTCGCGGGATCGCGGCGCTTTCGGCGGCGCTGTATACGCCGATATCGTCGAGATGCAGGGCTGCGTCGTCAGCGGCAACTCGGCGCTTGGAGGCGGTGCTGCGGGTGGCGGCATCTACTCGGTCGGGGGCGCCGGACACTCGGCAAGCAGCTCGACCATCGACCGGTCGACGATCAGTGGCAACCGGATCAGCGGGCTCTTCGCCTACGGTGCCGGCGTGTACTCGGACGGCGGAAGCATCGGCAACCGCAAGACTCTCAGGCTGACCAACAGCACCATTGCCAGGAACGTCGTCGAGCCCGCGCCGGGCCTGCCAGCGTTCCTGCTCGGCATGGGCTACTGGCGTGGTGGCGGGGTCTACATGTCGAACGGCTACTTGGCGATCAAGAGCTGCACGATCGTGGAAAACGAGGTCTACGGCGTAGCCCGGACGGACAGCCTCGGTCGGCAGAACCTAGCGGGCGGGGTCGCGGCGACGGTCGGTAACGCGCATGCCGTCGAAGATCTGATCGTAGGTTCCTCGATCATCGCGGGAAACACGGTGCAGGAGATCGGCGGGAATCGCTACGCGCAGGACATTTTCACCGGCTCGCTGTTTTACTTCCGCAGCGCCGGGTACAACCGGATCGGTGTACTGGATTTCAGCCAGATCCTGGTCCCGGTCGGTGAGCCGGGATGGGCGTCGCTCAGTCGCAAACACTACCCGCAACCGGGTGACGTGGATGGAGTAGATCTGTCGGACGTCGTCGACCTGATCGGCGGCATCACACGATCGACCTGGATTTTTTCCGTGGGCTCTGATTCGGGGAATCTTGCCGTGCTTCACTACGCGCCGAGGGGCAGCGCGCTCGATCAGGTTCCCTCGTCATCCTTCGACCTCAATGAGACACATGCCGAGTACTCCGTTGCCGCAGGTGCCGCGGACAATTTCCTGGCGATCGTGCTGGCCCGGGTGGAAAATCGCTACGCCCTCCCCGGTTTCGCCGAGGCCTTCAGGACCGACTTCGAGGCGTTTCTGCAGTCCGTGGACGCGGATCCGGCAACGGCCGGTGTCCAGCCATACCTGAGTCCCTCCGGCAGCCCGATCCTGACGCTGTCAGCCACACACTGGTTCGGCCCGGCCGAGACCTGGCCCAAGGAACTGGAGAATCACCCGTACATCGAGTTCTGGCATCGCTTCGACGCGGCACTCGAGGCTGCGGCAGTCCCGGACATGGGGCCGGAAATGCTCGGCGACACGCAGTGGCGGACGCTGTTCTCGAGTGGCTCACTCGCCGAGAATCCGGGCATCTTCATGACCGTCAGCACCCAGCCCAGGATGATGACGCGACGACCGGACACCGACCAGCTCGGGCGCGCGCGGCCTGCGACTTCGCCTGCCGACGTTGGTGCCATCGAAGTTCCGTGAACTAGACATCCGTCGCTTGCGCTTGCCGCCTGCTCTCCCGCGCATGCTTCTCGCAAAGACCGAGCAAAGTATCCGGGTCCCCGGAAAATCGCCCCAGTATTGCCAGCGCATGCGCGTTGTTGTCGGCGATCAGCCTCTGCACCACGTGCTTCGGCAATTCCCATGCGTCGCCAACGATGCGCCACGCCTCCGCAGGTTTCTCGTGCCTGAGTCTCGTCAGGCAGAGGTAATGCACCGCAATGTGCGTCGGGTCCGCAGCTCGGCCCGGTTGCGGCGGTTTGCTTCCGATGGAAATCCCCTTGGTTTCCGTGTCAGGAATGCCGGTGCGGTCTCTCGCATTTTATTGCGTGAGATCTACTTTCGATGCACCGGAAAACGCGAGATCACGCCGCTCCGGTCCGTATCCTGCCGCAGGGCCCGTTTCGACTCGGCGACGCGAAGCAGGCTGCTGATCAGCGCCGTCGAGCCGTTCGCGAAGTCCACGATCGACCGCGCCTCGGCAGGCCGGCAGATCAGGTATCCCTGCGCCGCCACATCGCCACAGCCTGCAAGAAAATCGAGCTGCTCATGCCGCTCCACTCCCTCTGCAGTAGTGGCCAGGCCAAGGTTACGGCACAGCGCGATGATCGACCGGGCGATCGCCGCGGCGCGCGGGTTATGGTCCACGTCGGCTATCAACCTGCGGTCGAGCTTCACGCGGCTGAGCGGGAGCCGCTCCAGTGAAGTCAGCGACGAGTAACCCGTTCCGAAATCGTCGAGAGCGGTGGCGACACCGAGCATGCGAATGGAATGCAACGTCTCTACGATAACGGCCCCCGTCTGCAGCATGTATTCGGTAAGTTCGAGTTCAAGCGCGTCGGGCGGGAGCGCATGCCGCGTGAGAAGGCGCGCGATATCAGACAGGAAGTTTCCGGCGACGAATTGCTGCGGAGATATGTTCACGGCAACCCTCGCGTCCGGCCAGCCGTTGTTGCGCCAGTGACGCACGGCGCTGGCCGCACTTTCGAGAACCCATTCGTTCAGGTCCAGCATCAGGCCCGCTTGCTCCGCAATCTGGACGAACTCGCTGGCCGGGACAATCTCGGAGTCGCTGCGCCGCCATCGCAACAGCGCCTCAGCCGACAGCAGGCGCCCGGTGCGCAAGCATACCTGCGGCTGGTAATGAAGAACGAAATCGCCGCCCTCGATCGCCTTGCGAAGGGACTGTTCCACCCTGAACCGGTTCGAGGCATCAACCAGCATCACGGGATCGTGGACGCACAGCCGGTTGCGGCCGAGTTCCTTGGCTCGGAACAGTGCGGCGTCGGCCGCCCGCAATAGCTCGGTGGCGTCCCGACCATGCTCGGGATAGATCGCCACACCGCAACTCACTCCGACGCTCACGTCGCGTCGGTCGATCGTCAACGGCCGGCGAAACCCGGCCACCAGCTGCTCCGCCCGCCGTTCCACCTGCCATGAGTCGCCCGAGAACGGTAACACCAGAGTGAATTCGTCTCCACCGAGGCGCGCTATGAAGCCTCCGTCGCCTGCGATCTGGCGCAAGCGCTCTCCGATCTCGGCCAGCACCCGGTCACCGAATTCGTGACCAAGGCAGTCGTTGACGGTCTTGAAGTTGTCGAGGTCGAGGAACATCACCGCGAGCTGCGAGCCCGCCGGGTCGGCGCGCGCGATGTGATCGTTCAGGTGCTGAAACAGCTGACGCCGGTTCGGCAGATTGGTGAGCGGGTCGTGATCCGCGAGGTGGCGCAGCTGCAGCGTTCGTTCCTCCACGCGTTGCTCGAGCTGAGTCTGGTACGCGCGCAACGCTTGTTCCGAACGGTCGAGCTCCGACGCCATGTGATTGAAGGCCTGCGCAAGCTCGTCGAGTTCGCTCGCTCCGCCGCGCCGCACTCGAGCTGCAAGGTCGCCTGCCGCGAGCCGGCGCGTGCCCGCCGTCAATCTTCGAACCGGCCACGTGATCGCCCATGCGGTGATCGCCAGGCCGAGCAGCGCCAGCAGTACCGCCTTGAAGACTGCCGTCTCGACGCCGAGAAACGCGTTGTCCACGGCGGTCCGTGCATGAGCTGCCTCGTCGATGAAGTCCCGCCAGGCCGGCGCTTCGATCTCGCTGTGAACTGCGGCGGCCAGGGCTGCCCCGCTGGCAGCAAACGCCGCGCGATCCGCTTCGATGGCCGCCTCGAGCTTCTGCACCTGCCAGCGCAAATTGATCGCCCGCGCGGCATCCTCTTCCATCAGTCCCAGCCAGGCACGGCCGGGCGAGCGCGCGAATTCCTCGCGATTCGCCTCCAGAGTCCGTCGCAGGAGCGCCTCGCCGCCGGTGGCTTCGGACGTCACCGGCGCGTGGCCCAACGCACTGGCCGCGTCACTGCGAGACAATTCAACCGCGCGCTTGAGTTCGGCCAGCGAGGGTCTTGCGATCACGTTGTCGCCGACGACAATTCCGGTGCCCCCCGCACCGACCGCACGCCGGTCAAGCGCCGCATACGTCCGGTCAAGATGCTCGGTGGCGCGACGTAGCTGGTCCTGCAGGTCCAGCAGACGGAATCCAGCGCTCTGGTGGTCAGCGCCCCGGCTCAGCAGCGACGGAAACCGCTCCGCCAGCGCGATCGAGCCGCCATCGAAGGTACCGTTCATCGATTGCGAGAGCCGCGCGGCAGCCGCTGTAACCTCAGTGCGGTTCACCTCCGAGTCGGCCTGCAGGTAGGCAAGTACGGCGCGGTCGAACGACGCCGAACTCTCCGCCAGGTCATGTACGCCCAGCGCAATCGGCTCGAACAGCTGCTGCGTGCGCGCCACGTCTTCCATCGCATGGCGCATGCCGCGCAGCGCCGGAACGCCGGTCACTGCGAAAGCCCCGATCACGAATGCAAAACCCAGCACCAGCCAAAGGCTGATCGGAAGACCAATGCGGCGCCGGTAGGGCGGCGGCGGCGGCGGAGGTGTGCTGATGGTCAACTCCGGGCAGCGACAACGGGGAGGCCGGCAGGACGGCCGGCACCGCCGCAGTCTGCCGGAATTCGCCCGGTGAATCGAGAGTCTTGCCCAGTCTTGTGGCGCAAAACGAAGGAAGCCCGGCAGGGCCGGGCTTCCGTGGTGCAGCGAGACTACTGCTCGCGCCGCTTAAGCGGCCCTGCGTCTCTGGCTCATACCGAGGCCTGCGAGACCCAAGCCGAGCAGCAGCAGTGTGCCGGGTTCAGGCACCGCGCGCCGTGCGTAGTCCGCTACTAGCGCGGAGGTATGGGAGGTCGGGTGGAAGCTGTCCCAGTAGAAGTACTCGTACGGGTTCGAGCAGACGGTCACGCCATTGAAGCACGCGTCGGTGGTGTTCGAGAACATGGCAAGCACATCAGGTTCGCTGCCGAACCCGAACAGGTCAAGGTAGGTGATCCTTGCACCGGGCAGGCTGAGGGCGCTGAGCGCATCCTCGAGCGCCATGTTCCACTGTTGCGTCTGGTACGTGGCATAGGCCGCAGTGGCGGGGTCGCCGCTCCGGAACAGGGGCGTAGCGCCGATGTCCGGCACGTTGGCGACCAGGAACTGTCGGCCGCCGAAGCCATACAGAGCCGCAATGGAGTTCATGATGCTGTTGACGCCAGCTGTGATGACAGCGTTGAAATCAGGCGAAGCGAGGTTATTCGCTATCGTGTTGCCGCCGATCACGACCGAGTAAAGCGTGGTGGCGTTTGGCGAACTGCCAAACAGCAGGTACTGGCCGACCTGCTGGTCGAGCCACGGGACACCTGTGGGGTCGCCGTCAACCCCGGTGCGTGCGCCGCCCCACGCGTAGTTGCTTCCGCCCGCCCAGGACGGTGTTGCGTAGCGACCGAAATTGGCGGCAAACGGTGTCGCCCACGACGGGCCAAGGTAGTCGGACCACTGGCCGCCGGTGAAGTCGGGCCCCGCGCCGCCGCTGCCCTGGTAATAGGGAAACGGCGGAAAGCCACCAGTCGCGTACCAGACGTTGCCCGAATCGGACAGGCTGTCGCCGAAGAATACGACGTTGTTGATGCTGGCAGCGCCGGCTGGAACCCACGCGATCGCCGCGGCGAGTCCTGCCACCAGTCCTAGAATTTTTTTGTTCATTGCGATACCCGCCTTGCTTGTCCGTTCGAGATTTCGTTGACGCGGGGAAGCCCTGCGGCAATTCGACTACATTCTCGAATGCTCGTTTCCATGCCAAAGCCTGCCGCCCAGGTCGTGGCGCTTCTCCATCCAAGTCGCGTGCATTCGTGCAGAAACAAAAAGCCCGTCGCAAGGACGGGCTTCATGTTGCGTTCGGCGCCTCGCCTACGCTTTGCTTCGCCGCCCCACGAACCCTAGCCCGGCAAGCCCCGAGAACAGCAACCACGCTGCGGCGGGGAGCGGGACGGTCGGAGGCAACTTCTGGGACACCAGGCAGCTAGAACAATGCTTTCACCCAGGCAATCGACGCACCGATAAAGACCATGGCTTTCAACTTGAACAGGGCCATGCGATCGCCATCCTGGGGCACTGGTTCACCGCAGCGGGGGTCGGAGCGCTGCAATGCGCCGGTCATTTGGCGGTCGATGGGAATGGGTTCGCAGCCGTGGTTGGTTTCGCAGATGAAGTCCCACGGATCACGAGCGGGAGCATGACAGGCGAAGCAG
>JALHTE010000294.1 GCA_022865595.1 Steroidobacteraceae bacterium | reverse complement strand
GCCGTTCCACAGCAGGAACGGCACGACTACCGCCAGCACCGCCAGCAGGACGAACGACTGCTCCGTTGCGCCGGCCACGATGGCGACGATACCAAGCCAGAGCACAGCGCCCGCGCTGACCAGCAGGCTGTCGAGCTTGTACTTGCGGCGGCTTGAACCGATTTCCTTGCGGCTGGCGAAGAAGAGCTTCTTCCACCACATCTCGACGAGGTAGTAGGCGCCCCATCCGAGACCGCTGCGATAGAGACGCTCCAGCGCCTGGCGATGGCGCGGATACGCGTCGAACTCTGCCTTGGAGAGTGGCGCCCACACCTGGTCGCGACCCTTGAGGTTGTTGAATCCATGATGGGCGGTGTTGTGGCCGACTTCCCACAGGCTGAACGCGGTCATCGAGGGCAGGAACGCAATCCGCCCGAAGACGGCATTGAGCTTCGCGTTCGAGAAGAAACTGCCATGACAGGCATCGTGACCGATCATGAACAGCCTGATCGTGGCAGCCGTAACGCCGAGCGTGCCGACCAGCTTCAGGGCGATACCGCCGGCCAGCAGGACCAGCGCGGAACTGGCCGCAAACAGGGCGAGGTCGAATGCCAGCACCGCGAACGAGATTGGCTGCGACCAGGACCGCGTGAAGGCGTGCAGGATGCTCTTGCGGTTCCAGCTGGTCGCTTGCATTGGACGGCTCACTTGGACGGCTCACCTCGTTGATGAAAACGACCCCCGCCCGCAGGCAGGAAATGGCGCCGTTACATCGTGGATACTACCCGATTGACGGCCTCTCCTCCCAGCCCTAGGCGGATGCGAAACGCGCCTTGGCCTTCTGCACGATCTCGACGAATCGCGGGCTGTCACGCAGCGGATCGAGGTCGGTGTCCTTGTCGAGCCAGACCAGCCAGCCCTGAGAGGCTTTTTCGATGACAGTCGCAAGCAGGTCCAGTGCCGGCTCGATCTCGCGCAGCCGTGCAAGCGCGCACACGAAATTGAAGTGCAGTATGGTGTTGTTCGGGTCGAGTAGCGTGCCGCGCTCGATCCATTCCTTGGCGCGGTCCGGCTCCCCCAGCGTCGCGAGTAGCGTCGCGCCGTATCCCAGTGCCCGGCCGTGATCGGGTTCTACGGCAATGACCTTCTCGACACGTGCCAGCGCGCGCTGGGCCGCGGCACGCATGCCGTCGAGGTCGCCGATGGCCTCGTAGCACTGGGTCGAAAAGCTGGCGGCGACAAATTCCGTCGCCACGACGGAGGTTGCCTTCTCCAGGTACCGGATAGCGTCGTCATAGCGACGTAGCGCAATGCAGCACATGCCGGCAACCCGGTTGCCGTCGTATGAATCCGGGTCGAGGCGCAAGGCTTGCTCGCACGCCTCGAGCCCGATCTCGTAACGTCCCTGGCCCTGGTGCGCGGCGCCGAGCGCAGCGTGGGCATCGGCAAGTTTCGGATCGAGCGCGATCGCCCGATTCGCCGCCTCCTGGCCGTCCTCCTTCGAGGCGCTTCGCCGGTGCATGTCCCACTGCGCGATGGCCATCGTGGCCCAGGGTGCGGCATAGGTGGGATCGAGTTCGACCGCGCGCTTGCACAGGCGGACGATGATCTCCTGGTGTCGCTCGTTGCCCATGACGCTGAACTGCCGCGCCATCAGGTAGAACTTGTAGGCCTTGACGTTGTTCGTCGCACGCTGACCGATGGCACGACTCTCGTCCGGAAGCAGCGTGAGCTTCAGCGCCGAGACGATCGCCTTGGATATCTCGTCCTGCAGCGCAAAGATGTCGCTCAGGTCGCGGTCGTAGCGTTCGCCCCAGACCTGCGCCTCGTTCGCGGCATTGACGAGCTGTGCCGTGATGCGCACGCGCTCGCCCGACTTGCGCACGCTGCCGATCAGCACGTACGAAACGCTGGTCTGCCTGCCGATGTCGCCGACGCCGCCCTTGGCGCCCTTGAAGCTGAACGCCATGTTGCGCGAGACGACGGAGAGCGCGGAGACCTTGCCGAGGTCGGTAATGATGTCCTCGGTGATGCCGTCGGAAAAATATTCCTGCTCCGGGTCGCCACTCATGTTGGCGAATGGCAGCACGCAGATGCTGACCTCGGCCTTGCCGTCCGCTGCCGACGCTGCGGACGCCGATTTCCTGGGCGTGCCGAGCTTGGCCTCCAGTGCCTTGAAAAGCCCGCGGAACGCGGCCCCATTGCGGTCCTCGCCCCAGCCATCGAGGTCCGTCGTATGCACCGCGCGGAAATCTATCGGCAGCTTGGCTTTGCCGAACCGGACCGGTACCAGCGCGCCGCGGTCGGCGGCGTCGCGCGCCTCGCCGCGCACCCAGCGGGACTCGGCCGAACCGGCCGTCCAGACCACTACAACGGAGCGGGCACTCTCGAGTTCGCGCGAGATCAGCGAGTCGAACTCTTCGCCGGGCGTGATCTCGGGATCCCACCAGACGGACCAGCCCTCGGCCTCGAGCGCAGCGACCAGGGGTGCGACGAGACCTTTGTCGTTTCGTGCATACGAGACGAATATGTCGGCCACGGAACCTCCCCCCTGCGAATTGCGGACCTTAGCACACCCCTTAGCACACCCTAAGGTGCGGTCCTGACGAGCGTAGACCGCACCTGGAACGGCCGGGGCAGCAGTTCGAAGGCATCCGGCCCGGCGCCGCCCTGGGACTGGAAGATTGGTGGTGAGGGGGAGAATCGAACTCCCGACCTAGGGGTTATGAATCCCTCGCTCTAACCGTCTGAGCTACCTCACCACGAGGGGGCCGGAATTGTCCGGACCGCTGGCGCCTGAGTCAAGAAACCGGGGACATTCTCCTTTTCCAGCCGCGAGCAAAAGGAGAATGTCCCCGATTCACACGTTGAACCGGAAATGCATGACGTCGCCCTCGCGGACGACGTACTCCTTGCCCTCGAGCCGCATCTTGCCGGCCTCCTTGGCGCCCTGCTCGCCCTTGCAGGCGATGAAGTCGTCGAAGGAGATGACCTCGGCCCGGATGAAGCCCTTCTCGAAGTCGGTGTGGATCTCGCCGGCCGCCTGCGGCGCAAACGCGCCGATGTGGCTGGTCCAGGCCCGCACTTCCTTCGGGCCCACGGTGAAGAACGTGAGCAGCCCCAGCAGGTGGTAGGCGGCGCGGATCACGCGGTCGAGGCCAGGCTCGTGCAGGCCGAGTTCCTCGAGGAACGCCAGCCGGTCGCCGGCGTCGAGCTGGGCAATCTCGGACTCGATCGCCGCGCATACGGGCACGACGTCGGCGCCCTCCGCATCCGCCCGCTTCTGCACGGCGTCCAGGTATTGGTTGTCCTTGAAGCCATCCTCCGCGACGTTGGCAACGTACATCAGCGGCTTCAGCGTGATCAGGCACAGCTCCCGCAGCAGCGGCCGCTCTGCCGGGTCCATCGCGAGCGTGCGTGCGGGATTGCCGGCATCGAGGTGGGCGCGCATTCGCTTGAGCAGGTCGAACTGCCGGATCGCATCCTTGTCGCCCGCCTTCGACGCTTTCTCGGCGCGCCGCAGGCCGCGCTCGACCGTGTCGAGGTCCGCGAGCCCGAGCTCGGTGTTGATCACGTCGATGTCGGCCAGCGGATCGATACGGCCCGCGACATGCACCACGTCGTCGTTTACGAAACAGCGCACCACGTGCGCGATCGCGTCGGTCTCGCGAATGTGCGACAGGAACTTGTTGCCGAGCCCCTCGCCCTTCGACGCACCGGCGACCAGCCCG
>JALHTE010000034.1 GCA_022865595.1 Steroidobacteraceae bacterium | reverse complement strand
GTGATGGCGCCAAAGACGGCGAAACCAGCGGGAGCGGCATGATTGTCCTCCGTATCGACCGAGAACGCAGGACTCGCTCAGACCATTCCGGCGCCCCGGGGGTCGAGCCTCAGAGTGCGCCATTTCACCGGACGCGGCAATGACTATTTGTGCGCAAGCGTACAGACCGGGTGATGCCGAACGCGCAGCGTTCTCGTTCAGAGAGACACTGTAGGGCGGGTTGATGAACGGTATGAATTGGCGAGGCTGTGGCGCACGGGCGCGCACGCTTCTATTGATCGTCACGGTGGCTGCCGGTGGCTGCGCCGGGCTGCCGCCCGGGGCCGATTTCCCGCGGACGCCGTCCAGGGCGCTTACGCAAGTGGAGGAAACCCCGATCGGTGCACTGTTCGCGGGGCAGTCCGTCGAACACGGTGGTACCTCGGGGTTCCGCATCATGTCGGTTGGCGTGGACAGTTTCCTGACCCGCGTGCAGATGATCGCTGCCGCCAAGCGAACGCTGGACCTGCAGTACTACATCTTCCGCGGCGATGAAACCGGACGGCTGCTGACCGAGGCCCTGCTGCGGGCGGCAGATCGGGGCGTGCGCGTCCGCGTGCTCGTAGACGATGGGGCAACCACCGACGGAGACGAGCAACTCATTGCCTTGGACCATCATTCATCCGTAGAGATCCGCATATTCAATCCGTTTGCCTATCGCGGAAACAGCACTGCTCTGCGTGCCATTGAATTCATGTTCAATGCAAGGCGACTCGACTATCGAATGCACAACAAGCTGCTGGTCGTCGACAACACGGCGGCGCTCATCGGCGGCCGAAACATCGGCAACGAGTACTTCCAGATGGATCCCGAGTCGCAGGTTGCCGACGATGACGTCTTCGCCGCGGGTCCGGTCGCAGCAAAGCTCTCCGCGACTTTCGACGAATACTGGAGTAGCCAGTTTGCGATCCCGGCCGAGGCGCTCGGGCGCAATCGCGGCGAGGCCCAGGGCCTCCCGGACCACCGCGAGAAGGAGCGTGGCGGCCCTGCAAAGCAGCTGCAGACGCTGCCGACCCAGGGCATCGACTATGTTGCGAGGATCGCTACCGGCGAGCCTTATGCCGGAATGATCGCCGGACGGCTGCCCCTGGTCTGGGCCCATGCACAGGTCGTGTGCGACAGCCCCGACAAGAAGAACGTCGAAAGCGGCGAGCGCTCGGGTCGACTGATGCTGCACGCCGTGGCCGAGGCGGCCCGCGCAGTGCAGTCCGAACTCCTGATGGTGACGCCGTACTTCATTCCCGATGACGAAGAGCTGCAGATCCTGAAGGACCTGCGGAGCCGCGGTGCGCGCGTGCGGATTCTGACCAACTCGCTCGAATCCTCCGAGGAACTCGCCGCGCAGTCCGGTTACCGCCAGTATCGGGTGCCGTTGCTCGAGGACGGCGTAGAGCTCTACGAAGTGCGCTCGCTGCTCGGCAACACCCGGGGCAGCGGGCAGACGGTCGCCATTTCGCGCTACGGAAACTATTCGCTGCATGCCAAGCTGTTCGTATTCGACCGCCGGCAGCTGTTCGTGGGATCGATGAACTTCGACCACCGGTCGAAGCGTCTGAACACCGAGATCGGGCTGATCATCGACAGTCCCGAGCTCGCGCAGCAGACGGCGGCGCGCTTTGATGCCATGACCCAGCCGTCCAATTCGTACGCTCTTTCGCTGGCCCCGGTCGACGGCGGAGGGCGGCCGGAACTGGTCTGGAATACACTTGAGGGCGGAAAGCCGGTCGAGTACACGCGGGAGCCGGCGCGCAGCGAGTGGCAGCGGACGCAGGTGAAATTCCTGTCCTTGCTGCCCATGGACTCGGAACTATGAAGGTCCTGATGAATGTGTTGCTCGGACTGATCCTTGCGATCGCGCTGGCGCCGGGGGTCAGCGCAGGGCAGACCCCGAACCCGACTGCGGTGGCCGAAGTCGAGTACCTGCTCGAATACGCCGGGCTGTCCGGCTGCGATTTCTACCGCAACGGGGCCTGGTACGACTCCGGAGCCGCCAAGGCCCACCTGCGCTACAAGTACGACGCGCTTGCGGCACGCGGCCAGATCAATTCCGCGGAGGATTTCATAGAAAAGGCGGCCACCAAGAGCAGCCTGAGTGGACGAGCCTACAAGGTGCGATGCGCAGGGGGGGCG
>JALHTE010000293.1 GCA_022865595.1 Steroidobacteraceae bacterium | reverse complement strand
GCCTGGGGCAAGGTAATGAACCTCGGTCGCTACGACCTGTCGTGATTGCAGAAGAGAGGTCCCGTGGGCCAATGAGCAAGAGTATTCGTTGGTGGCCGGCGCTCGTCGTCCTCGTTGTCGTCGGAGCCGGACTGTATTTGTACCTGACTCGATCACGGGAGCCGGTGCAGCCTCCGCCCGAGCCCTCGACTCTGCCCGACGCGTCCTCCGCAGGGGTGATCCGGCATCCGATCGAGGACATCGGGCAGGACGCAGCCGCAGAAGGCTACGCAGGCGAGGAAATCCCGCTGCTGGACGCGAGCGACGCCTCTGTCGAGGGCGCGGCTGCCGACTTGCTTGGCGGAGAGGTGGTTCTCGGCCTGGTCAACTCGGGCGACTACATCCGCAAGATCGTCGCCACGGTGGACAACCTGGCGCGCGATCGTACGTCCGCCCGGCTGTGGCCGGTGCAGCCGACACCGGGGCGCTTCACGGTTCGCCAGGAAGACGATCGCACGTACCTCTCGGCCGAGAATTTCCAGCGCTACACCCCGTTCGTGAGCCTCGCGGCGTCCGTCGACACCGGGAAGCTGGTCGCGCTGTATGTCCGGTTCTACCCGCTGTTCCAGCAGGCCTACGAAGACCTTGGTTACCCGCAGCAGTACTTCAATGACCGTGCGATCGACGTGATCGACAACCTGCTGGCGACGCCCGATCCGGGTGACACGATCGAACTCGTGCTTCCGCCGCAGGATCCGTCGGTCGAGGTCGCGCGGCCCTGGGTGCTTTACGAATATGCGGATCCCGCGCTTCGGTCGCTATCCGCGGGGCAGAAAATCCTGGTTCGCATGGGAACCGGGAATGCGGACCGGGTGAAGACCATGCTTCGCGAGCTGCGCAAGCGACTGGTGGCGGAACCACCTCCACGACCGGCGGCATAGCGCGCGAAAGGCAATACGTAGTTTTGACCCGGCCTTTAGCGTGTCGGATGCCTGGCCTTACCAACAGCGGTCGAACGAACTTACAATTCACCAGGCAAACTCACGCCCACCTGACCGGGCACGTGCTACCGAAGAGGGGGAACTCCATGTCCACCAGACTCGATCTCTCCAATATTTCCCTGATGGACGCCCTCGACCTCGCCGCGCTGATAGAGCTCGAAGCGGTGAAGCGGTACACGGAATTCGCCGAGACACTGGGAAGCCGTGGTGGCGACGATGCCGGCTCGGTATTCCAGTCGATGGTTGTCAACGAGAACAAGCACTGCGACGAGATCGCCGAGCGCCGGCTCGCATTGTTCGGCGACAAGCCGCCCAAGGTCACGATCGACGACATCTTCGACGTGGAGGCTCCGGCGAGCGGTGACGTGCGTTGGAACATGTCCACGCTGAAGGCGTATCAGCTCGCCCTGTATTCGGAACAGAAGGCTTTCGCTTTCTACGACGAAGCCCTCGACCATGTCGACCAGCCGGAGGTCAAGGCGCTGTTCGAGGAACTGCGGGAGGAAGAGGCTGAGCATGTCAGGATGCTCGTGAACATCATCGCGAAGTTGCCTCCGTCGGCCGAGACCGAACTCGAGGACGAGGACTACGATCCGAATCGTCCGGCTCGCGACAGTTTCGAGGCTTAGCTGGTTGAATCGCCCTCGATTCAGCGCGTACGCCGCCGGTACTCGCTTGGTGACTGCCCGGTAAGTCGCTTGAATGCGCGCCCGAAGTTCGCCGGGTCCCCATATCCGAGCAGGTGACCGACCTCGCTGACGGTATAGCCGGCGTCATCAAGCATGCGGCGGGCCATCTCGAGCTGCTGGGCGGCCCGCAGGTCTCCGAAGCGAGCGTCCCTCTCAGCCAGCCGCCGAATCACGGTGCGCGGATCGCACCGGCCGGAGTCGAGTTGCGCGTGGGATCTAAAGAGACGCTGCTCCAGGCGGCACTGAACCAGGGCATCGCCTTCCCGCACGATTGCCGTGCGGGGGGCTGCGGTGCGTGCCGGTGCTCGCAAGTGACCCCGCCGATAGCGCCTGGCAGGGGCGGCGCGCAGGAGTCCGAGATCTTCTTCGACAAGTTCCTCGACCAGTCGCACCTGTCGCGCGCGCAGAAGGTGGCACGAGAGTCCGCGACTGAATCCCCGGCACGAGTAACGCGGTCCCGGGGCCTGATCGCCGATGATGGGATCCGATTTCGACGGCAGAGAGGATCTGGACTAAGCTGCCGCCCCGGTCCTGGGTGCAGGCGATGAGGACATAAAAAGGGCGCGGCGCAGCGGGTAACCAGGCGCCTTCGCGCTGCGGAACGCCAGGGCGGCACCGACCGTCCGATGAATCTTGCGTACAGGGGAGTTCATGACGACATTCACCGACTGGATCAACGCCGCCAATTCGTTCGTCTGGGGCCCGGCGATGCTGGTGCTGATCCTCGGTACGGGGCTCTACCTTCAAGTACGTCTCGGTGGCATGCCGGTGCGCAAGATCGGCGCCGGTTTGCGCCTGGTCTGGAGGGGTCGGGGCGGTGACGAGGCCCACGGTGAAGTCAGTCCCTACGCCGCGCTGATGACGTGCCTGGCCGGGACCATCGGTGTCGGCAACATCGCGGGCGTGGCCACCGCGGTTGCGCTCGGCGGCCCGGGCGCCGTGTTCTGGATGTGGATGACGGCCCTGGTCGGCATGGCCACCAAGTACGCCGAAGTGCTGCTCGCAGTGCACTTCCGTGAGCGCGACAAGAAGGGTCGTTTCGTCGGCGGCCCGATGTACGCGATCCGCAACGGTCTCGGTCCGCGCTGGGCCTGGCTCGGCGCGACATTTGCGCTGTTCGGTGGCCTGGCCGGTTTCGGCATCGGCAACATGGTGCAGTCGAACAGCATCGCAGCCGCGATGCAGGGTTCGTTCGGCATTACCCCGCTGGTGACCGGCGTGGTACTGACCGTCATCACGGGCGCGGTCATCCTGGGCGGCATCAAGCGCATCGCATCGGTCGCAAACTGGCTCGTCCCGTTCATGGCGACCGGCTACGTGACCGCGGCAATGATCGTGCTGGTCTATCACTGGCAGTCAATCCCGCAGGCTTTTGAGCTGATTTTTGCATCGGCCTTCACCGGCACCGCGGCGGTCGGTGGCTTCGCCGGCGCGGCCATGATGGCCGGGATCCGCTATGGCGTGGCGCGCGGCATTTTCTCGAACGAGGCCGGGCTCGGCACGGCCGGCATCGCGCAGGCGGCGGGCATGAGCAACGATCCGGTGCGCAGCGGCCTCATCGGCATGATGGGCACGTTCCTCGACACCATCGTGGTCTGCACGATGACGGGCCTCGCGATCGTGGTGTCCGGGGCCTGGCAGACTGGC
>JALHTE010000292.1 GCA_022865595.1 Steroidobacteraceae bacterium | reverse complement strand
CTCTGGCGGATCGTCGACGGCGATCTCCCGTCTCTGAAACCGAACACGATTTCGTACGTCCATCAGGTATACATGACGGGCGATCGCAATGGCCCAGGGCATCACGGGCCGCCCCGGCCAATACGTCCTGCGGGATCGGTGGATCTGCAGGAAGGTCTCCTGCAGGAGATCTTCGGTGCTGCTTCGATTGCGCGTCAGCATCGACAGGTATTGCTGTAGTCGCGGCCTCAACCTCAGGTACAGCCCTTCGAAGGCATCGATATGGCCTTGCTGATAAGCGGCCATGAGCCCAGGCAGATCATGCTCAGTCACGCCGATGCTGCGCCTGCCGCTTCGACCGGAGGCCGTACATCACGCATGCCGGCATGGCAGAGGGCCGGTCTCACGTATCGCCGTGTAACCATTCCGGTGGCTCGAACCAAGTAGTGAAGGAAGACAGCCCCTCCGTGGGCGATCTTCGTGAAGGGCGCCGTCCGCCAATACACGTGGCCGGACGCGCGTCTCGGATCCATTTCGATACTCGGAGCGACCATGACACGAAACATTCTACTTGCGCTGCTTTCAACTGTCTGTCTTTCAGTGATGGCGGGCCCGGCCTCGGCGCAGCAGCCGAACTTCGGCCCTGCCCTCTATGCGGACGGTGCCCTCTGGGGTACCAAGGGCACCACCAATCTTCCGGCGCCGAACGCGCACAACGTACAGTCCTTCGACAAGCTCTTCGTGATTGTGAACGGAGCTCCCGGCCAGCTTCCTGTCGCCGAAGCTGCGCCGGGCAATCCGCTGTATAACGGGGGTCGATGGTTTACGCACACCGTCATGTGGACCACCGAAGGGATGAACGCCAACAATCCCTTGCCGGTATTGATGTCCTACGGCGACATTCAGCTGCACTACAATCTAGGGGACCTGGCAATTGCCCCTGGCAGCCCGGCGGGCGGACCTTCCGACTATTTCCAGTGTCCTCTGCTTCCCGTGAAGTAGCTCAAGACCGCTTGATTCTCTGCGATAAGCCGGCAGCGGGCCAGACGATCGGCCCGCTGCCGGTCATTGATCTCGAGCTGATCCGTTTCCGTGGAACGGAGAATGTCGGCCATCCCAGGCAACCAGCCGGGTGCGCATCACCTTGGAATGCTCCTGGTGGAAGACTGGATACTCATCTGCTTCGCTGCTCACGATCACGCTTTGCTCGATCAGCTCACTCCGGCCACGCCCCCAACCGGCACCCTCCGGCGATCGATCCAACCGGCAACAGCCGCGAACGCCAGGTATGCGCCGAGGCCACTCGCCGCCACCGTGGCCGGCGACGGCGGCAGCGGCGCGACGAGCGTTGCGATCTGCACCGCAAGCATCAGCACCACGAAAACCATCGGCCCGCAGCGGCCCACCGTCGTGAGTCCCCTCGTCTTCGCCAGGTACATCCACACGCCACTGAGCAGAACCACCACCTCGAGCACGAGCGAGATCCCGACGTAGTTCCACAGTCCGAGGCCAACCTTCGCGGTGTTGCCATAGAGCGGCAGGTCCGGGCGATGCACGAGAAAGTCCAGCACCCAGTGCGATAGCACGGCGGCACCCACCCAGGCGGCAGCACCCCAGCCCTTCCAGCGAAACACGAGCCGGCATACGACCGCTGCCGCGATCGACCACAGCAGCGCCGCAACGAGACTGTGCGTGTACGGCATGTAATACAGGTCGAGCGGATTCGCGGCGGTGATGCCCGCGACGATGCGTACTTTCTCGATGCCGGCGAGCACCAGCGTGACCCACGCGATGTCGACCAGCTGCGCGGCAACGAACAGGACCCACAGCGGGATCTCCGGTCGCACGGCGCGGATGGCAAAACTCGGTCCGTAATGCCCGACGAACATGTCGCCCTCCTTCGTCCAGATGCCCGGCCCCGCCACCCGGCAACGCGGAACGGAACCTGAGCGCGCTCCCGCAGGGCGGCGGGATCAGGGACCACTCTCACTCGAACGGCTTAAGGCGATCGTTCAGTGGTTTTCGGATGTCCCGCACGGCTTCGTTCGCTGCCTCGTTGCCGGCATTCGTCACCGTCAGAAAGATCATGTTGTGCAGCGGCATGATACGGATGTCAGCGACCCAGAATCCATTGCTGCCGGAGTGTGTGAGCAGCAGCGGCACGCCGTCCGGCCCAAGCTTCGCTCCCCACCCAAGTGCATAGTTCCCGGTGACCGGCGTCTGCAACGTTTGATAGGTCTCCGGCTTCAGCAGCTTTCCGTGTCCGTGCGCACCGTCCAGTTGGTCCTGCGCGAACAACACCCAGTCCCGGAGCGCGATATTGATCGTGCCGGCCGGACCCAACGCCAGCGGATTGTCGGCGTCGACACGCGCCGGATCGATCGGCACGAGCTTGCCCGCCACCTCCTCGTGACCCCACGGTTCATCAACCTTGCCCGCATTGCCCGGGACGCCGAATCCCGTATTCCTGATGCCAAGCGGCTCGAACACCAGTTCTCGGATCAGCTGCTCCCAGGTCTTTCCGGTGCGCGCCTCGGCGATGGCGCCCGCGAGGATGAACCCGAGATTGGAGTACGCGAACTCCCCGGACTTGGAGGCGGGAGGCGTCGTGAGGTAGTTTCGCGCGATGGCCGCGCGCTGCTCCCTGACACCCTCCACCGTTTGGATTACGGCCAGAAACTCAGGTAGCTCCTTGTCATCCGTCAATGCCGGCAACCCTGCGGTGTGACTCAACAATTGCGTAACGGTGACATTGCGGTAGGCCGGGTCCATGTCCTGCGCCAACGAGGGGAATGCGGTCGCGAGTGTGTCGTCGAAACTCATCACGTGTCGCTCGACCAGGCGCGCGATCATCGTGGACGTGAAGGCCTTGGTGTCGGAGCCGATGTGCCAGCGATCATCCAGGGTCACCTTTTCCGGGTGGCCGAGCGCACGCACACCCAGCGCCGCTTCGGCTTCGATCCGCCCGTCGATCTGCACCAGTGCCGCCACGGCTGGCAACTGATCTCTCTCGCGTGCAGCTGCGAGTGTTTCCTCGAGGACCAACTGTAATCCCGCATCGGCCTGCGCAATCGCGGGTAACGCAATGCAGCAGAGTACGAGCAAGACTTTCGGTCGCATGGCACTTCCTTCGTGAGCCCGTCCGCAGTGCCGGTAAGGTAACACCGTCACCGGCGTTGATTCAGGAACCCGGTCGCGTCCGCCGTACTTCTTTTCCCCAACACCCGCTCCAGTGTCATGACTTTGTCGCCCCGGGAACGCATCGCCAACTTGT
Source organism: Steroidobacteraceae bacterium (assembly GCA_022865595.1). GTDB lineage: Bacteria > Pseudomonadota > Gammaproteobacteria > Steroidobacterales > Steroidobacteraceae > RPQJ01. The sequence goes on along the minus strand of JALHTE010000292.1, from coordinate 3,550 downwards.
TCACCAGCGCAAGCGCGCAATGGACCAGAGGAATGTTCTGGTCGCTAAAAAGTCGCAGTCGACGGTGCTATCGGCAGCAAGCGCAATTTACTGACTGCGGCTCATGAACATCACGGGCAGGGATTTCGCAACGCGGCAGATCACCGTTTTTGAGAAAGATGTCGCCAAGTTGAAAGCAATAACGTATAGCGAATGGCAGCAACGACCCGTGGCCGAGAAACTGATCGAACACACGGCGTCGCTACTACGAATGCCGCTATAACTGCACGGCACCAAACCGTCAAGCGCGCCTCCATGTGCGACGTGCGCCGCCACAACTTCATCAGGCATTTGCAGACCGGCGTATTGGCAGACCCTCGTCTGCGTCTTCGTGCGTCAGCGCAAAGACTGTTGTGCGTCCTCTCGATAATATTCGCGGACGCTTGCAAGTCGTGGCTCTCACCGAAGTCTCGCGATCGAGAGCCAAGCGGTCGGACAACGCGGTGCAACGTAGTTGCAAATCCTTCGGTACAGCATCGCAGATGCACTGGAGCACCTGAAGACAGGCGAAACCCGCGAGCCTCAGTGCAACTTCACGCGTGGCTCCAGCCGCCGACGGAGGAATCGTCCCAGCGTGTCCAGCACGACCCGGTAATAGCCATGCACCGACACCTGGTGCAGCTTGTATAGCATCATGTACATCCAGCGCGCGATGAGCCCTTCGATGAGTAGGCTGCCGCCGATCAGTCGTCCCATGAGGGTGCCGACGGCGGAGACCGCGCCGAGTGAGACAAGCGAACCGAAGTCGCGATAGTGGAACTCCGGCAGCGGCTTGCCCGCGAGGCGCGCTGTCATCGACTTCACAAGCAGCGTGGCCTGCTGATGTGCTACCTGCGCCCGCGGCGGGACGATGGCGCCGGGTTTCTCGGCCTCCGGCCACGGACACGCGGCGCAGTCGCCAAACGCGAACACGTCGGGATCGCGCGTGGTCACTAGGTGTCTGTCGACGACGAGCTGGTTCGCGCGATTCACCTCTAGCCCGTCCATCTGCGCAAGCCAAGGCGCCGCCTGGATGCCTGCAGCCCACACCACCAGATCGGCGGGGATGCGGGAGCCGCCGGCCGTGTGAACGCCGTCGAGGTCGATCGCGGTCACCTTGACGCCCGTCCTGACAGCAACGTCGAGGTCCGCAAGCAGGGCCGTCGCCGCTACCGCGATGCGTTCGGTGAGCGGCGGCAGGATGCGTGGCGCCGCTTCGATAAGTGTGAGCCGAATGTCGCGTGCGGGATCGAGGTGATCGAGGCCATACCCGGCATGCGCGCGCGTCGTCTGCCGAAGTTCGGCCGCGAGCTCCACGCCCGTGGCGCCCGCACCGATGATCACGATCTCCACCGATGCGCGCCTGCCCTGCCCCGAGATCGCATCGGCGCGCACGCATGCGGCGACCAGCCTGCGATGGAAGCGTTCCGCATCGGCGACGGTGTCGAGCGAGATCGCGTGCTTCGCGACGCCCGGAATGCCAAAGTCGTTGCTGATGCTGCCTACAGCGAAAACGAGCGTATCGAACGCCACGCGCCGGAGGGGCAGCATCTCGTTGCCATCCTCGTCCTGCACGGCCGCGAGCTCCAGCCAGCGCTCGCGGCGGTCGAGCTTCTCCACGGCGCCTTGCCGAAACCGAAAGCCATGCCAGTGTGCGAGCGCGAGATAGTCGACGCCATGGGCATCGGCGTCCATCCGTCCTGCAGCGACCTCGTGCAGGAGCGGCTTCCACAGATGCGTCGCATAGCGGTCGACGAGAGTGATCTCCGCCCGTCGGCGCTTGCCGAGCTTTTCGCCGAGCTGGGTCGCGAGCGGCAGGCCACCCGCCCCGCCGCCGACGATAAGAATGCGATGAAGGCCGCGCGTGGCGTCCGGTCGCGCGTTCATCGTGGGCTCCGGCCCGCCACCTTGCACTCAGCGACACGAACGCACAATGCTCGCGTCTTGCGAGTGAACGCGACGCGTCCCGGATCGCGCGCAAGCGACGCATCGATCGGCCCAAGCCCGCCTGACCTGGCTTGACATGCAAAACGGTTCAAGGCGTCGCCGTGCGACGCGACAGAAATCGCCGGAGCGATTTGCTGAATGGTCGCCACCGTTCCGACGTTACCGCTGGTGCACCGTACACCGCTTCGACAAAGGACCGTTTCTGAACCGCCGTAGGCAGTGTCTCGAACGCTTTGCATAATTCACCGCGCACTGGCGCTCATGGACACGGTGGCTGTTGCTTCAGTCCTGGCGCAGGGCTGCCCCTGCAGCCGTCTGCCCGACCTCTCCGTTCTAGCGCTTCGATTCCCGTCCCAAACCGTTTCAGTCGGGGACGTGTCACTGGATCGCTTTACGCGTCGTCGTGACCAGCGCGGAAAACGGGACCATGCGTCTGGACTGCGCGTCCCAGAGCCGCAGTCGTGCTGAACACAGGCTGCTCCTGAGCGTCACGCGCGGGGCCCGTTGGAGGCGTGGGTGCGACTCGAAGCACTCGCGAAGCCGGTAGTTCGGAACCCGGGTCGCCAGGTGATGCAGGTGGTGATAGCCGATGTTGCCGCTGAACCAGCGCAGGATCGCCGGCAAGTCGTAGTAGGAACTGCCCTCAACCGCCGAACGCTCAAAATTCCAGGAATCGCTGCTGGCCCAGTACGCTCCTTCGAACTGGTGCTGCACGTAAAAAAGCCAGACTCCCGCGGCTCCCGCCAGCAGAAATACCGGCAGGTGCACGAGCAGCACCGTCTGCCAGCCGAGTGCCAGCGAGAGAAGGGCGAACACCAGCAGGAGCACGACATCGTTGGCCCAGACGCTGATCCATTCTTTCGTAAAGGAGCGCGGCAGGTCGAGCGGCAGACGCTGCTTGAGGAAGAACTGGAGCATGGGTCCGAGGCCAAGCAGCACGGGCATACTGCGGTAGAGACGATAGCCCATGCGTCGCCACCAGGTTGCAGCAACGTACTCACTCACGGTCAGAGTGACGATGTCTCCGACCCCACGCCGGTCCAGGTTCCCGGACGTTGCATGGTGGAGCACGTGAGTGCGCCGCCAGTAGGAATACGGCATCAGCGTCACAACACCAAGCACGCGGCCGGCTGCGTCGTTCACGCGCTGGCTGCTGAAAAACGAGCCATGGCCGCAGTCGTGCTGCAGGATGAATAGCCGGACGTAGAGCCCGGCGACCGGAAACGCGAGCAGCAGCACGACACCGTAGTTCAAGGCCAGCTGGACGGCTGCAGCCATGGCACTCCAACCGACGATGAACAGCAATGCTGTCGTCAGCAGCTGGAAACCGGCGCAACGATTGTTGGCGCGGGCAAAGGGCGCGATCAGCTGGCGCAATGGCGGCTCGGCGATCGTGCCCTGAGGTTTGGATGTGTGAGATCGGTCCGGCATGTTCACAATTGCCAAGCTCATCTTTGCGACGCTGGGCGGTCGTCTTCGAAGCGGCTCGCGAAGCCGTATGGATAGTCCTTGAGCGCGCCCGTCTCGGTACTGATTTTTCCCAGCCGCTTCCTGCCCAGGCCCTCCCAGTGCACGCTTGCGGTCT
>JALHTE010000291.1 GCA_022865595.1 Steroidobacteraceae bacterium | reverse complement strand
TCGAAGCGTCAAGTGTCCGATGGCATCGCGCACATCCACGCTTCGTTCAACAACACGATCGTGACGATCACCGATCGCCAGGGCAACACCTTGTCCTGGGCGACTTCCGGTGGCTCGGGCTTCCGCGGTTCGCGCAAGAGCACGCCGTTCGCCGCCCAGGTCGCCGCCGAGAAGGCCGGTACCGCTGCCCAGGACTATGGTCTGCGCACGGTCGAAGTGCGGGTCTGTGGCCCGGGCCCCGGTCGCGAGTCTGCGGTCCGCGCCCTGAACGGCTGCGGACTGAAGGTGACGAGCATCGAAGACGTCACGCCTATTCCCCATAACGGTTGCCGCCCGCCCAAGAAGCGGCGCGTCTAAGGGTCAGAAAATCATGGCGAGGTATCTCGGTCCCAAGTGCAAGCTCTCGCGTCGCGAGGGCACCGACCTGTTCCTGAAGAGTGCGGTCAAGCCTCTCGAGAGCAAGTGCAAGCTGGAAGTGCCGCCGGGCGGCATCAAGGGTGAGCGCCGCACGCGACTCTCCGACTACGGCCTGCAGTTGCGCGAGAAGCAGAAGCTGCGCCGCATGTACGGCGTGCTGGAAAGGCAGTTCCACAACTACTACGAGCGCGCTGCCGGACGGCCGGGATCGACCGGTGAAACCCTGCTGCGCTACCTCGAAGGCCGCCTCGACAACGTCGTTTACCGCATGGGCTTCGCTTCGACCCGCGCGGAGGCCCGCCAGCTGGTGTCCCACAAGGGCATCACGGTGAACGGCGAGTTGGTCAACGTTCCTTCCTATCAGTGCAAGGCCGGCGATGTCATCTCTGTGCGCGATAAGGCGCAGAAGCAGATGCGAATCACCGCGGCCCTTGCCATCGCCACCCAGGTCGGGCTTCCCGACTGGGTCGAAGTCGACGAGAAAAAGTTGACCGGTACCCTGAAGTCGCTGCCTGACCGCGACCAGATTCTGCCGGATATCAACGAGAACCTCGTCGTCGAGCTCTACTCAAAGTAATAGGTGACGGTCATGCAAGGATCCGCCACGGAATTCCTGAAGCCCAAGTCGGTCAAGGTTGCAGCGACGACGCCGCGTCACGCGCGCATCGTGATCGAACCTTTCGAGCGTGGCTTCGGCCACACGCTCGGCAACGCGCTGCGTCGCGTGCTGCTCTCCTCCATGCCCGGCTGTGCCGTGACGGAGGTCGAGATCGACGGGGTGCTCCACGAGTACACCAGCATCGAGGGCGTACAGGAGGATGTCGTCGACATCCTGCTCAACCTCAAGGGCATCGCCATCCGCATGCATGCGCGCAACGAGACCGAGTTGCGCCTGCACAAGAAGGGCCCGGGTCCGGTGACAGCCGGCGACATCCAGGCGGACCACGACGTTGAAATCGTGAACCCCGACCTCGTGATCGCCACGCTGACGAAGCCGATTGACCTGAACATGACGCTCAAGATCGAGCGCGGCCGCGGCTACCGCCCGGCGGTGCAGCGGATCGAGTTCGAGGAGCAGACCAGGCCGATCGGCCGCCTGCAGCTCGACGCCTCGTTCTCGCCGGTCCGCCGCGTCACCTACGGCGTCGAGTCCGCCCGCGTC
>JALHTE010000290.1 GCA_022865595.1 Steroidobacteraceae bacterium | reverse complement strand
GTCGACGGTGGGCCCCAGGAGCGGCGCCGATACCTGGACTGGGGTGTGTTCCACGTGGAACCATCATTTGTTGACCACTGGCGTCGGTACCAGCGAGCCCTCCGGCAGCGCAACGCCGCACTCAAGGCGGGTCAGGCGCCAGCAGTGATTCATGCCTGGGACTCCGAGCTGATCGAAGCGGGCGAGGAGGTTGTCGAATACCGGCAGCGCTATGTCGCCGGGCTTCGGAACAGCGTGCGTGAGGTCGCCCAGCGGCTGCTGGGCGCCGAGGTCGACCTTGGTCTTTACCAGGGTTGGTCAGCGGAGCGCGGCCTGGCCGCGGCACTGGAGCACTCGTTCCCAAGAGACCGGGAGCGCGGCCTGACGCACGCGGGCCCGCACCGAGCGGATCTCTCAGTAAAGGTCGCTGGCGAGACGGCGCGCGACCGGGTGTCCCGAGGCCAGCAGAAGCTGCTGGCCGCCGCGATGCTGTTGGGGCAGCTCGGACATGACGCTGCCCTGGGGTCTGGCGTCGCGACCCTGCTTGTGGATGACCCAGCTGCCGAACTCGATGCAACTCACCTCGAGCGCCTCCTGCAGGAAGTCATGAGCCTGCCGGCGCAGCTGTTCATCACATCGCTGGACCCGAGGAACCCTGTCCTTCGCAACCTGCCAGAGGGCCGGAAGTTCCACGTGGAACATGGCACTGTGACCGGTCTGTTATAATCCGAAATCTTTTTCATCCAGGTTTCCCATGAGCGGCAGCGACGTCTACGACTCCAGTAAAATCAAGGTCTTAAAGGGTCTCGACGCGGTCCGAAAGCGGCCGGGAATGTACATCGGTGACACCGATGACGGGACGGGCCTGCACCACATGGTGTTTGAGGTCGTCGATAACGCAATCGACGAGTCCCTGGCCGGCTACTGCACGGACGTCACGGTCACGATCCATGAGGACCAGTCCGTCACCGTTACCGACAATGGCCGTGGAATTCCTGTGGATATCCACGAGGAGGAGGGTCGTTCGGCGGCCGAAGTCATCCTCACGGTCCTGCACTCCGGTGGCAAGTTCGACGACTCGTCCTACAAGGTCTCCGGTGGCCTGCACGGCGTCGGCGTCTCCGTCGTTAACGCGCTGTCGGAGACCCTGCAGCTCAGGATCGACCGCGACGGCAAGGCGCACCATCAGGAATACCGGCTCGGCGTGCCTGTCTCGCCGCTGGTGGTCACCGGCCCCAGCGACAAGCGCGGCACCACGATCCGCTTCAAGCCCAGCGACACGATCTTCACCAACATTGATTTCAAGTTCGAGATCCTGCAGAAGCGCCTGCGGGAGCTGTCATTCCTGAATTCAGGTGTCCGCATCGAGCTTATCGATGAGCGCGATGACCGCCGCGAGAGCTTTCACCACGAGGGTGGAATCCGCGAATTCGTTCGCTACCTGAACCGTAGCCGGACCGCGATACACGAGACAATTGTCTGGTTCCGCGGCGAACGTGACGGCATCGTCGTCGAACTTGCGGCCCAATGGAACGATTCGTATGCGGAGACCATGTCCTGCTACACGAACAACATTCCCCAGAAAGATGGCGGAACCCACCTGGCCGGTTTCAGGGCGGCGTTGACCCGGACACTGAACGACTACATCGAGCGCGAGCTCGCGAACAAGAAGGATCGCACGGCGACGACCGGGGACGATTCACGCGAGGGACTGACCGCCGTGCTGTCGGTGAAGCTCGGCGATCCCAAGTTCTCGTCGCAGACCAAGGACAAGCTGGTCTCGTCCGAGGTCAAGGGCGTGGTCGAGTCGCTGGTCGCCGAGAAGCTCGGCGAATTCCTGCTCGAGAATCCGTCGCAGGCCAAGGCGATCGTCAACAAGATCATCGACGCGGCACGCGCGCGTGAAGCCGCGCGCAAGGCGCGTGAACTGACGCGCCGCAAGGGCGCGCTGGACATCGCGGGTCTTCCCGGAAAACTCGCGGACTGCCAGGAGAAGGATCCGGCGCTGTCGGAACTCTTCATCGTCGAGGGAGACTCGGCAGGTGGTTCCGCCAAGCAGGGCCGCGACCGGCGAACCCAGGCGATCCTGCCGCTCAAGGGCAAGATCCTGAACGTGGAGCGCGCGCGTTTCGACAAGATGCTGTCGTCGGCGGAAGTCGGCACGCTGATCACCGCGCTCGGCTGCGGGATCGGCAAGGACGAATTCGACATCGACAAGCTGCGCTATCACCGCATCATCATCATGACCGACGCCGACGTCGACGGCTCGCACATCCGCACGCTGCTGCTGACCTTCTTCTACCGCCAGATTCCGCTGCTGCTCGAGCGCGGACACATCTACATCGCGCAGCCGCCGCTGTACAAGGTGAAGAAGGGCAAGTCCGAGAACTACGTGAAGGACGACGCCGAGCTCAACCAGATGCTGCTGCGCACGGCACTCGAAGACGCCGCATTGCACGTGACGGCCGGCGCAGAGGCGATGCCCTCGAGCGCGCTCGAGACGCTCGCTCGTCGCTACATGGAATTCCAGGAAGCCGCGCGCCGATCACCACGCCGCCACGACATGCACCTGCTGGAGAAAATGCTGCAGTTGCCGGAGCTGGACACCAGCGACCGTGAGGACCCAGGCAAGCTCGCTGCCTGGGGTTCGCAACTCGAGCTTGCCCTGAATGCGGGCCAGCCGGCAGGCCGGCGTTACACCGTGGCGCTGCAGCCTGCGATACCGCCGCACCTGCTGGTGAGCCGCACCGAGCACAGCGTGACGGTGGACAGGCACCTGCATCGCGAGTTCTTCAGTTCCATTGAGTATCGACGCATCGCGGAAATTTCCCGCACGCTGTCGGGACTGTTCGGACCGGGCGCCTACATCCGCAAGGGCGAGGCGACGCACGAGGTGTCAAATTTCCGCGAGGCGATGACGTGGATGCTGGAACAGGCGCGCAAAGGCCAGACCATCCAGCGCTACAAGGGCCTCGGCGAGATGAACCCCGAGCAGCTCTGGGACACCACCATCAATCCCGAAACCAGGCGCCTCGTGCAGGTGAAGATCGAGGATGCCCTGGGCGCTGACGACATCTTCTCCACGCTGATGGGTGACCAGGTCGAGCCGCGCCGAGAGTTCATCGAGCGCAACGCGCTGTACGCCACCAACATCGACGTTTGAAACGCTCCTGCAGTGCGGGCGCACGTCCATCGACGTGTGTCCCGCCTGTCCTGCCGAGGCCGCATAGCCGGCCGCGCAGCCGATATCCCGGGGACAAGGTAACCTTGGCGACTTTTCCGCCCGGTGCGAAGCATTCATGGCCCTGCTGCAACTCACCCCCGAACAAATCAGTACCTGGACCCGCGAGCAGAAAGACCGCTGGTGGTTCACCAATGTCTATCGCGGCGACATGGCGCAGCTCACGCTGCGCTCCGCACTGACCGGGTTCGTGCTCGGCGGCCTGCTCAGCGCAACCAACCTGTACGTCGGCGCCAAGACTGGCTGGACTCTCGGCGTCGGGCTCACCTCGGTGATACTGACGTTCGCGCTGTACCGGGCATTCATGCGACTCGGCGCGCGCGACATGACCATCCTCGAGAACAATTGCGTGCAGTCGATCGCGACGGCCGCCGGCTACATGACCATGCCGCTGACCTCCGGGCTTGCCGCCTACATGTGGGCGACCAACGAGGTGCT
>JALHTE010000289.1 GCA_022865595.1 Steroidobacteraceae bacterium | reverse complement strand
TTGCGTGCGTCACGCACCTTCGGCACCGTGAAAAACCGGACCAGGACGTGCGGCAGGCCCGCGGTGCCGACCATCAGCGCCGCAGTGATGCAGAACACGTCGATCAGCGGTTTGCCGCCACTGGTATACGGCGCAAAGCCGAGCTCGGTGCTCAACCCGTCGAGCTTGTCGAGCAGGAAGGTGCCCGTCCCGGTGATCTCGCCGCCGAAGCCGAGCTGCGGCAGCGTGTGCCCGGTGAGCAGGATCGAGATGAAGATCGCCGGCACCATGTAGGCGAAGATCAGCACGCAGTACTGTGCGACCTGCGTGTAGGTGATGCCCTTCATGCCGCCGAGCACCGCGTAGAAGAACACGATCGCCATGCCGATGATGACGCCAAGATTGATCGGGACCTCGAGGAACCTCGAGAAGACGATGCCGACGCCGCGCATCTGCCCTGCAACGTACGTGAACGAGACGAAGATCGCGCACACCACGGCCACCAGCCGCGCCGTGTCGGAGTAGTAACGATCGCCGATGAAGTCGGGGATCGTGAACTTGCCGAACTTGCGCAGGTACGGGGCGAACAGCAGCGCGAGCAGCACGTAGCCGCCCGTCCACCCCATCAGGTAGACGCCGCCGTCGTAGCCCATGAACGAGATGAGCCCCGCCATCGAAATGAACGACGCGGCCGACATCCAGTCGGCGGCCGTCGCCATGCCGTTGGCCAGAGGGCTCACGTGGCCACCGGCCACGTAGAAGTCACGCGTGTGGGAGGCACGGCTCCAGATCGCAATGCCGATGTAGAGGGCGAAGCTCGCGCCCACCAGCAGATAGGTCCACGTTAGAACTGACATTTTTTATGTCCCCTGGATTCGTTTTCTAGGTTCAGTCTTCGTGCACGTCGTGCTCGATATCGAGCTTGTTCATGATCCGCACGTAGGCAAAGATCAGGATGACGAACACGTAGATCGACCCCTGCTGTGCGAACCAGAAGCCGAGCTTGAAGCCGAAGACCCGGAAATTATCCAGCCAGTCGTGCAGCAGGATTCCGAAGCCGAACGAGACCACGAACCACACCAAGAGCAGTTTGAGCACGATGCCCAGGTTGCGCTTCCAGTAGGCGTCTCTTCTTTCTCGAGTCATGGGAATTCCCTCCTCCCCGAATCAGGGCTGAGCTCAATCTAGCAGTGGGTCCGCACGGGCCCACTGCGACATTGGTCGTAGAAGGGGGTCCGCGGCGGTTCCGGCTACTACGACCTTGGTCGCAGGCCGGACCGCCGGGAGGGCGCTCAGCGGTTCATCCGCTCGACGACCAGGCTGGCAACCACGGACGGGTCGGCCAGCGTCGAAATGTCGCCCAGCTGCTCGTGCTCGTTGGCCGCGATCTTGCGCAGGATACGGCGCATGATCTTGCCGGAGCGGGTCTTCGGCAACCCGGGCGCCCACTGGATGAAGTCCGGCGTCGCGATCGGGCCGATCTCGCGCCGCACCCAGTCGCGGAGTTCCTTGCGCAGATCTTCGGTCGGCGTCGCATCGACGTTCAGCGTGACGTAGGCGTAGATTCCCTGCCCCTTGATGTCGTGCGGGCAACCGACCACGGCCGCCTCGGCAACGAGCGCGTGCGATACGAGCGCGCTCTCGACTTCAGCCGTACCGAGACGATGCCCGGCAACGTTCAACACGTCGTCGACCCGCCCGGTGATCCAGTAGTAGCCGTCCTCGTCGCGGCGCGCGCCGTCGCCTGTGAAGTAGGTGCCCGGGTAGGTCTTGAAATAGGTCTCGATGAAGCGCTGGTGATCGCCATACACGGTACGCATCTGCCCTGGCCAGCTGTCGGTGATGACCAGGTTTCCCTCGCAGGCGCCCTCCAGCACCTTGCCTTCGGCGTCCACGATGGCCGGCTGCACGCCGAAAAATGGTAGCGTTGCGGAGCCGGGTTTCGTGTCGATGGCACCTGGCAGCGGGGTGATCAGAATTCCACCCGTCTCTGTCTGCCACCACGTGTCCACGATCGGGCATCGTTCGTCACCGACGACGCGGAAGTACCACTCCCAGGCCTCGGGATTGATCGGTTCACCGACCGTGCCGAGCAGGCGCAACGACTTGCGTGAATGCCGCCTCACCGGTGCATCCCCCTCGCGCATCAGTGCCCGCAATGCTGTCGGCGCCGTGTAGAGGATCGTCACCTGGTGCTTGTCGCAGACCTGCCAGAATCGGCCCGAGTCCGGGTAATTCGGCACGCCCTCGAACATGAGCGCCGTCGCACCGTTCGCGAGCGGCCCGTAGACGACGTAGCTGTGGCCGGTGACCCAGCCGACGTCGGCCGTGCACCAGAAGACGTCGTCCTCGCGCAGGTCGAACACGGCTTCGTGCGTCAGGGCCGCGTAAACGAGATAGCCGCCGCTGGTGTGCAGCACTCCCTTGGGCTTTCCCGTCGAACCCGACGTATAGAGGATGAACAGCGGATCCTCGGCATCCACTACCGCAGGCTCGCAGGTCTCCGGCTGTGCATCGACAACTTCGCTATACCACTTGTCGCGCTCGAACATCGCTACCGGCGCTGCAGTGCGCTTCACCACCAGCACGTGCTTGACCGTCTCGGTGCCCGGCGAGTTCAGGGCCAGGTCGAGGTTGGACTTGAGCGGCACCTTCTTGCCGCCGCGGACGCCCTCGTCGGCCGTGATAACGACGGTCGAGGAGCAATCGGAAATGCGCCCTGCGAGCGACTCCGGCGAAAACCCGCCGAAAACGACCGAGTGAATCGCGCCGATCCGGGCGCACGCCAGCATCGCCACGGCAGCCTCGGGAATCATCGGCAGGTAGATCGTCACTCGATCGCCTTTCTGCACGCCCAGCGAGGTGAGCGCGTTGGCAAGCTTGCAGACCCGGTGATAGAGCTCGCGATACGTGATGCGCACGCTCTGGTTCGGGTCGTCGCCCTCCCAGATGATGGCGGTCTTGTCGCCGCGCGTGGCGAGTTGCCGGTCCAGGCAGTTGGCGGCGACGTTCAGCTGGCCGCCCTCGAACCAGCGGATGTGGAAGTCGCTCACGTCAAAACTGACGTCCTTCACCCTGGCGTACGGACGGATCCAGTCGATGCGCTGGCCCATCCGCGACCAGAAACCCTCCGGATCGCGCACGGACTCAGCGTAGAGATCCCGGTACTGGTCGCGGGTGATGCGCGTCTGCGCCGCGAAATCGGCTGGTACCTTGTGCAACTTGTGCGACGTCATGCTTGTCTCCCCGTACCTGGTTCGTGGTGAAGCGCGCTCATTCGAGCGCGGCCCGAATCTTCTCGGCCTGCCCGGCCAGGACCTTCGGGTCAGCCAGTTCCCGCGCGTGCAGCGTGAGGTCGAGCCCCTCGTAGCGCGGAATGATGTGGAAATGGATGTGGAACACGCTCTGGCCGGCGCCGAGACCGTTCAGCTGCGCGATCAGGATGCCGGGTGGGTCGAATGCCTTCCTGACTGCACGGGCCACGCGCTGCGTCGTGAGGATGGTCGCGGCCAGCGCCTCCGGTGCGAGCTCATGCAGGTTTTCGGCCTCGAACCTGGGGATCACCAGCGCGTGGCCAGGCGACTGCGGCATCACGTCCATGAATGCCAGCGTGTGCGGATCCTCGTACACCTTGTGCGCTGGAATCTCGCCGCGCAGGATTCGCGCAAATACGTTGTTCCGGTCGTAGGCCATGGGCGGTCACCGTGGCGTGTGTCCTGGTCGAGTATATCCAGCCACCATGCACCGAACGCAGGGTGATTCGACCAAAGGATGATCCAGGCTAGCCTATCCGGCGCGGACCACCGAAGAAAGGGGGACGGCCTCCTCCCCCGCGCAGCGCGTGGAAGAGGAGACTGTCCCCGGTCGTACGGTCGCCTAGAACGAGTACTTCGTCGTGAGCTGGAGCCGGCTCAACGTGCCGCTGTCGTTGTTCTCGAGCTCGCGCTTCGACCAGCGGTACTCCGCGCCGATGTCCAGCTTCGGAATCGGCGAGTAGAAGAAGTTCAACGACCAGCTCTCGCTCGCCTGGTTGGCGCTGGTTCCGTTGAGGGCGCTGGGATTATCCCAGTTCCCGAAAGCATAGAACGCCGTGCTGCGCAGCTTGTCGGTCCAGAAGTGTCGGTAGGCCAGGTAGCCCGCAAATCCGTCGATCGTGTCGAAGTCGCCGTTCGACTTCAGCACGGCGTCCTGCGTGAAGTTCAGGGCCGCATAACGTCCGAGGTTGCCGCCGAGCAGCATGAAGCGGATGTCATCTTTGCCCCAGGTCTTGATCTTGCCAGTAAATTCGGCGGCCGCCGACCAGGTCGAGGCGTTGGTTGACGGGCCGGTGTTCGGCTTGTTCTCGTACTTCAGTTCACGGGCCATGGCGGCCAGCGTCACCCCGCCCCAGTCACCCTTCCAGGTGTAGCGGCCGATGAAATCCGGGAACGCGCCGTCATCGCTCGAGTTCGAGGTGACCGCACCCGTGGAGGGGTTGTACGTAGTGAACGTCGTCTGCGGGTTTTCCGCCGCGAACGAGAATCCGCCGGTCGTGTAACGCACCTGCGGCTGCCGGATGAAGATCACGCCATCCGTCGGGCCGATGAAGTCCGCGGCCTCGGGCAGCGCACTGACGTCCATGAACGTAGACCAGGCCTGGCCGACCAGCCAGTGATTGGTCTGGATGAAGGCCTGCCGCAACACGGCACCATAGGTATTTGACACGTTCTGCGTGCCGAGCGCCGAGCCGTAGAAGTCGACCTCGAAGTGTGTCGTGACCTTGTCGCCGTTCTCGAGCGGCGTATTGGTGCCGACGATGAAGCGGCTCTGTTTGGCCAGGGCGTTGATGTCGGTGCCCTCACTTTTCCCACCAATCGGTGTCTGGCTCGGCACGTAGTAGTCGCGACCGGAGGCGGAATTGCCGAGCTCACCGTCGGCCGTGTCCGTCCAGTTCGCATCGAGCTTGACGAACCCCGTGACGTAGAGCGACGTGCCTGGCGCGGCATTCGGCAGGATCGAGACACTCTGCACAGGCTGCTTGCCCGCCGGGACCGCGGCTGCCGCGGGCGCCGGCGCAGGCGCCTGCTTTTCTTTTACCAGCTCGTTGACCATCTTCTCGAGTTCCGCGACGCGGGCCTCGAGCGCTGCTTCCCGGGCCGAGGTATCCGTCGACTGGGCCAGGACGCTGGACGATGCGCCCAGTGCCGCGAGCGAAAGCGTCGCGACGACCAGACGACGAAGAACAGGGCTGCAGTGGTTCTGTATAGACATGGCTTTCCCCCGGGTTGGCATTGGCACGATGCTGCGACGGATATCTCGTCGGCGAAATACGCCTTTGGTCGAACGCGGCCGGCGCGGCCGGACCCCTCGGTGTAGTCTCGCGCGCATGACCCTACAGATCATCGTGGCCGATGACCATCCGTTATTTCGCGAAGCTCTGAAGGCCGCTGTGGCGCGACGCGAGCCCGGCACCGGTTTCGTTGAGGCTGATTCCGTTGCCTCCCTGCTCGCGGCCATCGAGGCCGAACCCGATGCCGACCTGCTGCTGCTGGACCTCAACATGCCGGGTGCGCAGGGGTTCAACGCGCTCGCCCACGTACGAGGCACCCGACCCGGATTGCCCGTCGCGATCGTCTCCGCGGACGACGATCCGCAGACGATAGCGGCCGCGCTGCGCTACGGCGCGCAGGGCTTTATCCCGAAATCGACCGAGGCGGGCCAGATCGGCGCAGCGATTGAGTCCGTGCTGGCGGGCGAAATCTATACGCCGCCGGGATACCGCCAACCCCGGGACACGCACGCGACCAACGAGGACCTCGAAATTGCGCAGCGTATTGCGGAACTGACACCACAGCAGTTCCGTGTGCTCGGCGCGCTGTGCTCGGGGCAACTGAACAAGCAGATCGCCTACGACCTCGACGTTTCCGAGGCCACGGTAAAGGCGCACGTGACCGCAATACTGCGGAAGCTACGTGTTTCCACCCGTACGCAGGCTGTGCTAGCCGCGGGTCGGCTCGCGACGGACCGCTCGGCGGTCAAGCCGCCGCCAGAGGAATCGGAATAGCTCAGCCCGGATTGGGCGCACCGCCCGACCGCCGCTGGGACGCCAGCGACCCGAGCAGCGCACGCAGCGCGGCTGGCTTCACCGGCTTGCGCAGCACCGGGTATCCCAGCGACCGGGCGCGTTCGGCCAGCGCAGCACTGTGGTCCGCTGTCACGAGCGCGCCTGGCACGGGTTCGACGCCCGCGCGCCGTAGTGAGTGCAGCAGGTCGAGACCGTCAATCTCGCCGTCGCCAAGCCGGTGATCGGCGAGGATCACGTCAGGCCGGCCCTGCTCAAAGAGCGCACGCGCCTCGGCGGCATCCGCAGCCGCGAGCACTCTCACCCCCCAGCGCGACATCAGCGCCTTCATGCCGGCGAGAATCTCCGGTTCGTTGTCGATGCAGAGCGCCGTAAGACCGACCAGCGTGGCGGGCGTGCCCGACCGCTCGTCGTCGACGACGATGGCAACTGACTGCTCCGCCGCGCTGCTGCGCGGCACTCGCAGGCTGAACACGGAGCCGTGCCCTACGTTCGAGCGCACGCCGAGTTCGTGGCCGAGCAACAGGGCCATGCGGTGACAGATCGACAGGCCCAGGCCGAGGCCTTTCTCACCCCACGGCGACGACCGATCCAGCCGGCGAAACTCGTCGAAAATCGCGCGCTGGTGCTTCTCCGGAATACCGGGCCCGGTGTCCCAGACCTGGAGTTCCACGAACCGGCCGCGACGCCGGCAGCTCACCAGCACGCCCCCGCGCTGCGTGTAGCGCAATGCGTTCGAGACCAGGTTCTGCAGGATGCGCCGCAGCAGAACGCGGTCGCTGCGCACGCGGCAGCGCGGTTTCGTGACGCGCAGCCGCAGCCCGCGCCGCGTCGCCAGCGGCGTGAATTGCCGTTCGATGTTCTCGAAAATCTCGTCCATCGAGAAATCCGCAATGTCGGTCCGCATCGTTCCGCTCTCGAGACGGGCGATGTCGAGCATGTCGTCGAGGACTTCCTCGGCGGCGCGCATCGAGCTGTCGATACGCTCGGCGATTTCGACGACCTCCGCATCGTCCTTGCGCTCGGCGAGCGTCGAGGCGAAGAGGCGCGCCGCGTTGAGCGGCTGCAGGAGGTCGTGGCTGGCGGCGGCTACGAATCGCGTCTTGGTTGCGTTGGCTTCCTCTGCCTGTCGCTTGGCGCGCTGCTGGGACGCGAGGGCCGCCTGCAAAGCGCCGGTGCGTTCCTCGACCCGCTGCTCGAGTGTCAGCTTGGCCTCGAGCAGCGCCCGCTCGGTTCGCTTGAAGTCGGTGATGTCGTTGTAGGTGGTCACGTACCCGCCGTCCGGCAGCGGCTGTCCGCGGATTTCGTACACGTGGCCGTTGCGACGGGTGCGCTGGGTCACGTAGGCGGTGCCGGCCTTCATGTGCGTCAGGCGCTTCGCGACCTGGGGCTCGGGATCCGAATCGCCGAACTCGCCGTGCTCCGCGTTCCAGCGAATCAGGTCCGCAACAGGTCGGCCGACATACACCATGTCGTCGGGGTAATCGAACATCTCCAGATAGCAGCGGTTCCACGCCACGATGCGCGCGTCGGCATCCGCCACGGCGATCCCCTGCGAAACGTTCTCCATCGTGGCCTGCAGCAGCTGCCGGCTGAAGCGCAGTTCCTGCGACGTCTCGTCCAGAAGTTCAGCGACGTCCTCGGGCGGAATGCCGCGTCCCGCCATTGCATGCGTGAACATCAGGCGAGCCGATGAGGCGCCGATCGCACCAGCGAGCACGCGTTCCATGTATTGCAGCAGGCCGCGGTCGGCAGGTTCGCCTGCAGCCGGGACTGGCCGGCCCAGGCCGATGTGATAACCCTCGAGCGCGCGTGTGGCCCCGTCCACTCCCAGGATTCGCTCCATCACCGCCAGCAGGTCACCCACCCGCGCCCCGCCCGCGGCGGCGACACCCGCCACCGGTGCGCCGCCACGCAGGAAGGACGTGGCAGCCATGCGGTCCCGCAGAGAAACGCCGCGCACTCGCGAGACCAGCACCAGCACCACGACGTTGGTTGCCAGCGCGATTACCGCGCCGCGTATTACGGGACTCATGACCTCGACGCCGAACAGGCTCTGCGGCCGCAACCAGGAAATTCCCCATGGGCCCTGCTCGAACAGCGGCCAGCCGATCACTCCTCCGGCCATCAGGCTGGGCAGCAGCAGCGAGTAGAGCCAGACCAGGAAACCGGCGGTGAGCCCCCAGAACACGCCTTCACGGGTCGCCCCCCGCCAGTAGAGGCCGGTGACGATCGCAGGCGCAAACTGTGCAACCGACGCGAACGCGAGCAGACCGATGGAAGCAAGGCTCGCGGGAGCAACGGTGGTGTGGT
>JALHTE010000288.1 GCA_022865595.1 Steroidobacteraceae bacterium | reverse complement strand
GTTCGCGAACTCTCCCGCCGAGACCAAGACCTCGTCAGAGCGCGCCATGGCGCAGTCGTTCGTGAACCAGGTCGGCAACATCGGCAAGATCCTCGACGCCATCGTAACCGCCGTGTTCTTCACCATGCTGATCGTGACGGCTAACACGATGGCGCAGTCGGTCCGCGAGCGCACCAACGAGATCGGGGTCTTGAAGACTCTCGGATTCTCCAATGGCGGCGTGCTCGGCATGGTGCTCGCGGAGTCGATGCTGGTGACGGTGATCGGCGGGGTGCTGGGGCTCGCGGCCGCCTGGTGGATGGGCGTGCAGTTCGAACCGGTGTTCCGGCAGTACCTGCCGGGATTCAGCCTGCAATGGGATGCGGTGCTCAGGGGCTGCACGTGGATCGTGGCGCTCGGACTCGCCGCGGGTGCCGTTCCAGCGGTGCAGGCCATGCGTTTGCGGATTGTCGAGGCGCTGCGGCGCGACTGAGCAGGGCATGCGCACTTCACTGAACCAGCTTGTCGCCATCACCGGGATGAACCTGCGCAATCTGCCGCAGCGGATCGGTACCTCGCTGGTCGCGGTCGTGGGCATTGGCGGCGTGGTCGCCGTGCTGGTGTCGCTGCTATCGATGGGGCAGGGCTTTCGCGCGGCACTGGACCTGTCCGGCAGCGACGACGTGGCCATCATCCTGCGCGGTGGTGCCGGCGACGAACTCTCGAGTGCCTTCAACCGTGAGCAAGTGTCTGTGATCCTGTCGGCGGCGGGAATCATGCGCGACGACAAGGGGCCGGTGGCTTCGCCGGAGTTCTACACGATCGTGGACCTGCCGATGCGCAGCACCGGCACGGCGGCCAACGTGCCGTTCCGGGGCGTTACCGCGCGTGCGATGGACGTCCGCAGCGGTTTTCGCATGACGGCAGGCCGCATGTTCGAGCCGGGCAAGGACGAGGTCATCGTCGGTCGGGGCGCTTTCTCGCAGTTCGGCAATGTCGATCTGGGCCGCAAGGTCACCTGGGGCTCCCACGAATGGCGCGTGGTTGGGGTGTTTGAATCGGGCGGCAGCGTGTCCGAGTCGGAGGTCTGGACGGACCTGAGCGTCCTGCAGGGCGTCTTCAGGCGGGGCAACTCGGTGCAGGTGATACGTGCGCGGCTCACGTCGCCCGCGGCCCTGGCCACGCTCAAGGACGCCCTCGAAGGCGATCCGCGGGTGAACGCGGCTGCCCGTGCCGAAAAGGAGTTCTATGCCGACCAGTCGCGCATCCTGGTCACGCTGGTCAACTACGTCGGTTCAGCGATCGCGCTCTTGATGGGCGTGGGGGCGGTGTTCGCGGCGCTCAACACAATGTACTCGGCGGTTTCGTCGCGTACGCGCGAGATTGCCACGCTGCGCGCGCTAGGCTTCGGCGCGGGCCCGGTGGTGGTATCCGTTCTGTTCGAGGCGGCCGTGCTTGGCCTGCTCGGCGGCGTGGTCGGAGGCGCACTGGTGTATTTCGGCTTGAACGGCTACCAGGCATCGACGCTCAACTGGGCCAGTTTCAGCCAGATCGCGTTTGCTTTCACCGTGACCCCTCGGTTGCTGGTGACCGGCCTGGTCTACGCACTGCTGCTCGGCCTGGTCGGCGGCCTGCTGCCAGGGCTGCGGGCCGCACGGCTGCCCGTGACGGTCGGGCTCCGGGAACTGTAAGGACAAGGGCGTGGGCATCGGACGACGTCGAGTACGCCTGGGGCGCGATGAGGGTGACCCGCTGCAGCTCGGGCTGTGGCCTTCGCGGGACACGCCATCAGGGTGGAACGTGCGGATCAGCCGCCGGGCGCGTCGCTTGTCGATGCGCGTCTCCCCTGGAGGCAGGGTCGAGGTCGTGGTTCCGCCCGGTGTCGGCATCCCGGCAGTGGAGCGATTCGTTGCCACACACCGGGAATGGGCGGAGCGACGCCTGCGGGAACTGGCGCTGGATGCGCCACGTGCCGGGGAGCGACGCCCGGAGACCGTGGAACTCGAGATGCTCGCGAAACGCTGGGAGGTGGAATACACGCAGTCGTCGCGGTCGTCCGTGACGGACAACGGCGAAGGCGCGCTGCGGGTCAGGACACCGCAGGGAACCGACGCACAGGTTGCCCGCGCGCTGCTGCGCTGGCTCGCCCGCGAGGCCGAGGGTCACCTTCGAGACCGGCTCGACTCGGTATCGGCGGAAACCGGGCTCGACTATGCGCGCATGATCCTGCGTCGCCAGCGTACGCGGTGGGGAAGCTGCTCATCAGCCGGCACTGTGAGCCTGAACGTGTGCCTGGTGTTCCAGCGACCGGAGGTCGTGCGCTACCTGATGATCCACGAACTCTGTCACCGGCGTCACATGAACCATTCGCCGGCGTACTGGAAGCTGGTGGCGTCATTCGAACCGCACTGGCGGGCGCTGGACAAGGAACTTCTCAAGGGCTGGAAGAAAGTTCCGGCGTGGGCATTTCCGTAGCGACGAACGCCGTTGCGCGGCAGCCTCCGCCAAGGCGACCCAGCCGGGACGCCTTGGCGTCGCTCCGCTGTGTAAGATAGCGCCCGCTCCCGACCAACCCGGACACGAAGTACGCAATGAAAGAACGCCTGCAGAACATCAATGTCCTCTCGAGCGAAATACTGCCGACGCCGGAGCAGGTCAAGCAGTTGCTGCCGTTGCCAGCAGAGTCCGAGGAGTTCGTATACAGCAGCCGCAACGCCGTGAGGCGCATCCTCGATCGCGACGATCCCAGGATATTCGTCGTGGTTGGCCCGTGTTCGATCCACGATACGGTGGCGGCGCGCGAATACGCGGCGCGGCTGCGGGCGCTCGCCGGACGCGTGGAGGGCACGATGCTGCTGCTGATGCGCGTGTACTTCGAGAAGCCGCGCACCACGGTCGGCTGGAAGGGACTGATCAACGACCCCGACATGGACGATTCGTTCCACATCGAAAAGGGCATTCGCCAGGCGCGCGAACTACTGCTGCACCTCGCGGAAAGCCGGATTCCGGCGGCAACCGAGGCACTCGACCCGATCATGCCGCAGTACCTGTCGGAGCTCGTGACATGGACTGCCATCGGCGCCCGCACGACGGAGTCGCAGACACATCGCGAGATGGCCAGCGGCCTGTCCACGCCGGTCGGCTTCAAGAACGGAACTGATGGATCGCTGTCGGTCGCCGTGAACGCGCTGCAGTCGGCGCGGCACCCGCATCACTTCCTTGGCATCACGCAGCAGGGCCAGTCTGCGGTATTCCGCACGCGCGGCAATCGCTATGGCCACATCGTGCTGCGCGGTGGCGGCGGCCGCACCAACTACGATTCGGTCAGCATCGCGCTCTGCGAGCGGGAACTGGAAAAGGCGGGCTTGCCGACCAGCATCGTCATCGATTGCAGCCATGGCAATTCCACCAAGGACCCGGGATTGCAGCCACTGGTGGCCGAAAACCTCGGCAACCAGATCCACGAGGGCAACCGGTCCATCGTCGGCCTGATGCTAGAGAGCAACCTGAACTGGGGCAGCCAGCCGATTCCGGCGGACCGCAGCCAGCTGCAGTATGGCGTGTCGGTCACGGACGCCTGCATTGACTGGGAAACCACGGAAAACCTGCTGTTGTCGCTGGACGAGCGACTGCAGGCGGCCCCGCGCTTCGCGCAGGGTTCCGCTGCCGGTTGAACCCGGCAGCGCGGCAGGGCACCGATATCCCGGCACGGCGCGCCAGGCCGCGATGCCGGCGCCCGTCGGCTGCTAATATCCGTACTTCGTTCCATGGTTCCGGGAGGACTAATACATGACGATCAAGGTTGGCGACAAGATGCCTGCGGGCACGTTCACGTATCCCGGCCCGGACGGCCCACAGAAAATCACGGCGGAGCAGCTGTTCACGGGCAAGAAGGTGGTGCTGGTGTCGGTTCCGGGTGCATTCACCCCGACCTGCGACGCCAGGCACCTGCCGGGCTTCGTGGAGCACGCGGCCGATTTCAAGGCCAAGGGCGTCGATACGGTGGCCTGCATGGCCGTGAACGACGTGTTCGTGATGAAGGCCTGGGGCAAGTCCTCGGCAGTCGAGGACAAGGTGCTCATGCTTGCCGACGGCAACGGCGACTACGCCCGGGCACTCGGTCTCGAATTCGACGCGTCCGGCTTCGGCATGGGCGTGCGCGGCCAGCGCTTCGCGGTCGTGGTGGACGACGGCAAGGTCAGCGGCTTGTTTGTCGAGGGACCGGGCGAGTTCAAGGTGTCCAGCGCCGAGTACGTGCTCGGCCAGCTCTGACGGGCGTGCGCGCGGCGGGGATGCCGCCCCGCGCCATGCGATCGGGAATGAGGCGGGCCCTGGTGGCCCGCCTCGTTTTCCTCAGCCGAGCTGCTTCTCGAGTTCCGGCACGATCGCGAACAGGTCTCCGACCAGGCCGATGTCCGCGGCCTCGAAGATCGGAGCCTCACTGTCCTTGTTGATGGCGACGATGGTGCGCGCGTCCTTGATGCCGGTCATGTGCTGGATTGCGCCCGAAATTCCGATGCCGATGTACAGTTCCGGCGCGATGATCTTGCCGGTCTGCCCGACCTGCAGGTCATTCGGAACGTAGCCTGCGTCCACCGCGGCACGCGAGGCGCCAACCGCCGCGCCGAGCTTGTCCGCGAGGCTGTAGATCAGATTGAAGCCATCGGCGCTGCCCAGTGCGCGGCCACCAGCCACGACGCGCGAGGCCGATTGAAGGTCCGGTCGGTCGGTCGCGGCACCCGATCGTGAGACGAAGCGTGTGTGCGTCGGCAGCGCGACAGCCGGATCGACTTTCGTCACCGCAGCGCTGCCACCGGTGGCAGCGGCCTCGAACGACGCGACGCGCACGGTCGCAACGACCTTGTCCGCGGCGGGCACGTCCAGCGTCAGCACGGCGTTGCCCGCGTACACCGGGCGCCTGAAGCGGTGAGGGCCTTCGACGGCCATTACGTCACTCACCTGGCCGACACCGAGCAATGCAGCCACGCGCGGCATCAGGTCCTTGCCGAAGGTCGTTGACGGGCCGAAAACGTGCGTGTATTCGGCAGCAAGCTTCGCGACCTGTGGCGCGAGAATCGCGGCGATGCCTTCGGCATTGGCCGGATTGTCGACAGCTATCACGCTGGCAACGCCGGCAATGGCCGCAGCCTGGCTCGCAACGGCCGAGGAGTCGGTGGCCAGCACCAGTACATCGACGGTCGCTTCTGGGACCTTCGCGGCGCAGCTCACGCACTTCAGCGTGCTGGGATTGAGCTTGGCACCGTCATGTTCTGCAACGACAAGAATCTTGCTCATCACACCAACCCCTTCTTCTTGAGCGCGTCGACCAGTTCGGCGACGTCCTTGACCATGACGCCTTTCTGACGCTGCGGTGGTGGTTCGACCTTCACGGTGGTGAACGGTGACGCCTCGGCCACGCCGAAATCGGCCAGGCCGAGCGTGTCCAATGGCTTTTTCTTGGCCTTCATGATGTCCGGCAGCTTCACGTAGCGCGGCTCGTTCAGGCGCAGGTCTACGCTCATCACCGCGGGCAGGTCGACTTCGAGAACCTCGAGGCCGGCATCCACCTCGCGAGTGACGGTAGCCTTGCCGTCCGCGATTTCGATCTTGGAACACGACACTGCCTGCGGCCGGTCCCAGATGCCGGCGAGCATCTGTGCGGTCTGGCCATTGTCGTCGTCGATGGCCTGCTTGCCGAGGAGCACCAGGAACGGCTGCTCTTTCTCAATCAGCTTGTGGAAGATCCGCGCCACCGCCAGAGGTGGGACGACGGTGTCGGCCTGCACCAGCACTGCCCGGTCCGCGCCCATTGCGAGTGCCGTGCGCAGTTGTTGCTGCGCGTCGGACGGACCGATGCCGACGGCGACCACCTCGTCGGCGAGGCCGCGTTCCTTGATGCGCAGCGCCTCCTCGAGAGCGATCTCGTCGAAGGGATTGATGCTCATTTTTACGCCTTCGGTGATCACGCCCGTGTTGTCCGGCTTGACCCGGACCCGGACGTTGTAGTCCACCACGCGTTTCACGCCCACGATGATTCTGCGCACGCGCCTGTCTCCTCTTGCTCTATTCGGTTACCCGATCGAATTTACCTTGCAGTGCAGCAGCATACCAGTCCCGGACGGTCCAGACCGCGATCATGCCGCGCGATTACGGCACCCCGGGCAGGGGTGGCCGCCTCGAGGTCGCTACCTATTGACGGGGCGGCTCAGGCCCGCCAGCCGCGTTTCTCATCGAGCTGCCGCGTCAGGTTCAACATCCGGCGGTAGCTCTCGTACCTGCGGGAGTCGATCGCGCCACTTTCGACGGCGGCACGGACAGCGCATTGCGGCTCGCGGTTGTGCAGGCAGTCCTGGAACCGGCAGCCGGAGGCCAGAGCGTGCAGGTCGGGATATCCGCGCTGCACGTCCCGCAGCGGCACCACCGGGGGCGCGTAGTCGCGCACGCCGGGAGAATCTGCAAGTTCGCCCCACGGCAGCCTCACGATGGCCGACGAGACGGTCGTGTGACGGCCTTCGCCTGAGCGCTCCGACAGCCGCCCGGTCGCGCGCAGGGCGTCTCCCGCCAGCGCATTGAGCACCGAGGACTTTCCTACTCCCGATTGTCCTGCCAGCAGGGTTCTTCGTCCGCGCAGCAGGTCGATGAGCCCATCGAGGCCCGCGCCGGTGCGCGCCGAAACCTCGCACACCGGGAAACCCATTGCGCGCAGCGGCTCGACGAACGACAGGTCGCCACTGTCGATCGGGAGGTCCATCTTGTTGACGATCAGCAGCGGCTGGATGCCGGCGTAGCATGCGCCGGAAGCGTAGCGATCCACGATGTAAGGGTCGGAGGTCGGCACGCGCGCGACGACGATCCCGAGCTGGTCGAGATTGGCGGCGATGGATTCCTCGAGACCACGGCTATCGCTGCGGCTGAGCAGGTTGCGCCGGGGAAGCCGCTCGACCACGCTCATCTCATCCGAGCCCTGGCGCTGCTCGACGCGAACCTGGTCGCCGGCGACGACATCAAGCTTCCGTCCGCGCAGGTTGCAGGTCACCGTTTCGCCATCGGCCAGTTCGACGACCACGCGCCGTCCGTATGACTCGATAACGCAGCCGGTAGCGTCCCGGATGCTCACTATACTGCGGCGGGGGTCGACGGGGCCGTTCGCAGCAGTGCGTTCAGGCGCTCGATGCGAATGGCCGGTGGCGGGTGAGAATCGTAGAAGGCCGAGTGGACGGGATCCGGTGTGAGCGTGCTGGCGTTGTCCCTGTAGAGCACCACCAGCGCTTCCGAGAGAGACCGGGCATCGCTGTTGCTGGCCGCAAAAGCGTCCGCCTGGAACTCGTGCCGCCTTGACCAGGCAGCCGTGGCGGGCGTCAGGGGCCAGGTGAAGACCGGAGCAACCAGCAGGAACAGGATCAACGCGGCTGCATCGCTGGCCTCGGGAACACCGAGGGAGAAATAGAACCACGCATGCCCAGCAAGCCAGCCCAGCAGCGCGAACCCGGCAAAGCTCGCGAGTATCCCGACCACGATGCGCTGCGGAACGTGGTGCAGGCGGAAATGTGCGAGTTCGTGCGCAAGCACGGATTCGACCTGCGGCGGCGCAAGGCTTGACACCAGCGTGTCAAAGAAAACGATCCGCTTCTCCCGGCCCAGGCCGGTGAAATATGCATTGCCGTGGGAAGAACGGCGCGACCCATCCATGATGAAGACGCCACTGGCATGAAATCCACAGCGCTCGAGCAGTGCATCGATTCGCGACCGGAGGGCCGGATCCTCGAGCGGCGTGAACTTGTTGAACAAGGGTGCGATCACGCGCGGCCAGGCCCAGGTAAGCGCCAGCGTGAAGACTGTCCAGGCGAGCCAGCCCCCGAGCCACCATGAATCACCGAGCGCCGACATGATCCACAGCACGCACGCGGCGACGAGCCCGCCCAGCAGCAGGCCCAGCGCCACTCCCTTTGCAAGGTCGGCCACGTAGACGGCAGGCGTCGTGTGATTGAACCCGAAGCGCTGCTCCAGTGAGAAGGTGCGGTAGATGCCGAAGGGCAGCGACAAAAGGGCGACGCAGCCGAAAACGGCCAGGATCAGCAGCGTTCCGGAAATCAGCGGGGGTACGCCCAGCTGCCCGACGAGCGTCTCGATTTGTGCGATGCCTCCGCCAAGGGTCAGCCAGAGCAGAACCACGGTATCGAACCCGACTTCGAACATGCCGAGACGCTGTTTGGCAACCGTGTAATCCGCCGCCTTTGCGTGTTCTGACGGTGTGACGACGCCTGCGAAGGCTGGCGGCACCGACGCCCGCGCCGACGCGACATAAGCGACCTGGCGCCGCGCCAGCCACAACTGGACCGCGACGTGCGCCGTCAGGAAAAACAGGAACATGAAGGTGAATGCATTCATCAGGGGGAGCTCGTGCCGGGTGCAGCTTAACTTTTGCTAGAATCGACCACAATCAGGCGCCATTCGGCGCAGTGGCGGTCTGGCAGTGACGATTGAGGACAACCTCGTCTGGATAGACCTCGAGATGACCGGGCTCGACCCGGCGCTTGATCACATCATCGAGATTGCGACGATCGTGACCGACTCGCACCTGAACTTGATCGCTGAGGGCCCAGTGATCGCAGTTCACCAGAGCGATGCGGTGCTGGACAAGATGGACGAGTGGAATCGCACGACACACGGCGCCTCGGGCCTGGTAGAGCGGGTGAGGGCGAGCAGGGTAGACGCTGCCCAGGCCGAAGCGCGGACCATCGAGTTCCTGGCCCTGCATGCACTTCGCGGAGCCTCGCCAATGTGCGGTAACAGCATTTGCCAGGACCGCCGGTTCCTAGCGCGCGAGATGCCGGTACTCGAGCGGTTCTTTCACTACAGAAATCTCGATGTCAGTACTTTGAAGGAACTGGCGCGCCGCTGGGCGCCGGGGGTGCTCGCTGGAGTGCAGAAGGCTTCGGCACATTCAGCGCTCGCGGATGTCCGCGAGTCGATCGAGGAGTTGAGGCATTATCGGCGGACCGTATTCGGCCTTGGTCTAGTCAATTAATCAATGCATGTTCGATGTGCCGCTTTCCGCTTTCTTTGTCTCAATCAACAAGGGGCGATGAATGGGTGACAGTATCCAGACGAGGATGCTCGGCTCGCTATACTCGTGCCTCATTCCCATCGCGCGAATCCTGTTGCGTTATGGAATCACCTTCCGCCAGTTCGCGGAGATCGGGAAGGCGGCATTTGTCCGCGAAGCCTTCGCCGAAACGGACGATCGTGGCCGCAGGGCCAATGGATCTCGCGTATCAGTTAGAACGGGTTTGTCACGCAAAGAAGTTAGACGATTGCGTGACAAAGTTCTGAAAGTCGCTGGTGCTCTCGAGAAAAGCCACTCGGATCATTCTGGCCCTCCAGCGCGTGTCCTGCACGCATGGCATAGCGATGCAGATTTTCTTGACTCGGCTGGTCGGCCGCTGGCGCTTCCGATAGATGGGGACGAACCATGTTTTGCATCGTTGGTGAGAGCCGTTGCAGGAGACGTGCCAGCGGGCGCGGTGCGTGCAGAACTTAAGAGGGCCGGTGCGATAGCCGAGACTTCGGATGGCCGCGTCGTTCCAACCAAGCGGTACTACGTTCCTGGGAATGTTGACGAGAAAGCAATTACCGTAATGTCAGGAATGCTTTTCCCGCTAGCGGCAGGCATTGATCACAATTCTAGGCCAAGTCGGTCGACCGACGGATTCATCCAGCGCTTTGCTTATTCAGATCGGCTCTCTCGCGAAATGGTTCCGGCAT
>JALHTE010000287.1 GCA_022865595.1 Steroidobacteraceae bacterium | reverse complement strand
TCCCGGCGACGATGTCTGAGTCATAGCCGCCGCACTTGCCAAGCACCCGCACCGGCAGGATCCAGCCCTGCCATGCGAGGCCGGCGACCCCGCGCGCGTTGTTGCTGCGCGCAGCGATGATCCCTGAGACGCGGGTTCCGTGCCAGGTACTGCCGCTCGCCTGGCAGCCATCGAACGGCAGCGAGGACACTTCATTGTCCGTCACCCAGTCGCCCGGGTCCGACGCGTCAAGGTCCCAGCCGTCGTTGTCGTTCGCGAGCTTGCGTTCCGAAACAAAGTCGAATCCAGGCAGCAGCCGGCCGCCCGCCCCTGCCAGCGCCAGGTCCGGGTGCTCGTAACGCACACCGGTATCGAGCACCGCGATCACGACCCCGGTGCCGCCGGTGGAAATATCCCAGGCACTGACGGCGTCGACCGCGCTCGGCGCAGCAGGCGCGTTTTGCAGGTACCACTGCCCCGGAAAAAGCGTGTCGTTGGGTATCGCGTGCGCATACCGCCGCCGGTCGAGCTCCGCGTACTGTACGGTCGGATCGGCCCGCAGCGCCTCGAGCGCTGGCTCAATGGACCCGGGGGCCGCCAGGACGCCGAGTTCCAGCACGCGAAGCCTTGATTCGATCCTGCGGCTCTGCCGGAGCGGAACACCAGTGCGGCTGGCGAGCGACGCTACGTCCGGGTCGTCGACGACCAAGCGTGAGCCGCGTGTCGCGCCCGCGCCGCGCAGCTTCACGATCACACGCACCTGGCCACCGCCTGGATAGTCCAGTGATGGATTCGCCACCGGCGCGGACCCTGGCGCCGCTGCGGCGACACAGGCAAAAACTGCCGCCAACAGTCCAGTCGTCAAGGAACTAGTCTTCATGGGCTGGCTCGCTTGGGGCCGGCGCGCTCGGCCGCGCGCTCCCTGGGGACGGCCATGATATCCCTCGAGGCCGGCTCTCGTGGGGCCGGCTCCTGCAAGCAACGTCACGATTCGCGGCCCCGCTACTGGGCCGGTGCCGCCTCGAGTGACCGGATCGCGGTTGCTATGTCTTGCGCGAGTCGGGCAACGGCGCGACTGTGGCCAGCGGCGAGCGGCCCGTACCCCGCCTGTTGCAGCGGCTCACGGACACTGGTCCGTCCGGACTCGGACTTCTCGTCCTTCACCCGCCGAACACGCCACGCGGCTTCCAGCACCGCGGAAGTACCCGGCGT
The DNA here is from genome assembly GCA_022865595.1 of Steroidobacteraceae bacterium. Taxonomy (GTDB): domain Bacteria; phylum Pseudomonadota; class Gammaproteobacteria; order Steroidobacterales; family Steroidobacteraceae; genus RPQJ01. Next base: position 36,782 of record JALHTE010000287.1, on the reverse strand, counting down.
GGAGTCGAAACGCAGCACATCTACGACGACCCGGTATTGGGCCGCCTGCACGTCGCCGCCCGACAGCGTCGTTACGTCAGGTGTGCCGAGGTCTGCCGCGAGGTCGCTCGCCAGCGTCACCGCGATTGCATCCCGCAGCGGCGATGCCCAGCGATTGAATTCATCGAGCTGCACCTGGTTCGCGCCGGCCGTCACCACGATCTGCGGCCGGTCAACGGATGCCGGAACGGAAACGGGCCCTACGACCACCGCTACGCTGGTCGCCGGAGGTGCGCCCGCGCCAGCGACCGCGCTCAAGGTGTAGAACTGCGAAGCCGGCGTGGACGAACAGCCCGCCAGGACCGCAAGCGTGGCGGGCAGCAGTACCCGATTAATGTATCTTCGCATCAGTTCTTCTCCTCGTCCTTGCCGCGGATCAGCGCCTCCGGATGGCGCTCCAGGTAATCGGTGAGGTCGCGGAATGAGCGCGCCGCACGCGACACCTCGTCCAGCGCATCCTTCAATGCCTGCTGAGTCGGAGCATCGGGACCGGTAATGTTGGTATTGGCGTTATCCAGCAATCGGTCCGCCTTGGTCATTGCGGCACGCATGTCCACCAATGCCCCCTTCAGCTCCGGCGTCAGGTCCTTGTCCCAGCGCGCGAGCAATTCGTTGACGGTTTCGAGCGTGGTATTGAAGTTCTCGCCGATCGCCTTGTACGGGAGGCTGTCGAGCTTGGTCATTATGCTGCCAAGCTTTGCCTCGAGTTCCGGCAACGCGCTCGGGATCGTCGGCATGACGGGTTCTGCAAGGTTCCAGTCGATCACGGCCTCCGGGACATCCGGGAAAAAGTCGAGAGCTACATAGCGCTCGCCCGTGAGCAGGTTGCCACTGCGCAACTGTGCCCGGAGACCCTGCTGCTCTACCAGCCGGTTGAAATACGCTTCGCGAACCGCTTTACCCCTGGCCATGTCCGCGGCGTCCGCGGCGCCCGCTCCACCCAGCCGCGTGATGAGTCGGTCGGGGTAGGCAACGATTTCCACGCGACCCCTGGGGCGATCGGCCTTGAGGTCGACCTCGAGGCCGACGGCGGTGACCTCGCCGGCCGGCAGCCCGAGCATAAGGACCGGTGCCTCGACCGAAAGGCCGCGCAACGACTCGTCGAAATACAGGACGAATTTCCGCGCAATTGCCTCGGGTTGCTTCATCGCAGTCGCCTGGTCGCGGTATAGCGTGAACCCGGTTCCCGCCGCGGCGGGTCCATCGACTTTCGCATAACTCGGTGTTTCGAAGGCCACACCGCCTGCCAGCAGTGCCACCAGCGACTCGGTGCGAATGTCCACGCCGTTCGCCCCGACCGACATGTCGATACCGCTGGCGTTCCAGAAGCGTGTTTCCGGGTTGACGTATTTCTCGTAGGGCGAATTGACGAAAACCTTCAGCTGGATCGCCTTGCCGTCCGGCGCCAGCTCATAGGACGTGACCTGCCCAACGGCGATGCGCCGGAAATATACCGGCGAGCCTACGCCGAACGAGCCGAGCGCCGCGGCGGTCAGCAGGAATTCGCGGCCGGGCTGGCCGGAAACGATCGGCGCCACCTCCAAACCGACATAACTGCGTCCGGACTTCTTCGACCTTCCTTCCGCAAAACCGATGTAGTTTCCGGAAAGCAGCGTGCTGAGGCCCGACACTCCGCTCATCGAGATGCGCGGCTCGACCACCCAGAATCGCGCATCCTCGGTCATCAGGTCCTCCGCGTCCTTGGTGATCTTCGCGGTGACCTTGACCCTCGAGAAGTCGCTGGACAGCTCGATCTTGCTCACCTGCCCGATATTCACGTCCTTGTACTTGATGAATGTCTTGCCGGCCTCAATACCCTGGGCCTCGCGGAACTCGATGGTGATCGTCGGGCCCTCCTTCATGATCCGATTGATGGCAATTCCGAGCGCGACCACGGCGGCCAGGATCGGGATGATCCAGATTACGGAGATCCGCTTCCGCCTGCCGGGAGTCACACGAGCCTGCGGCAGCTCGTTGTCGGAATAGGGCTCAGCCATGGCGGGTCTCCTGTCGTGCGCCGCCATCCCAGATGAGGCGCGGATCGAAAGTTTCAGCAGCGATCATGGTAAGCACGACCACGGCCGCAAAGAACAACACGCCCGGCCCCGGCACGATCGACATGAGAGGATCGAGCTGCACCAGGGCGACCGTAAATGTGTCCACGAACACATCGAGCATCGACCAGCGGCCGATGATCTCGACCATCCTGTACAGGCGCGTCCGCTCCTGGTTGCTCGCTGAGGATCCACGCTGCACCGAGACCAGCAGGTAGGTAAGCGCAATCAGCTTCCCGAGCGGGACCATGAAGCTCGCAACCAGTACGATCAGCGCAAGTGGCCACGAACCCGTCTGATAGAGCAGCACGACGCCGCCCATGATCGTGTCGGGTTCGGTCGAGCCCATGGTCGTGGTCTCCATCACCGGCAAAAGGTTGGCCGGGAGAAAACAGACGGCGGCCGCGACCAGCAGCGCCCAGGTCGTCTCTATCGACGCCTTGCGGCGCCATTCCAGCTCAGATCCGCAACGTGGGCAATGCCCTGGCTCCTGGCGATTCACGGGCTTCGCCACCAGGCTGCAGGTTTCACAGCACACGAGCCCGGCGTGCGCAGCAGAAAACAGTTTCCGGCTCATGGCGTGGCCAACGGTGGACTCGACGATGTGTGCGGCAACTCTCCGTCCGCCCAGGTGACCCGCCGCCAGATTGCATCCTCATCGAAACCTGTCGCTATCGCAGGAAAGAGAATCATCAGGCCGAAGATCGCGAACATCCCGAGCCCAGGCTCGACCGTCGCGAGCTCGGCAATCTTTACCAGCGCAACCAGCACGCCGAGCATCATCACCTCGACCATTGCCCATGGCTGCAGGAATTCAGACCAACGCAGCAACTCGCCCACCCATGGCGGAGCGGGCGGACGGCGCGCGGCCAGCAGCACGGCCAGCAGGAACAGCACGAACAATGCCGGGGCAACCAGTGCGCAGAATGCCACCAGCACCGCGGTGATCGGCTGGCCCGTTTGCCACATCTTCAGGCAGCCGCCGAGTATCGTCGTGCTCGCATGCCGGCCAATCACCGACATGCTCATCATCGGCATGGTGTTGGCGATGACGAGCAGGATTGCGGCCGCGACGGAGAGCGCAAGCGGACGCGTGATGGGATCCTCAGCCCTCACCACCAGGACGTGCCCGCAGCGCGCGCAACACGCCCGGCTGCCGGGTTCCAGTTCGGGCAGCGTCTGCAGCAGGTCGCAGTCCGGACAGGCTGTCAGGTCCAAGGATCCCTCACGCAAATCGGGGTGTCAGGCCAGAGACCTCGACACGAGGAATGTCGAGTTGCAACAGGCGTGCCCCCCCGCAGTCGGCGAGCCACTGCCGCGCCCGCGCAGCGTCGGCTGCCGGCAACGCCGCGATCATATCGAGTGCTCGCTGAACCAGCCACAGCTTAAAAGCAAACGTCTCTCGCTGCGCGGGTAGCGCGCATCAGTGCAGATAGTCGAGCAGCAGCGCGTTCACACGCTCGGGCGCGGTCAACTGCAGCCAGTGGTTCGCACCGTCAACCCGCTCGTAACGCCAGGGTCCATCGACGTAGTTCTGCGATTCGATCATCTGCGACTCTGCGAGAAACAGGTCGCCGTCGCTCCATACCCCCAGCGTCGGCACGCTGATCGACGGCCAGCGCCGCGGCAGGATCAGGCCGTTGGCCTCGATGCGGCGCATCGGCTCGCCGCCGGCTCAGGGGGCCGTTACAACCTTGTAGTACACGCCGTTCGCGCCGTAGCTCGGCTGGAACCAGGTGTTGCCGCAGAGGTAGTACGTCGTGCCGTCAACCTTGGGCATTGCGCATCCGCTCGGAAGCGTCGGATACACGTCCCCGACGACGTAGGTCGTGGTAGTGGTGGTAGTCGTCGTCGTGCTTGCGGACTCGGCCGCAGCCGCACCCACAGCGGCGCCCACGACCACGCCGGCTGCGACGGCGCCCGCCGTGCTGTAGCCACCGCAGTTGTAGCAACCGGCGCCGTAGTAATTGACCGTGGCGGGCGGGTGATATGCGTATGCGCCGGGCGGCGGAGGTGCGTACACCGTCGCACCGTAGGGAGTGGAGTGATACGCGCCCGATCCGTACCGAGCCGACGTCGTACCACCGTACACGTTCGTGTGCTCGGCGCCGTCGCCGTACTTGCCTTCGGTGGACCCGCCGTACATGTTGGTGTGCTCGGTTCCGCCTCCGTAGGCATGCTCCGTGCTCCCGCCGTATGCGTTCGTATGCTCAGTGCCCTGCCCGTAGGCATGCTCGGTGCTGCCGCCTGCGCGATTCCGGTGCGTATAGGCCCCGGCGAACTGCGGTGCCAGGCCGATTGCCAGCACCGCACCGACCGTTATCACGATGTTCTTCATGGTCATCTCCCAGCTCACGGCTTCGGCGCCGGCTCGGCCACCGCCGCACCGTCGTCAGGTCGGTCAAATGGAATCGGCAGCGCCTTCTTCGCAGCCTCTGGCACCGCAAACGTCCCGGCCGCGAGCGGCGCGCCGAGCTTCCAGTCGTTAATGTCCATGTCGTGGCGCAGCATGGCCGGGTCCTTGCGATAGATCGCTCGCATCCGCCTCGGCAGCTTGTCATCGACGCCAATCCAGGCCTGCACGAAGGCGTGGTCGTTCGCGTACGCGACCATGTAGGTCTTCACACCGCCCACGGACTCCGACTCGCCGATGTAGAACGCCACGCGCAGGCCCGCCAGCACGTTCTTGTATGGATCCGCGTCGAGCAGGTCCATGAACGGGTAATAGATCTGCGCCCTGGTGAATGCCTGGTCCAGCGCCGCGTCGATCGTCGGCGGAGCGTCGGCCCGCGCGATGTAGTTTTCCTTCGGCGCAAACGCTGCCATCGACTTGCCGTCGTAGTAGAACTCCGTCGCCGGCCCATCACCCGGGCTCAGGATGCGCAGCTTGTCGGGACGTTGCAGCACGACCTGATAGCGACTCGAATACAGCAGCGGCGGGCCCAGCCGGCTTGGGCTTTCCTCTGCTACGACTGCCTTGAAGGAGACCGTCTTTGCCGCGGCCAGCGTGTCGCAGGCTCCCTTCAGGATGCCGAGGGCCCTGGGCTCAAGTTCAATCGCAGGCGGGGCAATCGCTGGCGCCGCTGCAGCGGCCGCCAGTGCGATGCTGCTGCCGCCCGGAGCAGGCAGCAGCAGGACGAGCGCCGCCGAAGCGAGCACTGCCGCTCCACGGCCTGTACGCGCGTTCGACGGCATCATGGGATCATCCCGCACTGGAACATCTTCGTGACGATGGGCGTGGCGACCTGGCTGAAGAATGCCTGCTGCATCTTCGGATCGCTTTTCAGAACCTCGACGACCCGCTGCTCCTTGGCTGACTTCGGCTTGCCCTGGCCCTGGGCCTTTTCCTCCCACAGCTGCTCGCAAGTAGCATTCTGGTATTTCGCGATCACCTTCTGGGCGATCTCGTCCAGGATCGGGAACTCCTGGGCCTGGGCAACGCCACCGAGGCAAAGCGCCGGCAGCATCAACACTGGAAGGGAACGCTTGAGCATGGGTCATCTCCGTGGATGATCAGTTGGTTGATGATCAATTATTCGAGAGCCAGGTGTGCCGCAATCCGGCATGGTCGGCAGCAACCAACCGTCGCCCGCGAGGACGGTACGCGATGGTACTGCCTGTGTCCCACGCTGGCGAACCGCCGGGAATTCAGAAAATCCTCGTGCGCCGGAGCGCAGGTTATTAAAGTTGCTGCAGGTATACTTTGCAATTAAGGCCAAACGGGTCAGATCGATGGCGACAACGAACCAGGCGGCCTCTCGCGGCAAGAGATCCAGGCGTCCATCAAGGCCGTGGGACCCCGCATCGACTTTTCCCGGCGATATCCGTGTCGGTACAGTGCTGCAGATCCGGACACTGGCCCGGGAATTTGGCCTCGATTTTCCTGAACTGCTGGCGACTGCCGGCGCAGCCCCCGACGTCTTCGACGATCCAGAAGCGCGCCTGCCCAGCGACGTGCTCGGCAGGCTGCTTGAAGGCTGCGCCAGCCACACGGACTGCCCACATTTCGGACTGCTGGTCGGCCGGCGCTTCGACGCGACCTCGCTGGGCGAACTGGGCGGCCTCATGAAGAACTGCACGTCAGTGCGCGAGGCACTGGCACTCGGCACGGCTCACCTGCAGGTCACCGACCAGGGCGCCATGTCGTTCATGCTTGACGTCGGCGACGGGCGCACCGCACTGGGTTACGCGCTGTTCGCCGGCGTCATCCCAGGGGCGGAATACATCCAGGACGGCGGCCTCACGATGCAGTACCTGTTGCTGCGCGAACTCTGCGGACCGTCCTGGCGGCCGCTACTGGTGCGGCTTTCGCGGGCGCGGCCGACGGAGCTGAAGCCGTACCGGGCCGTGTTCGGCGAGAACCTCGAGTTCGACGCGGACCTCTCGGCGATCATCTTCGATTCGCGCTGGCTCGACCAGCCCATCTCAGGAGCCAGCAGCAATGCGTTCAACGCGGCAGCTCGGGCCATTCAGTCCAAAGAGGCGTCCGACCCGGTGCCGTTCTCTCGGCAGGTTCACCGTGCGATCCGTGCAATGCTCTTTTCGAGCTCCGGCTCCACGCCGAAGCTGGCACGACTCTTCAATGTAGCCCCGCGCACATTGCGCCGTCGCCTTGCAGAGGAAGACGCGACGGTGCGTAGCCTCACCAACGACGTGCGACGCGAGCTTGCGTTTCACCTGTTGCGCGATACCCAACTGAAGATCTCACAGGTCGCCGAGGCTCTACGCTACGCCGACGCCGCTGTATTTTCGCGCGCGTTCCGTTTGTGGACGGGCATGAGCCCGAGGCGATGGCGCGCGAAGTGCGAATAGCAGCGGATCAGCTGCCGATCATTCCTGGATATTGTATAAACGGCGTGGTGCTGTCGAGGCATCAGGGAGAACAGAACCGTGTTGAGAATGACGAAAATCCTGCTGATCGTATCTGTGGCCTTATGGAGCCTGCTGGGCGCATTCGGAAACGCCACGGATTGGGACGGAACCATGGGCGCGGTGGGCGCAGCGGCTTCGATGTCCACTTTTGAAGGCGGGGCTGAAAGCTGGAGGTCAACCTCCAGTCCGGTCGTCATATGGATGGGAGCGCTGATGATCATGCTGACGAAGCTGGCCGCAGGCATCCTGTGCTCTGTCGGCGCTGTGCAGATGTGGCGAACGCGGGCCGGCGATGCGGCAGTGTTTGCCGTGGCGAAGAGACCCGCGCTGGCAGGTTGTGGCGTTGCCATGCTGCTGCTTTTCGGCGGCTTTATCGTTATCGGCGAAACATGGTTCGAGATGTGGCGCTCAGATGTACTGCGAGACCTGTCCCTGCAGAGCGCGTTTCGCTACGGCGCAATGGTCACCCTGATCGCTCTCTACGTAGGGTGCCTGGAGGACTAGCTGACTGGCCGGAGCGAAGTGGCCCAGCTGATGGGCCAGGATGGCTAGGAATACGAGATCACTGCCACAGCACCCAGCTGCAGGGATGTCGGCCAGCTGGGTGTGGAGGCTAGGGTCACGCCCCCAAAAGCGGGCTAAGCACCTGATTCCGCGCGGGTCGCCGCGTGTGGCTCCCGCGACATACCCCCAAAGCCAGCCCACGTTAATCGCGCCGCTGTCGGACGTCCCCGGACGACAGGGACGCGGCCCGCCCTCCCCGGACCACAAACCTTTCCAACCGGCGTGAACTTTTCTGTGCCGGGCCGGTCTGTGGTCGTTGCGCGCTGAGAATATGTCAAATGTCTTGGCGCGTCCGTAAATGGCATACCCGCCGAAAGGCGGGGACGCAAAGCTTCCGGTCCTGGCCACTCTCGAGCCATGGATAGCGGGGTTGCCGGATCTGCGCCTGATCTCCTCCGAGAGCCCCCACGCGCCGGCTGCAATCCTCGACGTCCCTCGAAATCCGGACGCGGAATCCGATTGACGACGGACATGACGACCGTAGGAGGAAATGTTGCGCACAATTTTCGGGAGAAAGACAAGCAGAGCTTTCGTATGCGCGCTGATCGCAACGCTGGCCGGATGCGGTAACTGGTCTGGCGATTCCACAGGCGGGTTGCTTTCGACCGCGACTCCGTCCCAGTACCCAGATCCGGTGAGGCCCTCCGCCGCGACACCAGTCTCCGTCATCGGTTTCGCGGACCTGACCTGGACAGCCCCGACCCAGAACGAGGACGGCTCGCCCCTGACCAATATTGCGGGCTATACGATTCGCTACGGGCAGTCGGCGGGTGGGTTAACGAAGACTTTGGATGTCGCGTCGCCAGGTTCAACGACCATGCATATTGAGAATTTATCGGCTGGCACGTGGTATTTCACCGTCGCAACGTATACCAATACTGGCGTGGAGAGCCGTCAGGCGGGACCCGTCTCGAAGAGAATTCAGTAGGGTCTGAAGCGTCATCGCTGGTGGACCAATCGAGCGTCCAGCGAGTCGTCCGTGTCAGATGGGTAGGCCAAATCGGGCCATCCATCGAGGCATGAGTCTCTGGGGCTACCCGACGCTCGCTCCGAGCTGACGTGCGGGTTTCAAATTAGCCGCCGGGCATAGACCGGGGTATCGACATGCCTGATCAGTAGTGCCACGTCGATCGAACCCCAACTTGCGACGCGGAACCGCCCGAACGTGTGCCGCCAGTTCGTTGCGTAGCGAGAACTCGCCTTCGCATCTGCGATCGGGTCCAATCCATCGCCCGCGCATCGTTCCCAGCCCCATTCACCAGTCGTCAGGGCCGACCAGCCCCTCCCCTTTGGCGCAGCGATGGCGTGGAGCGCGGCCCCGTCCCGGGCGGAGTAGTAGATCAGCCGGTCGAGGTTCGGTGCATATGCAAGTGCAGCATATTCGGCGATGCGCGGCCGCGAGCCACTCACATTCAAGGCCACCGCGGGTGCGTCGGGGTCCGCGGGATTGATCCCGAACAGGGCGTCGCGCACATGGACCGGCACCACGATGATGTCCCGCGTGGGATCGATCTGCATCGCGTTGTGATTGGCATTGCCCGGGAACTTGTTTGAATGCAGCGGGCCCCAACAGCCAAACGTGCCATCCGCATTCGCGCCGTCCGGGCAAAAACCGATGAAGGCGTTACCTCCTCCATCGTCACCGGAATGACCCCACAGCACGCGCCGGGATGCGTCCCAGGCCGTGAATCCTCCCGAATTGAGAATGGCCGAGTCGTTGACCGCACCGCGCCGCCATTGGCGGCAGTCGAGATTGAACATGTGTGGTGTGGCAACTGCTTTGACGTTGGGACCGAGCTCGCTGTTGCCCTTCAAGATCAGGTAGTCGTTGCCGACCGCGTCGTACTGCACGTAGCCGTAGGTATGGGGGGGCAGCGGGGAACCGTCCGGATACTCTGCGTTCGGATAGGACGCTCCCTCTCCGTATTGCTCCGGACTGCCCTGGACGAACCCGTCCGAGATTCGCCTCCACTCCCGCGTGGCGAGATCAAAAGCATGAACATCAGAGCCGAAATAGTTGTTATGGCCTCCGCCGAAGATAATCAGCGAGCCGGAGTCGCCAAACCGCGTTGCGAGTACAGCACCGTTCCATGCCTCCGTAATCGCCGAGAAGCCGACCCGGCCGCTCCACGGCGCAAGAGGGGCGCGTCCGGCCAGCCGCCGCAGGGCCTCGTATGGTCGCCGAGCAGGATTCAGGACTGGATCGCAGGCGGGATCGCCATCGCGCAGGTAGCGTGTACCAACGCTCGTGGCGGGCAGCCCCAGGTCCGGTCGATCACCCGACAGGCGATACCAGCGACCGACCTTCATGGCATCGAGCCATGACGGCGGAGTGGATGCACCACGTTGGACTGAGCGGCCGCTCATCGGCCAGACATTACTGGAAAGCGTGTCGCACTTGGGGACTGACAAGTTGCAGAAAAAAAAACGATGATCAGTCGACCCCAAAGTCCCACGTCCCGCCCCGGAACAGGGGCAAAGGGGATCCAAAAAGTGGATTTGGAGGCTAGGGTCGGAATCGAACCGGCGTACACGGCTTTGCAGGCCGCTGCATGACCACTCTGCCACCTAGCCGGTGATGCGCACAGTCCCGGGGACACCCGGAACTGCGGCAGAAAAACTGGAGCGGGAAACGAGACTCGAACTCGCGACCCCGACCTTGGCAAGGTCGTGCTCTACCAACTGAGCTATTCCCGCTCGGGAAATCCCCACGACGCAGGCCGTCGGGAGCCGCGAATTTTCAATAGCTTAGGAGCATCTGTCAAGGGACATGCTCGCGACGGAGCTCAGGCCAGGCCGCCCGCAGGTAGCTGCCCATGGACCAGATCGTGAGCGCTGCGGCCAGAACCAGCATTATCACGCCCATCTGGTACACCGGCAGCCGGAACACGTCCTCACGGAACATCATCATGCTGAGGCCCGTCATCTGGAGAATGGTCTTCCATTTACCCATGCCCGAGACCGCGACCTTGGCCCGTGCGCCAAGGTGCGCCATCCACTCACGCAGCGCGGACACTGTGATCTCCCGGCCGATGATCACGATGGCCGTGACCACGATCAGCGGCCGGGTATCGTGTCCCACCAGCAGCACGAGCGCCGTGGACACCATCAGCTTGTCCGCCACGGGATCCAGGAACTCGCCGAGCGGCGTGGTGATACCCATGCGACGCGCCAGGTAGCCGTCCAGCGAGTCGGTGATCGCTGCGGCGATGAAAACAATCGCCGCGAGCGGCTTTGACCACGGGTAGTCCCAGTAGAACAGTGCCACGACCAGCGGCACGGCGGCGATGCGGCCGATCGTGAGGATGTTGGGCAGGCTATCGAGCTTCAAGTGTTTCCCGGTCCCGGGTTCATACGTTCGTAGATCTTTTCCGCGAGGTTCCTGCTGACGCCCTGCACTTTCGCCAGATCCTCGACGGACGCCTGCTTGAGTCCGTGCAGGCCGCCGAAGGCCTTCAGCAGTTCCTTCCGTCGCACCGGCCCGAGCCCCGGAATTTCCTCGAGGAATGACTCGCGTCGCGCGAGATCCCTGGCCTTGCGGTGCCCTGCGATCGCGAAACGATGCGCTTCGTCACGCACGCGCTGGATGAGCCGCAGGGCCGGAGAGCCCGCCTCGAGTATAAGCGGCGCATCCTGCCCGTCCAAGAAAAGGCGCTCCTGCCCCGCGCGACGATCGACCCCCTTGGCCACGCCCACAGTGAGAGGCGGCGCAACTCCCGCCGCATTGAGCCCATCGAGTGCTGCCGCGAGCTGGCCCCGCCCCCCGTCGATCAGCAGCAAGTCGGGCAGCGGGAACTCACCGCGCGCAATTCGCCCAAAGTGCCGCTCCACGGCCTGGCGCATTCCTGCGTAGTCGTCACCGGGCGTGAGCCCGCGCAGGTTGAATCGGCGGTAGGCACTCTTGATGGGCCCCTCGGGACCCATGACGACGCAGGATGCAATGGCCGACTCGCCCATCGTATGGCTCACGTCAAAGCACTCGATGCGGGCCGGTGCGCCGCCGAGGCCGAGCACATTTCCAAGTGACTCCAGCTGCTCCGCCATGCCTGCCCGGCTGGCGGCCTTCATCGTCAGGCCCAGTTCGGCGTTCGCCCTGGCCATCGCGATCCAGCGCGCCCGGGTACCGCGTACGCCTGCGCGCACCCGCACCGCATGCCCGCTGCGCTCGCCCAGCGCCGCTTCGAGGAGTTCGGAGTCCTCGAGCGGCTGGCTCACGAGGATCTCGGCCGGTGCCTCCCGAGCAAGATAGTGCTGGCCCAGGAACGCGGTCAGCACCTCGGCCTCCCCACCCAGGCCGCCACGGGTAAAAAAGTTACTGCTGCCGAGATTGCGACCGCCACGCACGAATACCACCGACACACAGTGGTCAGCGCCGGCGCTTGCCACGGCGACCGCATCTGCGTCCCGGCCGCCCATCCGGGTCACCGACTGGCTCGCCTGCACCTGCTTCAGCATCCCGACCTGGTCGCGAAGCCTCGCGGCTTCCTCGAATCGCAGCGCATCGGCCGCCCCGTCCATGCGCCGCCGAAGGTCGGCGATCACCTCGTCGTTGCGCCCCTCGAGCACGCGGGTTGCGTCGGCAACGTCCTGTGCATAGGCCTCCTTCGTGACCAGGCCCACGCATGGCCCGGTGCAGCGCTGGATCTGGTACTGGAGGCACGGCCGCGAGCGATTGGCGAAAAACGTGTCGGCACAGGGCCGGATGCGGAACAGCTTCTGCAGCAGCAGCAGCGATTCGCGGGTCGCGACCGTGCTGGGGAACGGCCCGAAAAAACGCCCCGGCTCCTTGCGCGAGCCACGGAAGAACTCGAGCCGCGGAAACTCGTGCGCCGTCAGGTGTATGAACGGGAAACTCTTGTCGTCCTTCAGCAGCACGTTGTAGCGAGGACGATGCCGCTTGATCAGGTTCTGCTCGAGCAGCAGCGCCTCGATCTCGGAAGCCGTGACCGTGACTTCCACCCGCAGCACCTGCTCGAGCATCACCTGGGTCCTGTCGCCGTGCGCGCCGCCACGGAAATAGCTCGAAACCCGGTTCTTGAGGTGCCGCGCCTTGCCGACGTAGAGGATCGTGTCGTCACGCCCGAGCATTCGATACACGCCCGGCTTCGCAGGCAGGGCGGCGAGGAAGGAGCGCACGTCGAATGGGGCTGCGGCGTCGGGCACGCGCAGATTGTAAGGCGCGGACGCTCAGCCGATGCGGGTCAATAGCGCGGTCGCCCGCCCTACGACTTCCCTGAACATATCGGTCGTAAGGCGCCGGGTCTGCGTGTTGTAGCGGCTGCAATGGTAGGAATCGACCAGGACGCGCCCGTGCGGCAAGGGATGCTCCGCGCCGTGGCCGAACGGGAGCGCCGACAACTTGAGACCATGGGCCCGCAACACCGCGCCGTGGGCAATTGCGCCGAGCGCCAGGATCACCGAGCCCTGGTCGAGTGTTGCGAGTTCCGCGGCAAGGAATTCGTTGCAGGTCGCGATCTCGGCAGGTGTCGGCTTGTTCTGCGGCGGCACGCACTTGACCGCGTTCGTGATCCGGCAGCCCGTGAGCCGGAGCCCATCCGTCGCGGAACTCGATACCGGCGCGCTTGCCCAGCCGAACCGATACAGCGTCTCGTACAGCAGGATACCGGCATGGTCGCCGGTGAACGGCCGTCCGGTCGCGTTGGCGCCGTGGAAGCCGGGTGCCAGCCCTACCACCAGCAGCCGTGCACGCGCATCGCCGAACGGTTCCACCGGTGCACAGTGGTAGGCGGGGTACTTTGCCCTGCCCTCGTCGAGAAACCCGGCGAGCCTCGGACAGCGCCGGCATTGCGGGTCGAAGGTGCTGGTCATTCGGGCGCGTCAGTCATGGCGTATCGCAGGGTGCGAGGTTAGCAGCATACCGGTCCGTTCAAATGAAACGGCCCGGTCGGTTGCCCGCCCGGGCCGTCTCTGAACGATCGTCTTCAGCGGTCAGTGGTGTGCGCCACCGGTGTTGAACTGCTCCTCTTCAGTCGACCCGTGCATCGCAGTCGTGGACGAGTGGCCGCCCTGGATCACCTGGGTGACTTCGTCGAAGTAGCCCGTGCCGACCTCCTGCTGGTGCGACACGAAGGTGTAGCCGCGATCGCGTGCCGCGAACTCCGGCTCCTGCACCTTCTCGACGTAGGCGGTCATGCCCGTCTTCACGTATTCCTGGGACAGGTCGAACATGTTGAACCACATGTTGTGGATGCCCGCCAGCGTGATGAACTGGTACTTGTAGCCCATCGCGCCAAGCTCGCGCTGGAACTTCGCGATCGTCGCGTCGTCGAGGTTCTTCTTCCAGTTGAATGACGGCGAGCAGTTGTAAGCCAGCAGCTTGCCCGGGAACTTCTTCCGGATCGCCTCCGCAAACGCCTTCGCGAAGCCAAGGTCCGGCTTGCCCGTTTCGCACCAGACCATGTCGGCATACGGCGCGTACGCAAGACCGCGCGAGATCGACTGCTCGACGCCCGGCTTCACGCGATAGAAACCCTCAGGCGTGCGTTCGCCGGTGCAGAACGGCTTGTCGTTTTCGTCGACGTCGCTGGTCAGCAGGTCGGCCGCCTCCGCGTCGGTACGCGCCAGCACGATGGTCGGCACGCCCATCACGTCGGCCGCGAGGCGCGCCGAAACCAGCTTCTGGACTGCTTCCTGCGTCGGCACCAGCACCTTGCCACCCATGTGGCCGCACTTCTTGACCGAGGCGAGCTGGTCCTCGAAGTGCACGCCAGCAGCGCCGGCGCGGATCATGGCCTTCATCAGCTCGAACGCGTTCAGCACGCCGCCGAAGCCCGCTTCCGCGTCGGCGACGATCGGCGCGAAGAAATCGACGAAATCCTTGTGCCCGGGACCGACGCCGCGCGCGCACTGGATCTCGTCGGCCCGCTTGAAGGTTCCATTGATCCGCTCGACGACCTTCGGCACCGAGTCGACCGGATACAGCGACTGGTCGGGGTACATGGCCATGTAGCTGTTGTTGTCGGCCGCCACCTGCCAGCCGGACAGGTAGATGGCCTTGATGCCCGCCTTCACCTGCTGCATTGCCTGGCCGGCGGTGAGCGCACCGAGGCAGTTCACGTAAGGCTCGGTGTTGACCAGGTTCCACAACTTTTCGGCACCGAGGCGCGCGAGCGTGTGCTCGACCTGGACGTTGCCGCGCAGGCGCACGACGTCCTCGGCCTTGTACGGGCGACTGATGCCCTTCCAGCGCGGGTTGGTGTCCCAGTCCTTGCGCAGCGCGCTTGCAGCCTTGTCGGTCATTTCAAATTCCTCGTGTAGGCGAATTCTGTCAGTCGATGGCCCGGTAGGCCGGAAGAGTCAGGAAAGTCTCGAAGGTCTCGGCGGTTGTGATGCCGTCGATGAGTTTCGCGGCGTGTTCGAAGTTGCCCGCCGCAAACGCGGCGTCGCCGAGCGTGGCGCGCAGCTTCGCCAGTTCCTCTGCGACGATCTGCCGGAACAGTTCCACGGTGACCTTGCGGCCATCGTCGAGCACGCCGCGCGGGTGGCGGATCCACTGCCAGATCTGGGCGCGCGAGATCTCGGCCGTCGCCGCGTCCTCCATCAGGTTGTGAATGGGCACACAGCCGTTGCCGCCGAGCCAGGCCGCCATGTACTGGATGGAAACGTCCACGTTGCTGCGCAGCCCCGCCTCCGTAATCGTGCCCTCTGGCACGGCGAGCAGGTCCGCGGCCGTCACCTTCACGTCGTCCAGCTTGCGATGCAGCTGGTTCGGCGTCGGCATCAGTCGGTCGAAAACTTCCATTGCGATCGGTACCAACCCCGGATGAGCGACCCAGGTACCGTCGTGGCCGTCGCCGGCCTCGCGCTCCTTGTCCGCGCGTACCTTGCCGATGGCGGCCTCGTTCGCGGCAGGATCGCCCTTGATCGGGATCTGCGCCGCCATGCCACCCATGGCAAAAGCGCCGCGCCGGTGCGTCGTCTTGATCAGCAGCTTCGAGTACGAATGCAGGAAGCGCGTGGTCATCGTGACCTGCGCGCGATCGGGCAGGACCTTGTCCGGGTAGCGGCTGAACTTCTTGATGTAGCTGAAGATGTAGTCCCAGCGACCGCAGTTGAGACCGACGATGTAGTCGCGAAGCTCCCAGAGGATCTCGTCCATCTCGAAGGCGGCGAGAATGGTCTCTATCAGCACCGTGACCTTAATCGTCTGCGGCGCGAGCCCGAGCCGGGCCTCTGAATGCCGGAACAGCTCGGCCCACAGGCGCGCCTCGAGATGGCTCTCGAGCTTGGGCAGGTAGAAATACGGGCCGGTGCCCTGGCGTTTCAGTTCCGCGTGGTTGTGGAACAGGTAAAGGCCGAAGTCGACGAAGGCCCCGGGCACCTGCCTGCCATCGACCAGCACGTGCTTCTCATAGAGATGCCAGCCGCGCGGTCGCACGATCAGCGTCGCGACCTGCGGGTTCAGCCGGTACTGCTTGCCGTCCGGGTTCGAGAACTCGATACGACGCGCAACGGCGTCGCCGAGGTTCGCCTGGCCCTGCACGACGTTGTCCCAGGTCGGGGTCATCGAGTCTTCGCAGTCGGCCATGAACACCTTGGCGCCGGAGTTCAGCGCGTTGATGATCATCTTGCGATCCGTCGGCCCCGTGATCTCGACGCGCCGGTCCTGGAGGTCGGCGGGGATCGCGGTCACGTGCCACTCGTGCTCACGAATGCCATGGGTTTCTGGCAGGAAATCCGGCAGCTTGCCCGAGTCGATTTCCGCCTGCCTGGCCTCGCGCCGGGCCAGCAGTTCCTCGACCCGCGGGGCAAATCGCCGGGCCAGGTCGGCGACAAACTCCAGCGCGTCACGTGTGAGGACAGCCTCGTATCCGGGCTGCAGGTGTCCCGTCACCTCGCATCCAGAGGGCAGGTCGAGCTTCGGCTGTGTGGTCACGGCAGACTCCAATGTGTGGCCGCGCAATGACGCGGGCACGGAACAGGCTCGCCGTTGTTGCGGCGCAATAAGAGGATAGACTTCGGCACGCGGGCCCGACAAGAGCTAATTTCCACGATGCGCCTGATCCTGCTGAACAAGCCCTTCCAGGTCCTTCCCCAGTTTACGAGTCCCGACCAGCGGCGTTGCCTGAAAGACCTGCTCTCCGCACCCGGCCTCTACCCTGCCGGCAGGCTGGATTACGACAGCGAGGGCCTGATGGTGCTGACGGACTTCGGGCCGTGGCAGGCGAGGATCAGCCAGCCCGGCGCCCCGTTTCCGAAAGTCTATCTCGCGCAGGTCGAGGGCATGCCCGACGAGGCAGCGCTTGGGGCTCTGCGTCGCGGCGTGGAACTGAACGACGGAGCTACCCTGCCCGCTTCGGCGCGCCTGGTGGCCGAGCCGGAGTGGCTCTGGCTGCGTGACCCGCCGATCCGGCAGCGCAAGGCAATACCGACGGCCTGGGTCGAACTCGAACTTCGTGAAGGCAGGAACCGGCAGGTGCGCCGCATGACGGCGGCAGTCGGTCACCCGACGCTCAGGCTGATACGAGTGGCCGTCGGGCCGTGGTCGATTGCCGGGCTCGCGCCGGGGCAGTCACGCGAAGTTCCGCGAGCGGACGCGGAACAGTTGCTCGCTGCCGGGCGGATCAGACCGAGCGAGCGTTCGCCGCGATCCGCATCGCGAGCTCGAGGGCCTGCTCGCAGTTGAGCCGTGGGTCCACTGTGGTCCGATAGGCACGTGCGAGGTCGCCATCGGCCAATCCGCGCGCGCCGCCGGTGCACTCGGTGACGTCTTCGCCAGTGAGTTCGAAATGTACGCCGCCGAGGTAGCTGCCCGCTTCCCGGTGGATCCGGACCGAGCTCTCGAGCTCGGCAACAATGTTGTCGAAGCGGCGGGTCTTCACGCCCGAACTCGTCGTTTCCGTGTTGCCGTGCATAGGGTCGCAGACCCACAGCACCGGGATTTCGGTGGCGCGTACGGCCTCGATCAGCGGCAGCAGCTTCGAATCGACGTTTGCGGCACCCATGCGATGGATCAGCACCAGGCGGCCGTATTCAGCCTGCGGATTCAGTGCCCTGCACAGCCCCTGCACCCAGGCCGCGTCCATGGACGGCCCGACCTTGACGCCCACCGGGTTGCGGATTCCGCGGCAGTATTCGACGTGCGCGCCATCGAGGTCGGCCGTGCGCAGGCCGATCCATGGCAAATGCGTCGACAGGTTGTACCAATATCCCTTGCGCTCGATGTAGCGGGTCTGAGCCTGCTCGTAGTGCAGGTGCAGCGCCTCGTGGCTCGCGTAAAACGGCGCGCGGCTCGCCTCGTGCACGCGGCTGCCGCTGATCGCCTCGAAGAAATCCAGCGAGTCCGAGATCGAATTGACGATTTGCCGGTACTGGTCACGCGACGGCGAATGGTGCATGAAGTCGAGGTCCCAGTACTCCGGGTGGTGCAGGTCGGCAAAGCCACCGTCGATCAGCGCCCTCACGAAATTGAGCGTGAGCGCGGCACGCTCGTAAGCCCGCAGCAGCAGTTCGGGATCGGGTTCGCGGTCCTCCGCCGTGAAGCCGGGGCGATTCACCAGGTCGCCACGATAGACGGGCAGCGTCACCTCACCGCGTGTCTCGTTTTCAGTCGTGCGGGGCTTGGCGTACTGGCCGGCGAAACGGCCGACGCGGATCACGGGTTTCTTGAGCCCGTGCAGCAACACCAGGCTCATCTGCAGAAGTATCTTGAGCTTGCGCGCAATCTGGCCGGACTCGCAATCGGCCAGCGACTCCGCGCAATCGCCGCCCTGCAGCAGGAACCGCTCGCCACGCTGCGCGTCGGCGATCTGGCGCCTCAGGGCCTCGATCTCCCAGGACACAACGATCGGCGGCAGGCGTCCCAGTGCTTCGACTGCGCGCGCGAGCGCTGCCGGGTCGCGGTAGACGGCCTGCTGGGCGGCCGGCCGGGACTGCCAGCTGGTCGGCGACCAGGTCGATGCGTCGTCGGGCTGCTTGATGCTGGCGCGCTGGTTCATCGCGCAATCCTAACCGTTATTGCCGCAACGCAGTAGAACCCGGGGGTGACGTGCCGCGGCGGTTTCGTCAGAATCACTATCCAAACGATGCCCGAGGCCGTTTCCCATCGCGGCACCGCCGGCCGGGCAGGCAACCAAGCCAGGAGCTCCCATATGCACAAGGTCCTCGTCCTCGGGGCCGGCAAGATCGGTTCACTGATCGCCGGACTGCTCGCCGAATCCGGCGACTATGACGTCCAGGTCGCCGATGTCGACGAGAGCGTTGCGCGCGCGGTCGTGGACGCACACGGCCTCTCAAACCTTCGCGCATTCGGCTTCGACGCCGGAAACGCGCAGGCGCTCACCGCTCACATCGCCGCCAATCCGGTCGAGGCGGTAATTTCGAGCCTGCCCTTCTACTGCAACGTTGCCGTGGCCGAGGCGGCACGCGCGGCGGGGGCCCACTACTTCGACCTGACCGAGGACGTGGCGGTGACCCGCGGTGTGCGTCGCGTCGCCGAGGACGCCGACACGGCGTTCGTCCCGCAGTGCGGGCTCGCGCCCGGTTTCGTCAGCATCGCGGCCAATGCACTGATCGGCCACTTCGACGAGCTGCGCAGCGTGAAGCTGCGCGTAGGCGCGCTTCCGCAGCACCCGAACAACGTCCTCAAGTACTCGCTCACATGGTCCACCGAGGGCCTGATCAACGAATACGGCAATCCATGCGAGGCCATCGTGAACGGCCGCGCCACCGAAGCCGCGCCGCTGGAAGGCCTCGAAGAGATTGAGATCGACGGAACGCTGTACGAGGCGTTCAACACCTCGGGCGGACTCGGTTCGCTGGGTGACACCTACGGACAGCGTGCGGAGACCATGGACTACAAGACCATGCGTTACCCGGGACACTGCGCGCAGATGCGCCTGCTGATGAACGACCTGAAGCTCAACCAGGACCGTGCGACGCTGAAGCGCATCCTCGAGAACGCAGTGCCGCAGACATTGCAGGACGTAGTGATCGTGTACGTCGCGGTCACCGGCCGTCAGGCGGGCGAACTGCGCGAGGAAAACTACGTGAGCAAGATCTACCCGCAGGTGATCGCCGGACGGCTCTGGTCGGCGATCCAGGTGACGACCGCATCCGGTGTCACGGCCGTGGTGGACCTGGTGCTGAAGTCGCCCGGCCGCTACCGCGGCTTCGTCAGGCAGGAGGACTTCCGGCTGGTAGACGTGCTCGACAACCGCTTCGGCCGCCACTATGCCAGCGCGGGGACCAAGGAAATCTCGGGCCGGATGGTCGTCGCCGGCGAGACCGGCCAGCAGCGCGCGGCAAACGGAGGCAGGTAATGGACAAGGTACTCGCCAATCTCGGGCTCGAGGCCCTGAATCCCGGCACGTGGTCGGCGGACGGCGGCTGGCTCACGGACCCCGCAGCACCGCGCATCGACTCGGTGAATCCCGCGACCGGCAAGGTCATTGCCAGCGTGCTCGCGACCACGCCCGACCAGTACGAACAGATGATGCGCTCCGCGCGTGAAGTCGCGCATGCCTGGCGCTCGGTGCCTGCGCCGAAGCGCGGCGAGGCGGTAAGGCTGGTCGCTGACGAACTGCGCCGGCACAAGTCCGACCTGGGCAGCCTGGTCTCGCTCGAGATGGGCAAGATCAAGGCCGAGGGCGACGGCGAAGTCCAGGAGATGATCGACATCGCCGATTTCGCGGTCGGCCAGTCGCGCATGCTCTACGGCCTGTCGATGCACTCGGAGCGGCCCGAGCACCGCATGTTCGAGCAGTGGCACCCGCTCGGCGTCGTCGGCGTCATCAGCGCCTTCAACTTTCCGGTGGCCGTGTGGTCGTGGAATGCGTTCCTCGCAGCGATCTGCGGCAACGTCACGGTGTGGAAGCCGTCGCTGAAGACCGTGCTCTGCGCGGTCGCCGTCCAGCGCCTGGCCAATGGCGTGCTCGAGCGGCACGGCTACCCGGGCATCTTCCAGTTGTTCGTCGATGCGAGCCACGACCTCGCAAACCGCTTCGTGGACGACCGGCGCGTAGACCTGGTGTCGTTCACCGGCTCGACGAACGTCGGCCGCAGCGTGGGCGCGCGCGTCGCGCAGCGATTGGGCCGGAGCCTGCTGGAACTCGGCGGCAACAACGCGATCATCGTCGACGAGCACGCGAACCTGGACCTTGCGGTTCCCTCGATCGTATTCGGCGCGGTGGGCACTGCCGGCCAGCGCTGTACGACGACCCGGCGCGTGTTCGTGCACGAGTCGCGGCTCGGCGACCTGGAGCGCCGGCTCGTCAACGCCTATCGACAGGTCCGCATAGGCGATCCGCTGGAAACCGGCACGCTGATGGGTCCGTTGATCGATGCAGGCGCAGTGCGCCAGTACGAGGCGGCGGTCGCGCAGGCCGTGGCCAGCGGCGGACGGTTGCTCTGCGGCGGCAAGGTGCTGGACAGGCCCGGCCACTTCGTCGAGCCCGCGATCGTGGTTGCGAGCAGCGAATGGGAAATCGTACGCACCGAGACCTTCGCGCCGATCCTGTACCTGGTGCCGTTCCGTGACCTCGACCAGGCGATCGCGATGCAGAACGATGTCGCGCACGGGCTGTCGTCGGCGATATTCACGGATCGCCTGCAGCACGCGGAGCGCTTCCTCTCGGCGGGCGGCTCCGACTGCGGTATTGCAAACGTCAACATCGGCACCTCGGGCGCCGAGATCGGCGGTGCCTTCGGGGGCGAGAAAGACACCGGCGGCGGGCGCGAGTCGGGCTCCGATGCCTGGAAGGTCTACATGCGCCGCCAGACCTGCACGGTCAACTGGGGAAGCCAGCTGGCCCTCGCACAGGGCATCAACTTCGACGTGTCGGGCTGAGGGCTCCAGGCAACTGGATACCCGGCCCGCGTAATTGCGCGCGATTCGGCGTCGCTCGCGGCGCACTGTTATCATCGGCGCATGGACACGACGCCCTTGATGGCCCGGGTCCGGGTTACGCTTGCAGTCCTGCTGCTGCTGGCCGGGTCCCTGGTGCTGCTGGATGGCTGGGCCGAACCGCGGGGCTCGAGCGGCGTCCTGCTGCCGGTTTCGGGCCCGATCGGGCCGGCGACCAGCGATTTTTTCGTCCGCACGCTGCGCGGCGCAGCCGAGCAGGGCGCGTCGCTCGTCATCGTCACGATCGACACGCCGGGCGGGCTGGACAGTTCGATGCGCGACATGGTGCAGGCCATCCTGGCGTCCCCTGTCCCCGTCGTGGCCTACGTCTCGCCCAGCGGCGCCCGCGCGGCCAGCGCCGGCACATTCCTGGTGTACGCAAGCCACGTTGCCGCCATGGCCCCGGCGACCAACCTCGGTGCCGCGACGCCGGTCCAGATCGGCGGATCGGGTGGCAGCGTGCAACCCGCCGACGACGAAAAGGACGGCAAGGACGCCGAAAACGGCAAGTCCGGTGGGCCAGGCACGGCGCTGGAGCGCAAGTCCGTCAACGACGCAGCTGCATACATCCGCAGCCTGGCGCAGCTTCGCGACCGGAATCTCGAGTGGGCCGAAACGGCCGTTCGCACCGGCGCCAGCCTGCCCGCCGACGAAGCGCTGGCGGCCGGTGTCGTGGACCTGGTCGAGCCGGACCTTGCCCGGCTGCTGCAGGCGCTCGACGGGCGAACTGTGAAGCTGCAGTCAGGCGAGGTAGTGCTGCACACGACTGGACTCGTGCTGATCGACGTCCAGCCCGACTGGCGAACAGAACTGCTGTCGCTGATCACCAATCCCAATGTCGCCTACCTGCTGATGCTGATCGGTATCTACGGCCTGCTGCTCGAGGGCTATCACCCCGGCGCCCTGGTGCCGGGCGTGGTCGGGGCAATCAGCCTGCTGCTGGCGCTGTTCGCGTTCCAGGTCCTGTCGGTCAACTACGCCGGTCTCGCGCTGATCGCGCTTGGCGTGATCCTGATCGTTGCCGAGACATTCGTACCATCCTTCGGCGCGCTCGGACTCGGTGGCATCGTCGCATTCGTCGTGGGGTCGGTGATGCTGCTCGACGATGGCGTGCCCGGATTCAGCATTGCCTGGCAGCTGATCGGCGCCATGGCCCTGGTGGGATCAGCGGTACTGCTTGCAATCCTCTCGTACGCGGTGCGGGCGCGGCGTCGTCCAGTGGTGAGTGGGACCGAGGGATTGCTGCGCGAGCAGGCCGAGGCACTCGCGGGCTTCGACCGCCAGGGCCTGGTCCGGGTACACGGCGAGACCTGGTCCGCCACCAGTCACGCACCCATTCACGCGGGGCAAAGGCTCCGCATCACCAAGGTTCACGGCCTGACACTGGAAGTCGAGCCGGAGCAGGACTGACGCAAGGAGAACACAACATGTTCAACATCCCGATCCTGGCCATCGTCGTCGTCGCACTGCTGGTCCTGGCGACGCAGATCATCAAGGTTCTGAACGAGTACGAGCGTGGCGTCGTGTTCACCTTCGGCCGATTCACCGGCGTCAAGGGCCCGGGACTGATCATCCTGATTCCACTGGTGCAGAGAATGGTCAAGGTGGACCTGCGTGTCATCGTGCTGGATGTGCCCACGCAGGACGTCATTTCACGCGACAACGTGTCGGTAAAGGTCAATGCGGTCGTGTATTTCCGCATCGTCGAGCCCGACAAAGCCATCATCCAGGTTGCCAATCCGTTCGAGGCGACGAGCCAGCTCGCGCAGACGACGCTGCGCTCGGTCCTCGGCCAGCACGAACTCGACGAGATGCTGTCGCAACGCGACAAGCTCAACATCGACATCCAGCGCATCCTGGACCAGGCAACCGATGCCTGGGGCATCAAGGTCGCGAATGTCGAGATCAAGCACGTAGACCTCGACGAAAGCATGATCCGCGCAATGGCAAAGCAGGCCGAGGCCGAGCGAACCCGGCGCGCGAAGATCATCCACGCCGAGGGCGAAAAGCAGGCGGCGGCGCAACTGGTCGAGGCCGCGGTCGCGCTGAGCGCCGAACCCGAGGCACTGCAGCTTCGCTACATGCAGACGCTTGCGGACATCGCCAACGACCGGACGACGACCATCGTCTTCCCGCTGCCGATCGACATGCTCAGCCCGTTCGTGAAGCCCAGGCGGGACTAGGCCGCACGGCCGGATTCGCTGCGCGCGCGCTGCAGCTGCTCATCAAGGCGCTTTGCGGACACTGGCCGCAGTGTCCTGAGTTCCTGCGCGAACAACGATACCCGGAACTCTTCGAGCATCCAGCGAAGTCGCTCGCGCTCCGGTGCCGGCGCCGGATCTCCCGCACCGGCGAATTCAAGCTCCCTCAGGACGGACTCGTACGGTACCAGCAGGTCGTGGAGCATTCGATCGCGCTCAACCGCGTCGCGCACGCGCACGGCCCGACGTGACGCGGCCTTCAGGTATTTCGGAAGCTGGCGCAGCCAGGGATCCGGTGTCCGGCACATCCAGCCCGGCGCGAGCAGCGCCGTGACCTGCTGCGAAATTGACTCGCGAGCGGAGTCGAACGCAGCAGCGCCCAGTGCATCCAGGGCGGAACGAACCTCCTTCAGCGCTGCCAGCGTATTGCGCGCGCACCTCTGCAATTCATCGCCCTGCTCCGCAACCCGTGACCTGACGGTATCCACCAGGCCGGCGAATTCCGCCGCGCTGCGCGGTTCACCGCGCCCCGACTCGTCGATCACGTCGGCCACCGCACGATCCGCTATCTCGTCGAACAGCGGACTGCCCATGCCGGACGCAGCCGCCAGCAGCACCAGCTCGCGGTCGGCCGCGCAACTGCGGCGCACCAGCCCGTGCTGCTGGGGCATCGCGATCGCCGCGAGCCTGGCCACACCGTCGCGCGTGGCATGCGCCGCCTGGGCGGCGCCCGGAAAGAGCCGGAGTCGCACCGCATCGCCAGTGTCCTCGATGCCCGGATACATCCGCACCGACACACCGGCAATCCTGACGCTCACCTCCGACGGAATCTCGCCGAAATCCCAGCGGCGCAGCTTGTCGCGGTTCCAGGCGCTACCGGGCGCTGCAACGGGCGCGCCGGCATTCGTCGCCTTCAACTCCCGTTGCAGTGAGTCCAGGTCACGACCCCTGCGGATTTCGTGGCCGCTGTTGTCGACGACACGGAGATTGAGCCGAAGCGCCGCAGGCAGCACTGCACGCGAGAATGCGTCCGCGGTCGTCGCCCGGCCGGCGCGCTGCGTGACGAATTCGGCCAGGCGCGAAAAGAGGCCGCGGTCCCGTGCACCCTTAAGCGACTCGAGGAACCGGTCGGCGGCATCCGGAATCGGCACCAGCTCTCGACGCAGCTCCTTCGGCAACCCGCGCAGCAGCGCAACGACCTTTTCCCGCAACATGCCCGGTACCAGCCAGTCGATCTGCTCCTGGGCAAGCGAGCCGAGCAGCGGCAGCGGAACGGTCAATGTCACGCCGTCGTCGGGACTGGAAGTGTCAAACAGGTAATGAAGCGGCAGATGGTTGCCATCCACCGGCCACGTGTCCGGATACGCTTCGTCCTCGACCTCTGGAACGGGCTGCGAGAGCATCGCCTCGCGTGGCATATCGAGCCGATGCGGATGCCCGCGTTCCTCAGTTCGCCACCAGTGCTCAAAGCTTCGCGTGGTCGAGATGTCGGCCGGGATGCGCTCGAGATAGTAGCCGGCGAGTACGTCGTCGTGCGCAAGCAGGTCCCGGCGCCGCAACTTGGCCTCCAGGCGCTCGATCTCGCGTCGCGCCTCCTGGTTACGCTCGAGGAACGCTGTGCTCAGCGCCGACTGCCTGCGCACCAGCGCCTCCTCGACGAACATCCGCCGCGCCATCGCCGGGTCGACCTTCGCGAAATTGACCTGCCTGCCGCTGCTGAGGACCCGTCCGTACAGCGAAACCGTCTCGCGTGCCATGACCATGCCGCGCTCCGGCACCCACTGCGCCTCGCTGTAGGTCCGCCGCACGAGATGGGCGCCGGCCGCCTCGATCCAGGACGGCTGCACCTGCGCAACCATCCTCGCGTACAGGCGCTGGGTCTCGACCAAGCTCGCGGCCACCACCCAGCGTGGGCTGCGCTTCCTCAGCGGCGTGCCCGGTGCAATCACGAACCGGGCATCTCGCGCGCCGAGGTAGGTCCGGTCTTCGTCGAGCACACCGATGCCGCCGAGGAATCCCGTCAGGATCGCGTGATGCAGAGGACCGGAAGCTGCCGGCTGGTCGTTGATCTTCAGCTCGAGCCCCGCGGCGACATTGCCAAGCTGCTCGTGAAGGTCCTGCCATTCGCGTGCGCGCACGAAAGACAGGAAATTCTCACGGCACCACCGGCGCAGCACGCGGTTGCCTCCGGCGCCCTGCTCGCGCAGCGCACGCCAAAGGTTCAGTACTGTGATGAAATCGGATCGCTCGTCGGCAAACTGCGCATGCCGCTCGTTTGCCGTATCCGCCTTGTCGGCCGGTCGCTCGCGCGGGTCCTGGATGCTCAGGAACGCGGCGATCACCAGCGCCTCGGCAAGACAGCCGGTCCGCCCCGCCTCCAGCAGGATGCGGGCGAGCCTCGGGTCGACCGGCAGGCCGGCCATCTGCCGGCCGAGCCGCGTGATGCGCCGATCGCCGTCCACCGCGCTCAATTCCTGCAACAGGCGATAGCCATCGTTCAACTGGCGGGTATCTGGTGCATCGAGGAACGGAAAGTCCTCCGGGGCACCGAGGCCGAGCGCCGCCATTTGCAGGATCAGGCTCGCGAGGTTGGTTCGCAGGATCTCCGGGTCCGTGTAGCGCGGCCGCGCGGCGAATTCGTCCTCCGCATAGAGCCGGATGCAGATTCCCTCCGCCACGCGCCCGCAGCGACCCATGCGCTGGTCGGCGCTCGCTTGCGACACGGGCTCGATCGGCAGCCGCTGGAACTTGGAGCGCGGGCTGTAGCGGCTCACGCGCGCGAGCCCGCTGTCCACGACGAACCGAACGCCCGGGATCGTGAGCGAGGTCTCCGCGACATTGGTCGCGAGCACCACCCGACGACGGCTGTGTTTCGCGAAGATCCGCTGCTGCTCCTGCGCAGACAGCCTCGAGAACAGCGGCAGCACCTCCCAGTCTGCGGCGCGCGTGCGCGCGAGCATGTCCCGGCATTCGGCGATCTGTCTCTCCCCGGGCAGGAACACGAGTGCGTCGCCGTCCATCCCGGGGCCTTCCGTCGCCAGCTCGTCGAGCGCCATCGCCACGGCCTCGGGAAGCGACGGCGCCTCTGCCTCGTCCTCGTGCAGCGGGCGGTAGCGAACCTCGACTGGATAGCTGCGGCCTTCGACGTCGACCACCGGCGCCCCGTCGAAGAACTCCGCAAACCGCGCCGTCTCGATGGTCGCGGAGGTCACGATCACGCGCAGCTCAGGCCTGCGCCGTACCAGTTGCCGGCACACTCCAAGCAGGAAATCGACGTTCAGGTTCCGCTCGTGGGCCTCGTCGAGGATCAACGTGTCGTAGCGCTCGAGCAGCGGATCACTTTCGAGCTCGCGCAACAGCAGCCCGTCGGTCATCAGCTTGACCAGCGTGCGCGGACCGGTGCGGTCGGTGAATCGCACCTTGTACCCGACCAGGTCACCGGTGGTCGTGCCGATTTCCTCGGCAATACGCTGCGCAAGCGCCTGCGCCGCGATGCGCCTCGGCTGCGTGTGGCCGATCATTCCCTTGACGCCGCGGCCAAGCTCGAGACAGATCTTCGGAAGCTGCGTGCTCTTGCCGCTGCCGGTGGCGCCGCTGACGATCACTACCTGGGACGCAGCGATGGCCGCCGCGATCGCGTCCCGGCGCGAGTGAACTGGAAGCGTATCGTCGAAGCGGATCACGGGAACCGACTGCCTGCGCGCGTCGACCTTCGCAATCGAAGCATCGAGCTGGCGCGCCAGCCGGTCGAGCTCGCGCGGATCCACGCGGCCGCCCCGCAGGGCGAGCCTGTTGGTCCAGGCCTCGAGCCGGCGACGGTCCCGCAACAGGCACTGGTCGAGCGCTGCGCGCTCGCGTCCCAGCCGCGACTTCAGCGGGTGTCCCGCTTTGCCGTCAGCCACAACGCCTCCAGTTCGGCAGGCGACCGGCCGGCAAGCGAGCCACCCTCTGCCGACGCAAGGGCTTCCATCGCGCCGAACCGCCGCTCGAATTTCGCACCCGCCTCGCGCAGCGCGGCCTCCGGATCGATCCCGCAGTGCCTGGCGAACTGCGCGACGCTGAACAGCAGGTCACCGACTTCTTCGCGGACCTGGGAGGAATCATCGGACGCGACGGCCTGCGCGAGTTCGACCGTCTCCTCGCGCACCTTGTCGAGGACGCCCAGCGGTTCCGTCCAGTCGAACCCGACACCCGCCGCGCGTTTGCCGAGCTTCGCGGCCCGCGTCAATGCGGGCAGTCCCAGTGCCACGCCGTCCAGCACGCCGCCCGTTCCACCCTTTGCCTGGCGCTCAGCCGTCTTGTGCAGTTCCCATGCACGAGCCTGCTCCGCCGCATCGCTGACCCGTTCGTTCCCGAATACGTGCGGGTGGCGACGCTCGAGCTTGTCGCTGATCGCATTCGCGACGTCGTCGAATCCGAACAGTCGCTGCTCCTCGGCGATGCGCGCGTGGAACACGACCTGGAACAGCAGGTCGCCGAGTTCGTCGCGAACCGCGTACGCCTCGCCGCGTGCCACGGCATCGGCCACTTCGTAGGCCTCCTCGATCGTGTGCGGCGCAATGCTGGCCCAGGTCTGCTCGCGATCCCACGGACAGCCGCCCTCTGGATCCCGCAGGCGAACCATTACGCCGAGCAGCCGGCTGAGCGCGGCACTCATGGCTGCTCCAGAAGCCGGCAGAGCGACGTCAACATGACCGCGGTCGCACCCCAGATGTTGTGACCCTGGTACGGGATGTCATAGCCCTTGAAGGTCCGGCCCGCGAAATGCCGCTCGCGCGGGACGTGATTGGCGCGGTCGAGCACGAACGAAAGGGGGACCTCGAACGCCTCCTCGACTTCGGTAAGGTCGAGCTTCAGCGAGAAACCGGGGCGCACGAAGCCTACGACGGGCGTCACCACGTAACCCGTGATGACGAAGTGGTCACCGAGGTACCCGGCCAGCCTCACGTGCTCCGGGCTGAGCCCGATCTCTTCCTCCGCCTCGCGCAACGCCGCTTCCCAGGGGCCCGGGTCGCCGGCCTCGATGCGTCCGCCCGGAAAGCTGACCTGGCCGGCGTGGTGCTTCAAGTGGCTGGCGCGGCGGGTGAGCAGCACCGTCAGTCCCTGCTCGCGTTCGACTACGGGCACCAGCACCGCCGCGCGCGACAACTCAGCAGGCAGGAACTCGCGCAGGGCCGCCAAGTCCGCGGGGGTGCGCTCCATCATGTGCGGCAGGAACGGATCCCCACCCGGCGCCGACCCGCGCAGCCTTTCCTCGATGGCGGACCTGAGACGCGCGCCGTCGTTCGCGATATCTGCCGCCATGCTCCTGCGCTCCGGGCCTCGGCGCAGGCGCCTTGGAGCGGGCCTGCGGTATCATCAGGGATCGTAGCACCTCCCGGATTCACGCATGAGCCTCAACACCCTCTCGGCCCTCTCGCCGGTGGACGGTAGATACGCCGGCCGCTGCGCGGAAATTCGCAGCCTGTTCAGCGAGTCAGGCCTGGTGCGGGCCCGCGTGCGAGTGGAGATCGCCTGGCTGCAGGCGCTGGCCGCAAACCCCGACATCCCCGAGATGCAGGGGCTCGCAGACGCCGACCTGGCGGCGGCAACGGGAATTGCCACGGCCTTCTCCGAAGACGACGCGGCGGCTGTGAAAGCCATCGAGCAGGAGACGAACCACGACGTGAAGGCCGTCGAGTACTTCATCAAGGATCGCCTGTCATCTCATCCCGCCTGGCTCGCGCGGCTGGAGTTCGTGCACTTCGCCTGCACCTCCGAGGACATCAACAACCTCTCCTATGCGCTGCTCTGCCTGCAGGCGCGCGACGAGGTGCTGCTGCCGCGCCTGGACGCGCTGACGGAGGCGTTGCGGGCGATGGCGCATGTGCACGCCGAGGACGCGATGATGTCGCGCACGCATGGACAGCCGGCGACACCGACCACGCTCGGCAAGGAAGTCGCGGTGTTCGTGCACCGGCTGCGAAATGCCTGCGAGCAGTTGCGCAGGGTCCGCATCCTGGGCAAGGCGAACGGCGCCGTCGGCAACTACAACGCGCACCTCGCCGCCTATCCGGACGTGGACTGGCCCGGCCTCGCGCGCCGGCTGGTCGAGTCGCTGGGACTGCATTGGAATCCGTACACCACGCAGATCGAGCCGCACGACTGGATGGCTGAATACTTCGACTCCCTGGCACGCATCAACACCGTGCTCATCGACCTGAGCCGCGACTTCTGGGGCTACATCTCGGTCGGCTGTTTCCGCCAGAAGGTGGTCGCCGGGGAAGTCGGTTCCTCGACCATGCCGCACAAGGTGAACCCGATCGACTTCGAGAATGCGGAAGGCAATTTCGGCGTGGCCAACGCGCTGCTGCGGTTCATGGCCGAGAAGCTGCCGGTGTCGCGCTGGCAGCGCGACCTCACGGACTCGACCGTGCAGCGAAACATCGGAGTGGCGCTCGCACACTCGGACATCGCGATCCAGTCGGTGTCGCGAGGCCTGGCGCGCCTCGAAGTCGACCACGCCAGGCTCGTGGCCGAGCTAGACGCGAACTGGGAACTGCTTGCGGAACCCATCCAGACCATCATGCGCCGACACGCGGTGCCCGAGGCCTACGAGCAGTTGAAGGAACTCACGCGGGGGCGCCGGCTCGACGCCGCTGCCGTCGCGGAATTCATCGACGGCCTGCCGATTCCACCGGCGGAAAAGCGGCGCCTGCGCGAGCTCACGCCTGCCACCTACATCGGCCTTGCCGCCAGCCTGGCGCGCAATGTCTGAGCGCCCTGCGGCCATGCCAGTCAAGGTACTGGCGGCGACCTGGCAGGATGACCAGGAGCAGCTCATGTCCGTGCGGCGCCAGGTGTTCGTGGAGGAGCAAGGCATCCCCGAGTCCGAGGAACTGGATGAGATGGACCCGGGCTGCCGGCATGCGCTCGCGTACACCGCAACCGGCGAGCTGGCCGGGACCGGGCGGCTCGCTCCGTCCGGAAAGATCGGCCGGATTGCAGTTTTCCCCTGCTACCGCCGCGGCGGCATCGGGGCCGCCATCGTTGCCCATCTCGTGAACCAGGCCACAGAACTGGGGCTTCCGCAGGTATACCTTCATGCACAGGCCGACTCCGTAGGCTTCTACGAGCGGCTGGGATTCCGGGCCGAAGGGCCTGTGTTCGACGAAGTAGGCATTCCTCACCGGCACATGCGCCGCGGGACGACGCAGGAAAATGGACGTAAAGCTGGATTTCAGCGAGTCGAGGATCATCCTCTCGACGCTCGAGGAATACCGGGCGGCGGTGGCTGAACTCGCCTGCCGCGCCGAGCGTTCTCTATCCATCTACACGCCAGACCTCGAACCAAAACTCTACGACCAGGACTGCTTCCTCGAGCCGATGAAGCGCCTGGTACTTGCCCGCCGGCATGCGCGCCTCAGGGTGCTCATCTCGGATCCAGCACGTGCATCCCGCGACGGCAACCGCTTCATGCAGATGGCCCGGCGGCTCACGAGCTACATAGACCTGAGAAACGTCTCGCCTGAATTCCGCGGCAACCCCTGCTCGTTCATCGTTGCGGACGACAAGGCCATTGCATACAGGCAGCAGGCCACGCGCTGGGACGGCGTCGTCGAGTTCAACGATGCGACCGTGGTGCGTCGCTACCTCGCCTTTTTTGACGAAGCGTGGGCTGAGAGCCAGATCCAGCCAGAGCTTCGCGCGACCGCCGTTGATTTCTAGGCGAGCCGCCTCCCCCGACGGGGTCCCCGTATAATGACCGGTATGGTGTGGAAGCCGGATGTCACGGTCGCTGCAGTCGCCGAGCGTGACGGGCGGTTCCTGCTGGTCGAGGAACGCGCCAGCGGTCGCGTCGTGCTGAACCAGCCGGCCGGCCACCTGGAGGACGGCGAATCCCTGCTCGAGGCGGTCGTGCGCGAGACGCTCGAGGAGACCGCGTGGGATTTCCTGCCAAAGGCGGTGGTCGGCGTTTATCTCTGGCGGCCCGCGCAGCAGGGACGTAGTTTCCTCAGGATCACGTTCAGCGGCGAACTCGTGGCGCACGACCCCTCGCGCAGGCTGGACCGCGGCATCATCCGGACACGGTGGCTCGGCCGCGACGAGCTGCTTGCACCCAGCGTCCGGCTGCGCAGCCCGCTGGTGCTGCAGTGTGTGGACGACTACCTCGCCGGCGTCCACCACCCACTCTCGCTCATCAGCCACCTGGACACCGAACCCGCCGCCCTCGCCGCCAGCGGCTGAAGGGACATTCTCCTTTTCGGAGGGGACATTCCCCCAATTTATCGGCGCGCCGTCAGGCACGGACTGCGGATAAAGGGGAATGTCCCCTAGAATTGCGGGCATGAACAGCCCGGATCGAGTTGTCCTTGGCATTTCCGGCGGTGTCGATTCCGCCGTCGCCGCCGCGCTTCTCAAGGAAGCGGGCCTGGATGTTCACGCGCTGTTCATGCGCAACTGGGAAGAGGACGACGACGCGTACTGCACCGCGGCCGCGGACCTGCAGGATGCCCGTCGCACCTGCGACGAGCTGGGGATCCCGCTGCACACGGTGAGCTTTGCCGAGGAATACCGCGAGCGCGTGTTCCGCCATTTCCTCGACGAACTCGCCGCCGGCCGCACACCGAACCCCGACGTCGCCTGCAATCGCGAGATCAAGTTCGGCGTGTGCTTCGAGCACGCCGAGCGACTCGGTGCACGCTGGTTCGCTACCGGCCATTACGCCCGGACAGCGACGCAGGACGGACGCGCCAGCCTGCTGCGCGCCGCGGATGCTGCGAAGGACCAGACGTATTTCCTGCACACCGTGCCGGGCCCACTGCTTTCGCGCACCCTGTTCCCCATCGGCGGCCTTGCCAAGAGCGAGGTGCGGCGCATCGCCCGCGAGCGCGCGCTGCCGGTCCACGACAAGCGCGACAGCACCGGGATCTGTTTCGTGGGCGAGCGGCCGTTTGCGGAGTTCCTCGCCAACTACCTTCCGGCGCGCCCAGGCGATATCGAGACGCCCGAAGGCCGCCGACTGGGCCGCCACCGGGGCCTGATGTATTACACGCTCGGGCAGCGACAGGGGATCGAAATCGGCGGCGTGCGTGGCGCGGCCGAGGCCCCCTGGTACGTGGCGGCCAAGGACCTCGAGCGCAATCTGCTGGTCGTGGTGCAGGACCACGATCATCCGCTGCTGGTGAGCCTGGAATTCGACACCGGGCCCGCGCACTGGATCGCCGGCTCGCCGC
Organism: Steroidobacteraceae bacterium; assembly: GCA_022865595.1. Classification (GTDB taxonomy): domain Bacteria; phylum Pseudomonadota; class Gammaproteobacteria; order Steroidobacterales; family Steroidobacteraceae; genus RPQJ01. Next base: position 3,973 of record JALHTE010000287.1, on the reverse strand, counting down.
CGTCGCGTCGCTTCACATGCACCGTCAAGACACGTTATCGCCAGGCGGACCAGGACTGCATCGTCGAGATTGCCGACGACGGCGCCTGCCTGGTCACGACACGCCAGCCGCAGCGTGCCGTGACCCCGGGCCAGTCCGCCGTCTTCTACCAGGGTGAGCAGTGCCTTGGGGGGGCGGTCATCGCCCGGACCCGCTATAATTCCGCGGCTAAGTCGGGCCCTTTTGTATCCCCGGAGGTTGCATGAGCGACAGTTTCAAGACCCGCCAGTCGCTGGCGGTGGGCGGCCAGTCCTACGAAATCTACAAGTTGCCCGCCATCGCAGGGCACGACCTCGGGCGCCTGCCCTTCTCCCTCAAGATCCTGCTCGAAAACCTGCTGCGCTTCGAAGACGGCGTCAACGTCACGCGCGCCGACATCGAGGCACTGCTCAACTGGGACGCCAAGGCGGCTCCGAGCCACGAGATCGCATTCACGCCGGCCCGCGTGATCATGCAGGACTTCACCGGTGTCCCCGTCGTCGTGGACCTTGCCGCAATGCGCGAGGCCATGACGAAACTGGGAGGCAACCCGCAGGACATCAACCCGCTGGCTCCCGCCGAACTGGTCATCGACCACTCCGTGCAGGTGGACGCCTACGGGGCGTCGGATTCGCTGGCGAAGAACAACGCCATCGAATTCGCGCGCAACGGCGAGCGCTATTCGTTCCTGCGCTGGGGCCAGACAGCATTCAGCAACTTCAAGGTCGTCCCGCCGAACACCGGCATCGTGCACCAGGTCAATTTGGAGCACCTCGCGCGCGTGGTGTTCGCCGATGAAAAGGCCGGCGTCAAGCGCGCCTATCCCGACACGCTGGTTGGAACCGACTCGCACACCACGATGGTCAACGGCCTCGGCGTGCTCGGCTGGGGCGTCGGCGGCATCGAGGCCGAGGCAGCGATGCTCGGCCAGCCCGTGACGATGCTGATTCCGCAGGTCATAGGCTTCCGGCTGAAGGGCTCTCTGCCCGCCGGCACGACCGCCACTGACCTGGTGCTTACGATCACCGAGATGCTGCGCAAGAAGGGCGTGGTGGACAAGTTCGTCGAGTTCTTCGGCGACGGGCTCGCCGGCCTGCCGCTCGCCGATCGCGCGACCATCGCCAACATGGCGCCGGAGTTCGGCAGCACCTGCGGCATCTTCCCGATCGACGAGGAAACCACCCGCTACCTCGAACTCACCGGCCGACCGGCAGAGCAGATTGCGCTCGTCGAGGCCTATGCGAAGGCGCAGGGCATGTGGCGCACCAACGGCATGCGCGAGGCCGACTACACGGACGTGCTGGAACTCGACCTCGCTACAGTCGAGCCCAGCCTCGCAGGCCCGAAGCGTCCGCAGGATCGCGTGCCGCTGAAATCGTCGAAGGACATTTATCGCAAGCACCTCGCGAAGATGTCCGAGGAACGCGCGCAGAAGAATCCCGGTGCCACGGGCAACGCGAGCGCCACAACGGGCGGCAAGAGCTACGAGGTCAAGGATGGAGCCGTGCTGGTCGCAGCGATCACCAGCTGCACCAATACCTCGAACCCCACGGTGCTGGTCGCGGCCGGCCTGGTTGCCCGCAACGCACACAAGCTCGGCCTCACGGCCAGGCCCTGGGTCAAGACCAGCCTCGCGCCGGGCTCGCGCGTCGTCACCGACTACCTGAAGGCCGCCAACCTGCTGAAGGAACTCGAGTCTGTCGGCTTTTACCTGGTCGGCTACGGCTGCACCACCTGCATCGGCAATTCAGGCCCGCTGCGCCCGGAAATCTCCGAGGCAGTGAAGGCCGGCGACGTCATCGCGAGCTCGGTACTCTCGGGCAACCGCAATTTCGAAGGCCGCGTGCATCCGGAAGTGAAAATGAACTTCCTCGCTTCGCCGCCGCTGGTCGTTGCGTATGCGCTCGCCGGCACGATGGACATAGACCTCTACAACGAGCCGCTGGGGACCGCGGCCGACGGAAAGCCCGTGTTCCTCAAGGACATCTGGCCCACGGCCAAGGAGGTCCAGCAGACCGTCGCGGAATGCGTCAATTCGGGCATGTTCAAGAAGGGCTATGCCAGCGTTTTCGAGGGCGACGAGAACTGGAACTCGATCCAGGTTCCAAAGGACGAGGTCTACAAGTGGGAACCCTCCTCCACCTACGTGCGCAACCCGCCGTATTTCGAGGGCATGGGCATGACCCCCGGCGTGGTTGCCGACATTCGTGGCGCCAGGGCGCTCGCGCTGCTGGGCGACTCGGTCACGACCGACCACATATCCCCCGCAGGCAACATTTCGAAGTCGAGCCCTGCGGCAAAGTATCTGGTGGACCAGGGCGTGCAGCCGGTTGACTTCAATTCCTACGGCGCCCGTCGCGGCAACCACGAGGTGATGATGCGCGGCACGTTCGCCAACATCCGCCTGCGCAACCTACTCGCACCCGGCACCGAAGGCGGCGTCACCGTGCACATCCCGAGCGGCGGGCAGATGTCGATCTACGACGCGGCCATGCAGTACAAGGCCGAAGGCACGCCGCTGGTCGTGATCGCCGGCAAGGAATACGGTACCGGTTCATCACGCGACTGGGCAGCCAAGGGCACGATGCTGCTGGGCGTGAAGGCCGTGATCGCCGAGAGCTTCGAGCGCATCCACCGCTCCAACCTGATCGGCATGGGCGTGTTGCCCCTGCAGTTCAAGGACGGAGAGAACGCGCAGAGCCTCGGACTCACCGGCAAGGAGAGCTTCGAGATCATCGGGCTGAATGGTGGCGCCGCGAAATCGGTGACGGTCATTGCCACGCCTGCCTCCGGCTCGCCGATCCGGTTCGAGGCGCGGGTGCGCATCGACACGCCGAAGGAGCGCGACTACTTCCAGCACGGTGGGATCCTGCAGTACGTGCTCAGGCAGCTCGCGGGGGCCGGCAAGGCGGCCTGAGCCCGCGGTAAGCAGGCCCGCAGCGGACAGCGATGAACGATCCCGCTGCGGCGCTCGAGTCATTGATTGAACCGGCCGTGGCCGCGCTGCACAGCGCGCGCCATGTCTGTGTGATCACCGGCGCGGGCGTGTCGGCCGAGAGCGGCGTTCCGACGTTTCGCGATGCACTCACCGGGCATTGGTCGAAGTTCAATCCCGAGGATCTCGCTACCCCCGAAGCCTTCGAGCGAAATCCCCGCTTCGTCTGGGACTGGTACGAGTCCCGACGCGAGATGATCCGCAGGGTCGAGCCGAATCCGGGCCACTACGCCCTCGCACAGCTTGCGCGACGCGTACCGCGGCTCACGCTCGTCACGCAGAACGTGGACGGCCTGCACCAGCGCGCGGGGAGCCGCGGCGTCCTCGAGTATCACGGCAACATCCTGCGCGACCGGTGCACGGTGGAACGGGTGGCCGCCTCTCGCTCGGACGCCTCGAATGACGGACTGCCGAAATGTGCCGCCTGCGGTGGCCTGCTACGTCCGGACGTCGTCTGGTTCGGTGAGGTGATTCCCGCCGGGCCGATGCTGGCGGCTGCGGAAGCCGCCGCGGACTGCGACGTGTTCCTGTCCATCGGCACCTCGTCACTGGTCTATCCGGCCGCAGGGCTCGCCGAGTGCGCGCTGGACTCCGGCGCGACCGTGATCGAGATCAATCCAAACCCCACCGACCTGTCCGCGGCAGCCAGTATCGCGCTTGGCGGCGCGTCTGGCGTGATGCTCCCGAGGTTGCTCGCCGCGCTGCCCCCCCGCTGAGGGTGGGTCGGCAACGCCGCCTCGCGCGAGCAATGCCGGCCATCCGCCAGCCTGCCCGCGGATATTTCGCTCCTGTTCATCGATGAGGCATTCCTGGCACTGCGCGTTTCGAACGCGATCCTGCTGGGGCTGCTGTTCTGGGCAGGGTTATCGTCGGCGCGATACATTACGGCCCGTCCGGGCATGACCGGGCTCGTGTTCCTGATCTTCGGGACCGCCCTCGTCGCCGTGGCCATCGCGCTCG